>CAYLZB010000031.1:0-18631 GCA_964388165.1 uncultured Flavobacteriaceae bacterium | reverse complement strand
AATATAAGCCCGATGCCAAGAATATTATAGTATTGGGAATGATGCAGGATCTTGTACCAAACCAGGGCGATGCCTGGGATTATACAAAGGATACGCTAAACCGCTTTTTTGACAGGGTATTGACCATGCCAAAAGACAAGGAATTTGAACCGGTAGAGCACACCTTAAAACCCCATTCTTACCAGGACCTTTCGGAGAATATGAAGGAATTACTCGGAATGGTCTTTCCGGAAAGAATGTTCCTCTTGGGACAAAGAACTGCCGAAATGCACAAGGCTTTGGCTGCAAATCCGACTGAGAAAGATTTTGAACCCGAACCTTTTTCCCTGCATTATCAAAGATCTCTGTTCTCCTCCCTTCAGTCACTTACGCGTAATGCTTTCCAAAACCTTCAGAAGAGCATTAAGACCCTTCCGAAGCATATTCAGGAGGAAGCGCAGGAAGTACTGGACATGAAAGCGGACGTCCTAAAAACCTTCAGGAAGGTATATGACCATAAAATACCTATCATGAAAATTAGAACCCATGGGGATTATCACCTGGGGCAGGTATTGTGGACCGGAAAGGATTTTGTGATCATTGACTTTGAAGGAGAGCCTGCAAGATCCTTTAGTGAAAGAAGGCTAAAGCGATCACCGCTGCGCGATGTAGCAGGAATGGTTCGCTCCTTCCACTATGCTGCCTATAGCAGTATCATGGAATCTGAACTTGACGATCATAATAAGGAGGGAGAACTGGACAACTGGGCCGACAACTGGTATTATGTTGTTACCAAAATTTTCCTTCAGGGCTATTACGAGCACGTAGGGGAAAATGACTTTATTCCACCAGACGAGGAAGATACCGAAGTACTCATGCAGATCTTCCTGCTCGAAAAGGCAATTTATGAGATGAATTATGAATTGAACAACCGGCCAGATTGGGTCTTGATCCCACTAAGGGGAATTAAATCATGCATTAAACAATAAATTATGGCTAAGAAAGAAAACAATAAAAAAGATATAGAGAAGAAAACTTCTGGAAGCGGAAAAGCTCCCAAAGGACCTGTAGAAAAAGGAAAAACTACTGCCGAAGAATCCGGTCAGGTTAAAGGTCCAAAAGGAGTTGGAGATAACACCAAAAAAAAGACGGATAGCAAGAAGACAACTTCGGCTAAATCTGCTTCAGATAAAAATCCGGCGTCTAAAAAAGCCTCAGCAAAGTCTAAATCTTCGGCTGAAAAAAAGTCGACAGAATTAAATACAGGCTTACCTAAGACAAAGATGCCCGATGCAGATGCTGCAGGCGCACCTAAGCCAAAAAAGCAGACGAAGAAACCTTCAGCAAAATCTAAATCGACGGCTGAAGAAAAGCCAACCAAATTGAAGACAGGGCTTCCAAAGACAAAGATGCCTGATGCAGATGCTGCGGCCGATCCTAAACCTAAGAAAACAGCGAAAAAAACGTCTGCAGGAAAGAAAAAAGAAGATACTTCTCCAAAACCTGCTAAGTTTCAAAAGCCTCTTACAGACGATGAGGTACCAGATGTAGCTGCACCGGCGACCAAGGTCACCACTTCTCCCGACGAGAGTCCCGAAAAGAGAACGAAGGGTCGTAAACCGGCTGAAAAAAAGATCACTGCCACTCCTAAAACCACGGCAAAAAAGAAAAGTGCAGCGAAAAAAGCAGAAGAGGCAAAGCCAAAGCCGACAGAAAAGAAGGCTCCAAAAAAGATGTCGAGGCACAAAAAAGTTCCCGGCATAAGCGCCGAAGAAAAAATGAAGCTGCCTAACACTTCCCCATCAGATGACCTTAAGGATGCTGCCAAAGAAACGGCCGATAACCTTAAGAAGAAGGTCACACCCAAGAAAGGAACTCAGAGAGACCTGGAAAAGATGGCTAAAGACCTCATTCCAGATCCCGAGGACATAAAAGATGCAGCCGGAAAATTAGCCGAAAAGATCATTCCTCAGGCTGAAAAAGCGAAGAAAAAGGCTGAAGAAATCCTGCCTGATAAGGAAGAAATTGCAGCTGCAGCACAAAAAGCCAGGAAAAAAGTAGAAGATCTTACCACCAACAAAAAAGAGGAGCAAAAGTCTTCATCAGATAAACCTGTGGAGGCAACTTTATTGACCGAATTTGACGTCCACCTGTTCCGCGAAGGAAAACATTATCACCTTTACAACAAGTTAGGTTCTCACCTCATGGAATATATGGGAACCGACGGAGTGTACTTTGCAGTTTGGGCTCCCAATGCAGAAAGGATTTCGGTCGTTGGGGATTTCAATAACTGGGATCGTGAGGCACATCCTATGAACGCCCGTTGGGATAATTCCGGAATATGGGAGGTCTTTATACCGGGTGCCAAAAAGGGCAGTTTGTACAAATATTTTATTAGGTCAAACAACGGTTATGAAGCCGAAAAAGGAGATCCTTTTGCATTTCAATGGGAGACTCCTCCTAATACTGCATCTGTAGTCTGGGATCTTGAGAACACCTGGAAGGATAAGGTATGGATGAAAGACCGACAGAAGAAGGAAGGGAAGCCACAACCAATGTCGGTATATGAAATACACCTTGGATCCTGGAAGCGTGTGCCCGAAGATGATCTTCGCTCGCTTACATATCTCGAACTTGCTGAGCAACTACCAAAATATATAAAGGAGCTGGGCTTCACCCACGTGGAATTTATGCCTGTAATGGAACATCCGTTCTTTGGGTCCTGGGGTTACCAGGTCACCGGATATTTCGCTCCTTCCAGTCGGTTTGGAACGCCACAGGAGTTCATGCAGCTCATAGACAGCTTGCACCAGGCAGGGATAGGTGTGATCCTGGATTGGGTTCCCTCCCACTTCCCATCAGACCTTCACGGACTGCACTACTTTGACGGCACTTATCTATACGAGCATGCCGATCCCAAAAAAGGTTTCCACCCCGATTGGCAAAGTTATATCTTCAACTACGGAAGAAATGAAGTACGGTCCTTCCTCATAAGTAACGCTCTTTTCTGGCTGGATAAATTCCATGCCGACGGATTAAGAGTGGACGCTGTTGCTTCTATGCTTTACCTGGATTATTCCAGAAAAGAAGGTGAATGGGATCCAAATGAATTTGGGGGCAACGAAAATCTCGAGGCGATAAGCTTTCTTAAGGAATTCAATGAAGTTGTCTACAAAGAGTTTCCGGATGCAGTGACCATTGCCGAAGAATCTACAGCCTGGCCAATGGTCTCCAAACCCACTTACATTGGCGGGCTTGGTTTTGGAATGAAATGGATGATGGGCTGGATGCATGATACCCTTAAATATTTTAGTGAAGATCCAATCAATAGAAGGTATCACCAAAACACCATTACATTTAGTTCCAACTATGCCTTTACAGAAAACTTCATGCTACCCCTCTCCCATGATGAGGTAGTATATGGGAAACAGTCTATTCTTAATAAAATGCCGGGAGACCATTGGAACAAATTCGCAAACCTTCGGACCCTTTATTCCTATATGTTTGCTCACCCCGGAACAAAACTTCTGTTCATGGGGGCAGAGTTTGGACAAACTACAGAATGGAACCATGACTCCAGTTTGGAGTGGCATCTAACGAATGAGGAGCCACATCGACAAATACAGGAAACCTTTAAAGAGCTTAATAAACTCTATAAAAAGGAACCTGCTCTTTACGAAAAGGCATTCTCCCATGAAGGTTTTGAATGGGTAGACATTAATGATGAGGAAAATAGTATCATCAGCTTTTTGAGAAAAGCAAATGATCCAAAAGACAACATTCTGGTAGTTTGCAACTTCACCCCTGTGCCAAGGGAAAACTATAGAATTGGAGTTGAGGAAGCAGGAAGCTGGAAAGAGATCTTTAACAGTGACGATGCCAGGTTTGGCGGCAGTAATGTGAAAAATACAGAGAAAGTGGAAAGTCAGGAATTACCGGCACACCGGCAGGAAAACTCAATTTCACTTACCTTGCCTCCAATGGCGGTGATCTATTTGAAGAAAGCTTAAAAACAAGTCAATTATAAATAAGAACTGCCCCGGAAAATCCCGGGGCAGTTCTTTTTAAATAGATATTGTTACTTAATTAATACTTTCTTTTTCTCCCTCTCTTTATCGCAACGAACTTAAAATAGTTTTAACCTGATTTGATTATTATCTTTTGAACTAAAATCGTATCTTCAAGAGCCTTAAAAAACAGGTATGAAAAACGTAAAAGCTTATGCTACGCAGGCTGCCGATCAGGATCTTAAGCCTTTCTCTATTGACCGGCCAGAACCTGGCCCGGGAGACGTAGAGTTGGAGATCCTGTACTGCGGGGTTTGCCATTCGGATATTCACACCGCCCGGAATGAATGGGGAGGCACAAAATATCCCTGTGTTCCCGGGCATGAGATCGTGGGTAAAGTCACCCGTACTGGAAAAGAAGTAAAGAACTTTAAAGAAGGGGATACTGTTGGAGTTGGATGTTTTGTCGATTCCTGCGGGCATTGTGAAAATTGTGAAGATAGCCTGGAACAGTATTGTCTTAATGGTCCTACAGCTACTTACAATTCACCATCTCCTTTAGATAAAGACGTTCATACTTATGGAGGCTACTCCACTCACATAGTGGTGAAAGAAGAGTTTGTTCTAAAGATATCAGATAAGCTGCCGCTGAATGCAGTTGCTCCGCTATTATGTGCCGGTATAACGACCTTTTCCCCTCTTCGCAGGTGGAATGTAAAAAAGGGTGACAAAGTGGGAGTAGTAGGTCTTGGCGGACTTGGGCATATGGCAGTAAAGCTTGCCTCTTCAATGGGAGCCGAGGTGACCATGCTAAGTCGTTCACCCGAAAAAGAACAGGATGCAAATGAACTGGGGGCGGCTCACTTTGAGCTTACCACCAACGAGGAAAATATGAAAAAAATGGCGGGCCGGTTCAATCTTATCATTAACACGGTCTCAGCACAACACGATTACAATCAATATCTCAACCTTCTCAAAACAGATGGTGTGATGGTACTACTGGGGATTCCACCAAAACCTTCAGAAGTACTTGCTGCCCCATTGATCATGAAAAGAAGAAGTTTAGTGGGTTCTTTAGTTGGTGGCATAAAAGAGACCCAGGAAATGCTGGATTATTGTGCAGAGCATGGAATAGTTTCAGATGTGGAGATGATCAATATCGACCAGATCAATGAAGCTTATGAAAGAACCTTAAATGCCGATGTACGTTACAGGTTCGTAATTGATATGAAATCCCTAAAAGAGCAAAATTAATAACACAACCATAATAATATGAAAAGAAATGCAACTGCCGTTTGGAACGGAACAATAAAAGAAGGTAAAGGAAATCTAACCACTCAGAGTGGGGTTCTTAAAAAAACTCCATACTCCTTTAAAATGAGATTTGAGGATGAGCCCGGTACTAATCCCGAAGAGCTTATTGGTGCTGCACATGCCGGCTGTTTTACCATGCAGCTTTCCGCGAACCTGAGTAAGGAGGATTTTAATCCTGTAGAACTGGAAACCAAATGTGAGATCACCTTTGAAGATGGAACAGTTAAGAGATCTCATCTTACTTTGGAGGCTAAAGTTCCCGGAATTTCACAGGAAAAATTTGATGAGCTGGTCAAACACGCAAAAGAAAATTGTCCAATCTCCAAATTACTAAAAGCTGAGATCACACTTGATTCTACCTTAAACGGATAATCATCCAGCTTCTGAAAGTATTTTAGAAAGCGCTTCAAAAATGTCATTTTTGAAGCGCTTTTCCATTTTATTCTCCCGTGCGAATTTTTGGTTCACCTCCAGCTCTATTCCCAGGTATTGCTGCGGAAATTTTTGTCTGAGATAAGTGGTAAAGCCGTCATCAACTCCTAAATAAGGATAATTGAAGCGAACATTTAGGCTCTCGTCCTGCTGCAGAATACTTTCTCTGAATTTTTCACAGAAGCTTTTTTCGGAACTTCGGGAGGGATCGAACAGGAGACCTATATCTGCATCTCTTACCTCCCCGTCGAGCACCGGTGTAAAAGAATGAACTGAAATGTGCAGTATTTCCGTTCCTTCCTGAAGTAGGTTTTGTATTCTCCCCTCCACATACTCCCGGTAAGGAAGATAAAATTCCTCCAGGATTTCCTTTTTTTGAGACTCCTGTAAAGGAGCTGTAAATTCTGAAAATAATTGTGCATGTCCCAGAGACCGGTTTGGTTCTACTAGTAGCCTGCTTATCATATAATCCTGACTGAAAACAGCTAAACCAGAAAGATGCCGGAACAGATCCCGCGCTCCCGGGTCAAACCCGCGATGGGTCTCCAGCACTTCTTCAGCTCCGGAAAATAATTCCCGGTAATTTTCCGGAATTTCATTTCCCGCGTGTTCGCAAGTAAGAATTAGCTTCATAGTTGTTTATTGATCACCGGGTGTTAACAAAGAACCTGTTTTCCTGCAGACAGGCTCCCAATTTCCTGTAAAGCTTTAGAATTTCTTCTTCTGTTGGCTCTGTCCCCAAGGCTTCTAAGATCCTGGTGGACAGGCTGCCATGCTGTAGCAGAAATTCTATGCTTTCCTGATGTTTTGGAGACAGGTCTTCTTTCACCAAAGAATATAACCTTTTCCAAATGTCAAGGATCTTTACATTCGGCTGCAGGTCAAAAATAGCGGCGTAGGCCGGATTTTTGATCACAGTGTCTTCAGCATCTACAATTACTTCATTAAAGATCTCAAAAAGGTCATTTTCATGCCAGCTTTTTTGATCTTCAAGAGATATTAATTCTTCACTCACAAGTAATTTTAAAGCTTCGATAATGAGAACAGCGATAGCGACATCGGCTTTAGGGCATTCCTGAACATCGATCACCCGAATTTCTATAGCTCCCCGGTCAAACCTCGCGATAGCACCGCGGGAATTCAGAAAATGATGGTCCAGGATATTTTCTTTATCATGAGGTTTAATAGCTTTATTTATAGGATCAAAAATGCCATTCTGGTAGTCTTTTCTGGAAAATAATTGTTCGGGGATCACCTTTCCTGTCATTTCGGGTATCTCCTTTTGGTTGGTCTTGTAAACATGCATCCTAACATCTTTGAACCCGGTGAACTTACCTTCAATAATAGGAGAACTGGCGCTCAGCCCCGGAATTATTGGTAACAGGATCCTTATTGCAGCATGCAGCTTTTCAAATTCCTTATCCCCAGAAAAAGGCAAATTGATGTGCATACTCTGCACATTGCTCCACCCATGGCCGGTACAGTCGAACACACGGTTATACAGTGCATAGATCTTGCTATAATTGTGTTGCCACAACTGCATTTCCTTGTCCGGTTGCATCAAGGGATGCGCAGCTGTAGGTAGTAGTTCACTACTAAAGTCCTTGAGCAGGGTATTTACTTCCCGCACATTATCAGCAAAAAGTTCGTCCAGAGTTTCAAGATCGGCCGTTGGACCATTCGTTTTCAGCTCTACAACATGGGCAACCAGTTCATTACTCCATTCAATTTTGCCGTTTTCAACATCCGAGGTGAGACTGCCGTGCTTAGTAGTAAGTAACTTATCAACTATGGGATTGACTTTGTAGGTTGTGGAGTTGACCAGCATATACTCCAGTTCAATTCCATAGACTTCAAAAAGGTGATAACTCATTCTATTTTCTTTTCAAGACGGTTCTTAAGGGCTGTAAGAATGTCAATATAGATCTTATCGCCATAATAGCGATCCTCAACTCCAAAATCAACATTGGGATTGTCATTGATCTCGATCACCAACGGCTTTCCATTGACTTCCTTGATATCAATTCCGTAAAGTCCTTTACCCATAATTTTAGCCGACTTCAATGCGGCTTCCAGTATCTTTTTTGGAACTTCTTCTATAGGTATCACATCTGCATTGCCTTCCTGGTCATCTTTCTTTTTTGCATTCCAGTTGTAGATCTGCCAGTGGCCTATGGCCATATAATAGCGGCAGGCAAAAATGGGTTTATCATCGAGAATCCCAATGCGCCAGTCATAATCTGAAGGTGTATATTCCTGCGCAATTATAAGTTCAGATTCTTTAAGCATTTCCCCTACCAGCTTCTCATATTCTTCGATGGTTGATGCTTTTTTGACCCCAAAGGAAAAGGTTGAATCGGGTGATTTTAGCACTAACGGAAGTCCTGTTTTTTCTATTACACTATTTCGATTTTCCTTGTGCACAATGATCGTTACGGGAGTAGGAATACCGGCATTTTCAAGAGCCTCTGCCATAAAGACCTTATTACAGCACTTTAGAATGGCATCGGGATAATCGACAATTGCAATATCTTCCTGTTGGGCTTTACGGGCAAAAGCATAGGCTTCGTTGTTGACCTCGGTGCTCTGTCTTATGAACAGCGCATCAAAAGCTGAAAGCCGGGACAGGTCTTTGGGAGAAACAAATTCCACATAGAAATTCATTTTTTCTGCCAGCTCTGCAAATTTCTTTAATGCCTTTTGATTGCTGGGCGGTGCGGGATCATGATCCTGTACCAGGATCGCAAGGTCATATTCGAAGGTCTCACTTCGGGGTGTATCGTACCTTTTCTTGGCAAAGTACTGTACCGCGAAATCGTGCATTACAGGCTTATGCTCCTCAGGTATCTCAATTTCAGATAAAGCTTTGATAGATTTAATATTCCACTTATTGGAATAAAAGAACTTAACCCTAAGAAAAGGGATCTGAAAATGCCGGTGAAACATAGCGCTCAACTCACGGTACTTTTGGGCCACATTTTGGCCAAAATATATGCTCAGGGTGAACTCCGGAGATTTTATCCCCTTCAGACTTTTCTGTATGAGGTCATCAAATTCATCAGATACGATCTTCACCAATTTAGGTTCACGAAGATCGACCAGGTTCATTACAGTGGGTATTGGGAGATGCCCCCGGGCTTCGGCAAGTAAGGAAACATAATAACCTTTACTCTGGTAAGAGTAATCCTTGCACAAATTAAATATCCGGGCCTTCTTTAGAGTTGAAAACGCGGAATTTGTAAGATAATCCCGGGCCGAAATTACTTCCATATTTTCAAGGGAAAGCTTCCAATTCTCGGGTTTATTTACAACTAAAAATTTCTTCATTAGAGTGTTTAAAATTTAATCAAAGGTATATGAAAAACTGAAGGAAAATTTCCGCCGGACCGGAAATTTAAAAATATCATTTTGATCCAAAAACAACTTACTTTATAACAGTAAAATTCTAATTTTTAATAAGTTAAACTGCACAATATATTTCCTTTCGCCCCGAAGTTTTTTTATATTCTGTAAAAGAAAAAAATATTGAACCTAAAGAATCTAAATTATGGCATCTCATTTAAATTTTGAAAAATTTGCAAAAGAAGCTCATGACTATTTAAATGAACTTGCAAGGGCTCTGGGACATCCTGAAGAAAAAGAAAGAGTGTTGAAAATTTGGCGGGCAGTAATGCATACACTTCGTGACAGGATACATCTTGGGGAATCCATGCAGCTCATGGATCCTCTGCCAATGATCTTCAAGGGTATTTATGTTGAAGGCTGGAAGTACAGTGAAAAACCTTCTAAAGATTACTCCTCTATTGAAGAAATGAAGGAGGAAGTTAAAAATTTACAGGCGCGTTATGGAGAAGAAGATTTCCCATGGAGCAAATCTACAGAAGAGATCATTTCAATAACCATCGACTCCCTGGACCGGTTCCTACAGGGAAACCAGTTGGAGCATCTTAAAGATCAGCTCCCAAAGGAGATAAAAGAGGTATTACAATAAAAAACCTTCCGGGTTTACCCCGGAAGGTTCATCTTAGATGGAAGGTAATAGATCTTGCCCCTAAATTAGCCCCGAAATATTTCCTTCCAAATCAATATTTATGTTCTCTGATGCAGGATGCGCAGGCAAGCCCGGCATACGCATCATATCACCGGTGATAGGGATCAAAAATCCTGCTCCGGCAGCAATCTCTATTTCCCTTACACTTAGCGTAAATCCTTTTGGTCTTCCTAACAATTTAGGGTCGTCTGATAGGGATTTTTGGGTCTTGGCTATACATACAGGCAATCCCTCCAATCCCAGGTCCATGATATTCTTAAGATCCTTTTTAGCTTTAGGTCCAAACTCTACTTTATCTGCACCGTAGATCTTTTTTGCAACAGTTTCGATCTTATTGATAACAGAATCATCCCAGTTATAAAGTGGCTTGAAATCTGATCTTCCCTCTTCAATTGCCTCAACCACCTTTTTAGCAAGTTCCAAAGCCCCTTCACCTCCTTTGGCCCAACCATTCGAAAGTGCGACTTTGATGTTTAATTTTTCGGCAAGATCGAGGATGACCTGTATCTCTTCCTCGCTGTCACTGTAGAATTTATTGATGGCTATTACGGGAGTTATATTGAACTGAAGGGCATTTTCCAAATGCTTCTCCAGGTTGGGCAATCCTTTTTTCAGGGCCTCAACATCGGGAATAGTTAGTGATGAAAGTGGTGCCCCTCCATGATATTTCAAAGCTCGAATGGTAGTGGTCATTACCACAACCTTTGGCGCTAATCCTGCACTTTGGCATTTAATATCCAGGAATTTTTCTGCCCCGAGATCAAATCCAAAACCGGCTTCAGTAACCGTGTAGTTCGAAAGGCTCATCCCCATTCTGGTAGCAATCACAGAGTTTGTTCCCTGGGCAATATTTGCAAAGGGTCCAAGGTGAATAATTGCCGGGTTACCTTCCATGGTCTGTACCAGGTTTGGTTTAAGAGCATCTTTGAGAAGCGTAGCCATTGCACCTTCTGCATTTAGATCTCTTGCATAAATAGCTTTCTTATCAAAGGTGTAGCCGATAAATATGTTACCCAAACGTCCTTTTAGATCCTCCAGATTTTCTGCAAGACACATGATAGCCATGATCTCTGAAGCCGCTGTAATATCAAATCCGCTTTCTCTCGGGATCCCTGATCCTGTTCCGCCAAGGCCAATAACGATGTTGCGTAATGCACGGTCGTTCACATCCATCACGCGTTTAAGAGAAACGGTTCTGGGATCTATTCCCAGATTGTTTGTTTTAGATTGAATATTATTGTCAACAAGGGCTGCCAATAAGTTGTGTGCCTTTTCAATGGCCGAAAAATCTCCGGTAAAGTGAAGATTAATATCTTCCATAGGGAGAACCTGGGAATATCCTCCTCCGGTTGCTCCCCCTTTGATCCCAAACACAGGTCCCAATGAAGGCTCTCTTAGCACGACGGTGGTTTGCTTTCCCAGTCTGTTCATAGCTTCAGAAAGGCCTATGGAGACCGTAGTCTTACCCTCCCCTGCCGGGGTCGGAGAGATCGCCGATACCAGGATCAGGTTTCCTGTATCTATCTTCTTTTTGTCTATTCTGGAAAGTGGCAACTTGGCCTTGTATTTCCCATACATTTCAATTTCGTCGGGATCGAGACCGAGTTTTTTAGCAATTTCTGTAATGGGAATGAGTTCTACTTTTTTTGCGATGTCGAGATCGGTAAGAGGTGCGGTTGTCATTGATCTTTCAGACTTTAAATTTACAGTTCAAAAGTACAATGCAAGGCCGGGGATAAGAATGATAAGGATCAGTTTTCCAATTATTTTTCAAACGTTTTCGTTGGCTATCCTTTATGCAAGAAAAGAAAGAACTTAAGCTGATTTGAATTTTTTCAATTCTCTAAACCAAGGAGGAAATAAATTCTTTTACATGACTTATATCAGGTTTAGAAATATCATTAAGTCATATTTTTATTACCACTCCCCATTAAATGTTTAGACCTGTATCCTCCGCAGGTTTTGACGATCTGAAAGTTCTTTTTGATTGCACTCCCCCAAAAGTTTAATCCTAACAATTTCACTTTATGGAAAAATTATTACCCTTTGGAAAAAAGCTTCTGCTCCTGCTAGGCTTTTTGTTGGCAGGCCAGTTATTCTCTCAAACAAGTCTGCTTGATCCCGTGCGCCACCCTAAATTTGAAAATCCACTTCCCTTCCCGGCGATCATGACTCCTTCACAGGGAGAAAATTACTATGATGTTTACATTGAGCAAACAACCCAGGACCTCGGCCTTTATCATTCGAATGGCAGCCCGATGGGGAAGATAACTAAAGTTTGGGGCTATGGACCGGACGGTAAGGTTACCTATCCCGGCCCTACCATTGAAGCAAGGACTAAGATCCCTATCACGGTAAAATGGAGAAATCATCTCCCTGAGGATCATCTTTTCCCAATTGATAAAAGCATTCACTGGGCCGGAACCGACATGGGTGGTAAACTCCCTGAACCCGGAAAAGAGTTTAATGGAATTCCAACCGTCACCCATCTCCACGGTGGCCACACCAATGCCGACAGTGATGGACATCCCGAGGCATGGTATACCCCCGGCTTTAAATATACGGGATCAAATTTCTATTCGAACATGGGTACCTATACATATGATAATAGCCAGGAAGCAGCTACTCTATGGTATCACGACCATGTAATAGGCATTACACGTCTAAACGTATATGCGGGTTTAGCCGGTTTTTATCTGTTGAGGGATGATCATGAGGATGGATTAAATCTTCCTAAAGATCAACCCCTCTATCCAGGGGATGAGAATTCTCCTATCGAACATTTTGAGATCCCGCTGGCGATACAGGACAGGACGTTTACCTCAGATGGTCAATTGTACTATCCTTCAGAAACTTTTGAGATAGAAGAAAATAATGAACATTCTGCAATGCCAGGTGAAGAAAATGATGATGTGATCTATAATTCGATCCTCCCCGAAATGTTTGGAGATTTCATACTGGTTAACGGAAAAGCCTGGCCTTATCTTGACGTGCAACCGAGAAAATACCGGCTCCGACTGTTGAACGGTTCAGACTCCCGGTTCTATGATCTTCGAATTCCGGGAGTTCAGTTTTTCCAAATTGGTTCGGATGGCGGATTATTGGAGGCGCCGTTAAAAAGAAACAACATTCTAATAGGCCCCGGAGAACGAATAGATGTAATAGTAGATTTCTCTGCACCAGAACTTTGGGGACAGCGACTTATAATGAAGAACAATGCTCGCTCCCCTTATCCATTTGGGGATACTCCTAATCCTCACACAAGCGGAATAATTATGGCTTTCAATGTAGTGACCCCATTGAACAATCCCGACACTAGTGTAATACCCTCCACTCTTCGCAACACACCTCCTGTTGTAGCTGCAAGACCTACAAATAAAAGGGAGCTGGTACTGTTTGAAGAAATGGATGAATATGGCAGGTTGTTGCCTTCCCTTGGAACTGCAGACAAAGGGGCCCTTAGTTTCATGGATGAGCTAACAGAAAATCCTGCCCTTGGTGCAACAGAAGTATGGGAGATCTACAACACTACGCCCGATGCTCATCCCATCCATTTGCACCTGGTGCATTTTCAGGTAATAAATACTCAGAAGTTCAACGTCAAGAAATCCTTCTTTGGAGATAAAAATTCTGAAGAAGAAAACGGGGAGATTAAAGACCCTTTCTCAATCGAGTTATTAGGCCAGCCGAAGCCACCGGCCCCTGAAAACGCCGGACGTAAGGACACCTTTGTAGTATTCCCCGGAGAAGTGGCAAGAGTAAAAGCCCTTTTTGACAAGGAAGGTGAATACGTGTGGCACTGCCATATTCTATCTCATGAAGATCATGACATGATGCGACCTTTTTACGTGGGGGATTACATGGCTCCTGTAATTGCTGCCCTGGAAACTTCAACAATTTCACCTGAAATTCTCGAAACCCTTCAGGTAGCACCAAACCCCATTCAGGATCAGGCAAAGATCTACTTTAGAATGAAGGCCAATGCGCAGGTACTTGTCGAGATGTACAATTTTTCAGGTAAGGCTGTTTCTCTTTTATATAGTGGAATGGCTGTGGCTAATCAAAATTATGAAGTTACCTTCGACAGAAGCGGCCTTCCTCCGGGTGCATATATATGTAAGCTGAGTACACCAGATGGTCGTTCCTTTGAAAGGATCGTAATTGCTAAATGATCCTTGACCAGTAGACGTAAAAGGCTGCCAAATGTAAGGCAGCCTTTTAGGTTACTGCTTTGTAGAATGAATCTATATGCTCCTGGTCACCACTTACAAAAACAAGGTCATTTCTAAGAAGCTTTACACTTGGAAAAACAGCTTTGATTACTTTCCCTTTTCTGGAGATGGCTAAAACATTGACTCCAAAGTTCTTTCTCACATCTACCTCTTCAATGGTCTTTCCTACTACCGGGCCACTTTCGGCCATTACCCTTACGCAGCTTATCTTGAAATCGGGAATTGTTGAGGAACTAAAGGTTCTCACTGGTTTGCGCGACTGAAAGACCTGATAATTATCTGCCCTAACGGAATCGACCAGACTTTCAAGTTCATCAATTGGAACAAGGAAGTTGGTCAATACTCGCGAGAAGATTTCGATTGAAGTTTCAAATTCTTCCGGAATGACCTCATCGGCACCCAATGCAAGTAAGCTCTGGATCTCCTTTACATAACGAGTCCTGACAACTATGTGTACAGAGGGTGATAAATGCCTGATATTCGAAACAATTGTCTTTGTAGCCCTGGGATCTGAAATGGCCACCACCACAACCCTCGCCTTCTTCACATTAACGGCCTCGAGCATATGTTCCTGCATGGCATCACCATAGATTATAGGCTCGCCCTTTGCCTTTTCGCTTTTTACGATCTGCGGATTAAGTTCGAGAACCAAATAGGGTATATCTGCATACTTCGCTGCTTTAGCCAGATTGGTCCCGTTGATCCCATATCCAATGATCAACAAATGATCTTCGGGTTCATTTGCTTTTTCTTCAGAAATAGAAACTTCCCGATCTACCTTGTAACCTCCTGCTCCGGGTGCTAACCTCCTCAATATAAAATTGGCTGTATTTCCTGAAAAGAGGAATATAAATGGTGTGAGTAACATGGTGAATACTGAAACTGACAGGAAGTACTGATTCATTTGTGGGGACAGCAGATCGTTCTCAATTCCTATCCTGGAAAGTATAAAAGCAAACTCCCCTACCTGGAACAAGGCCATACCCGATAATATCACCGTTCTCATGGAATATTTCAAAGCCAGGGCAGTGAGGGATACCACTCCTCCTTTGAGTATAAAAACTACCAGGACCATCAACAGGATCATTCCTGCATTCGCCATAAAAAAGTCCAGATCAAGCAGCATTCCTATTGATATAAAGAAGAAACTGATAAATAGCTCCCTAAAAGGTAGAATTGTACTTGTGGCCTGGTGACTATAATCTGATTCAGAAATAATGAGTCCGGCAAGAAAGGCCCCAAAAGCCAGGGAAAGTCCGGCAGAAGCCGTGACAAAAGCAACAGTGAAACACAGTGCAATGGTAGCCAGAAGAAAAAGTTCTTTGCTCTTAGTTTGTGCTATTAAGAACATTGCACGCGGAACAAGATATTTTGCTCCAACATAGGTAAGGGCAAGTACGAGTCCACTTTTTAATAATAAGAAAAGAACCTCATTAATGACGTTCCCTGAATTTCCTGCCATAATAGGAGTGAACAACATCATGGGCACTACAATAAGGTCCTGAAAAATGAGAATTCCGAGGGCCATTCTTCCGTGAGGCGCGGTGATCTCATTTCTGTCATACAGGATCTTCAGCACAATGGCTGTACTGGAGAGAGAAAAAAGGAATCCGGTGAACACTGCCTCAGTCCATGAAAAGCCCAGTACATAAAAAATAAAAGCCGTCACCACTATACTTAGCCCTACCTGCATAAATCCTCCAAAGAAGACCGTTCGCTTCATGGAAGCCAGTTGCTTAATGGAGAGTTCCATTCCAATGACGAACATTAACAGAATTACCCCGATCTCAGAAAGTAGCTCAACCTGCTCAGGATTTTCGATCAACCCGAATCCAAAAGGACCTATGATAATTCCTGTAACCAGAAACCCCAGTACCGAAGGCAGCCTGAGTCTTTGCAGCAGCAATACCACCACTACCGAAAAGCCGAGTAATACCACAATGTCCTGGAGTAATGGGAAATGCATTCTTTAAATAGATTTAGCTTTCCCTAATTTATTAAATTCTGCCAGAATGGAGGTCTTATACAGGATGTTACTGAGGTAAAATTGGCATGAAAAAAATAAAGTTTAAAAACCCGGATGCAGTGCCTAATTCCGATAGAAATATGCATATGTTTTTTCAGAGATCCTGATCTTGACATGCAACTTTAAAGTGGATTTAAGAACCCGCAGCTTTGAATTTCATAAATTATGAGCTTTTAAAACCCATTGATGTTCGGCATAAGCGACATTCCAAAATTCCTGCTGGCCTTTTTCCTGGTCCTGCCCATTATTTCAATTGTCCATGAGGCAGGACATGTTTTCTTTGCCTGGCTCATGGGAGCAAAGAATATTAGGGTCATTGTGGGAAGTGGAAAACCCGTGTTTATAAAAGGGATCATTGAAATTCGCCAGTATTATTTCTGGTACGGCTTCTGCACCTACGAGAATATCGAACGCAAAGAAAAGTTGGCCAATATTCTAATATTTTCGGGAGGTGCGCTTTTTAACCTCCTTAGTACCATAGCGGTGATCCTACTTGTGCAGAATAAAGTTCTGGAAGAGGGTATGATCACCTACCAGTTCACCTACTTCTCCATGTATTATGTTTTCTTTGCCCTGCTGCCTATGCTCTATCCCGGCGGATATTTTAGCGACGGCAAGATGATCCTGGAGCTGGTAAAGAATAAAGAGGAAGTAATTAAGGAGCGTACCTACCGGGTACAAAAGGAATCCAACGAAGGCAGTTGGCAGGTTCTGGACCATAAGAATAAGCTTGTTCAAACCTTCCAAAAAGAGGAAGATGCTGTGGAGAAAGCTAAAAAAGTTGCAAAGGAGCATCGGCCCAGTCGAATCATCAGGGTCAATGGAGATGATGAAAAGGAGATCCAGAATTATCCGCGGATCCCCCTTTGATTATTTAACCACCCACAAAGGCACATCAAGGTTGGCATTGAACAACTCCTCGGTCACCGTACCCACTGCAAAGGGAGAAAAGGTATTGCCACCTTTATCTGAAACTACCAGCATATCCACTTCTGAATTTTTAAGGTTCGCCAGGATCTTTTGCGCGGCTCCCGATTCCCTTCCCATGAAGATAAGCGGTTCAATAGATTCAGAATAATTGAGCTTCTTCAGGAACTTTTCGAATTTTTCCTTCACATGCTTTTCCACTTTTGGCCCCATGGATTCAGGAGAAACATAAGGAGAGAACTGTACGGGCACGCTGTAAACATGCACCACTTTTAGATCTACATTCTGTCCTTCCTGAAGGTCTTTTGTGACCCTGAAGACCTTTCGGGAATCATGGGAAAAATCGGTTCCGGCCCAGATCGTGTTCAACTTTTCCTTTGCGGTTGCCGGTACCGCCAGGAGATCGCACTTTAACAAGCGTAATAGTTTTCCGCTTACTACCCCGGTGCCTTTTTCATGTTTTTTATTACCAACAATGGCCAGATCTATCCTGTACTTATCGACGATATACTTGAGTAAAGTTTCGCTGTAAGGATCTTCAGAAATAAGCACCTCCCAGTTGGCAGAAGCCGAAAAATGGGTTTTTACCTTCTCATTCAATTCATCCCCGATCACCTCATCCAGGTTCACATCCTTCAGGTGTTCTTCAAAAAGTTGGGAAATTTCATATTTCTTGATGTTGTGTACAAAATACACGTTCTCTGCCTGCAGTCTTTCAGCAATAAAAGACGCGTAAGTGATCAATTTTTCATCTATAGCTGAAAGATCCAGGGCAACTAGTATATTCTTGATCTTTTTCATGACTGATTTTCTTTATGGTTTGCTCCTCTTTTTTTAATTAGGCCTGAAATGACTTCTTCATAGCTCTCCAGTTCCTTCTGGGCCTTTTTCTCTTCGGCTTTTAAATATTCATCCCGCACCCCGGTGTAGAGCGAATAGCACATGAAGAGCAGGATAAAGGCAAAGGGCAAGCCCGTGACTATGGACGCTGTTTGCAGCGCCTGTAATCCCCCGCCTATAAGAAGGACAGCTGCAACCGCACCTTCGGCCACTGCCCAGAAGATACGCTGTCCCACAGGGGCATCGATCTTTCCGCCCGAGGTCAAACTGTCTACCACCAATGATCCCGAGTCGGAAGAGGTGACGAAAAAGCCGGCGATCAGGATCACCCCTATGATGTTCAGTACTGTGGCGAAAGGAAAATCCTCCAGGAATACAAAGAGTGCTGTTGCCACATTATCGTCAACCGCGTTTATGATCGTCTGGTCTCCTAAAAGAGCCTGCTGAATGGAAGTACTTCCGAAGGCAGAGATCCAGAAAAATGTAATGAGCGAAGGCACAATAAGCACCCCTAAGATAAATTCCCTGATGCTGCGTCCTTTGGAAATCCGCGCAATGAACATCCCGACAAAAGGTGACCAGGCGATCCACCAGCCCCAATAAAAGACCGTCCAGGCGTTCTGCCAGTCATTACCCGTATAGCTCTCGGTCCAGGTAGAGATCTCTAAAAAGCTGTAAAAATAGTTTCCAGTGTTCTGCACGAAGGACTGAAAAATGAAGATCGTTGGCCCCAGTACCACTACCAGGAGTAAGAGTAGAATGGCTATCCTCATGTTCCATTCACTAAGGAATTTCACTCCTTTATCCACGCCCAGCACTACAG
>CAYLZB010000030.1:0-19312 GCA_964388165.1 uncultured Flavobacteriaceae bacterium | reverse complement strand
TACTTTCTTCCTGCTTAAGTCTTTCCTGTTCTGATTTTTCTGATAAACGTTTTTCAATGACCGGCTGAAGTAATGTCTTTCGCGGCTTTTGCTTCACAAAAGGATACAGCTCCAGCTCCTCTTTCATCTTATCCTGTGGGTTGGGGTATTTATTGGTGCCAACAAGTACAAGCTTACCTTCGTCAAATTCTTCCTGTTCTTTAGCCGCGCTTTCAGAAATTTTCTTTTGTATAATTCCTTCTTTAAGTTGCGTCACAAATCCCCCTCCTTTTTCAATATCCTTAAATATATCCAGCGCCTTATCGGCCATTTCATGAGTGAGTGTTTCAACATAATAGCTGCCTTCTGCGGGGTTTGCAACTTTCTCGAAATAGCTTTCGTGCTTTAGTACAAGGAGTTGATTACGGGCAATGCGGCTACCAAAGCTGTTGTTTCGGTGATAAATGGCATCATAAGCCATGTTGCACACGCTGTTTGCACCTCCCAGCACTGCACTCATACATTCGGTCGTAGTGCGGAGCAGGTTCACATTGAAGTCGTAAAGTGTTTTGTTTCGGCGGGTGGGTTGCGCGAGGATGTCACATTCGCTGTCCAGGCCGTACTCGTGGCTAAGGGTAGAAAATAATAATCTTAGAGCCCTTAGTTTAGCAATTTCAAAAAAGTAATTCGGCCCTACCGCAACAAGGAACTGAAATTTTGCCTTTTTTGACACCTCTGTATTTTGAGCATTGTGATTAAAATATTCATTCACATGTGCCATGGCATATGCCAGTTGCTGCGGAATATTCGCCCCGGCATTTTGATAAAGCCCCGTATCTACAGAAAGAAAGGACTTTAAATTTTGACATTTTTGGAGCAGGGTGTCCAATACCTTATGATCTTCTTTTTGATCCTTGAACCAGTTTCCGCTGCGGGCAAGGTTTCCAATAATGTCAAACTGAAGGTAAACCTGTGATCCCGGTCCAACTTCTTCGTTAAGACGAAGGAAGAACTCTTCAGAAGCAAATTCCGGTTTCAGGTAGAACGGGATCTTTGAAAGATCGAATCCCGAGAAAAGTTCGGTCAGCTCGATTTCTTCTGTTGGTAGGATGAACCAAATACTTTCAGCACCTTTCCTTAGAGCTTCATGAGCTCTTTTATTGGCTTTTTCAGCAGAAGTGACATAGATCTGCTCGGTAATATTCCACTGCAGGGGAGTGCTTAGATGTACAGGTTCGGGGGATTCTTCCTGGTGGTAAAAAGGTTTAACATTGATCCCGTCCAGGGATTTCCACACAAGATTCTCGTTGTAATCGGCACCTTTTAGGTCGTACTGTATCTTCTGCTTCCATTGTTTTGCCGATACTTCATCAAATTCATTGAATAAATTCTCTCTCATTTTCATCAAATTAAAGGACCTCTAAAATCGCATTTTTAGAACCTAATCTTCTTTCTCCTTATACTCAATGATAAAGATCTCTTCATTATCCCTCTTCATGAAATACTCGCGACGGGCGAATTTTTCAAGTTCAAGGGAATCATTAAGATTTTCTATAATGGCTTTGTCGCGTGAGATCTCATTGAGGTAATAATCCTTATTCTTTTCCAGGTCGTCGATCTCAAGATCAAGTTCCCTGTGAATAAGCCAGGAGTTGCTGTCAAGGAAGAGCATCCAGAAGCTGAATGCCACCAGCACCAGCGTATACTTATTGGCGATGATTCTAAACCATCTGTTATTGCGGATGTCTTTCCACTTCATAACCCGAAATATACAAAATTAGAGTAAACGTTGTCGTATGATAGTTTGAACAATATCAACAGCCACCGTATTATAGCGATTGGTAGGAATAATAATGTCTGCAAACTCTTTTGTAGGTTCAATGAACTGCTGGTGCATGGGCTTTAAAGTGGTCTGGTAGCGGTTTAAAACTTCTTCCAGGTCGCGGCCTCTCTCGGCAATATCTCTTTTAAGTCGGCGAATAAGTCGCTCATCACTATCGGCATGCACGTAGATCTTAATGTCAAACATCTCCCGAATGTCGGGGTGGGTGAGGATAAGGATCCCTTCCACGATGATCACCTTGCGAGGTTCAATGGTAATGGTTTCCCCGGTGCGGTTGTGTTCTTTAAATGAATAAACGGGCTGCTGAATGTTCTTGCCGGCCTTGAGATCTTTTAAATGCGAGACCAGCAGGTCGAAATCTATGGATTTAGGATGGTCAAAATTGATCTTTGTACGTTGCTCATAGGTGAGGTGGCTGGTATCCTGGTAGTAAGAATCCTGGGAGATAACGTCGACTTCCTCATTCTTTAGCTCCTCAATGATCTGATTAACTACAGTAGTTTTTCCGCTCCCGGTACCTCCGGCAATTCCAATAATCAACATATTCTAAATTTTCGGCAAAGGTAATTATTTACCGAGTTATCAAATATGGTTTATTTTGTTATAGCGGCAACTTCTTCTTCAGTTACCGGTTCTTTTAACTCATTGCCCCAGGAACTGTTGATGTAGTTCATCACATCGGCAATTTCACTGTCGCTTAGCCCAAGAGCCGGCATGAGGTTGTCATATTCTGTTCCATTGACCTCTATAGGGCCGCGCAACCCGAATTTTATAGCATGTATTGATTCCTTGCGCTTCTCTTTAAGCCAATCTGAATTCTCCAAAGGCGGAAAAACCCCTTTTATGCCTTCTCCATTGGAAAGGTGACAGGAAGCACAGAAATTGTTGTAGATCTCTGCGCCTCTGGAAATGCTTTCTTTCACCCCTGCAGGGAAGTCCTGCTGCGAAATTGCCGTAGTATTTTCTTCGGATTTGTTCTTGCAACCAAAAGTCGCGATAAGCAGGCAAGCCAATAAAAAAATCCTCATTATGCCTGCTTCGGAATTATTCTCACTATTCCTTTTCCTTCAACCGAAACATAGATGTCACCATTTGGCGCCTGAACGATATCACGTACCCGGCCTATCTGCTCAAGGATCTTTTCACGTGCAGTCACAGTTTTTCCGTCGAGGGTCAAATGCTCCACATACTGGAACTTAAGGGAACCAACCAGGAGATCTCCTTTTAATTCGGGATATTTATCTGAAGTTACATGTACAAAACCGCTAGGAGCAATAGAAGGAACCCAGTAATATAGCGGATCTTCAAAATTGGGACCCGAGGTTTCATCTGTAAATTTAGTGCCGTCATAGTTGATCCCGTAGCTAACCACAGGCCAACCATAGTTTGCTCCTTTTTTAACTGCATTGATCTCGTCACCACCTTGTGGCCCATGCTCGTGAACCCAGATCTCTCCGGTCTCTTCATTGTAGATCATTCCTTGCGGATTCCTGTGACCGTAGGAGTAGACCGCTTCTACAGCTTCAGGTTGGTCTACAAAAGGATTGTCTTGAGGGATGCTGCCGTCAAGGTTAAGCCTGTAGACTTTTCCGCCGTCACGGGTGAGGTCCTGTGGATTCACATCGCGATCCCCGCGATCCCCAATGCTAAAGAATAGGTGACCCTGTCCGTCAAATTCGATCCGTGAACCAAAGTGTTGTCCACGGGTTGTATTTGGAGTGGCTTTATACAGTACCTCTTTATTTGTCAATTGATTGTTCTCTAATTTGGCTCTCATCAAAGCGGTATTTCCGCCTTCGCCTTCACCTTCTTCAGAAGAGTAAGTGAAATAGATCCAGCCGTCGGTTTCATAATTGGGTCCAACTGCCACATCAAGGAAACCACCCTGGCCGCGGTTATAGACTTCGGGAGCTCCTTCCACCTGTTGCTTCTGGCCATTGCTAAAATGAATAAGATCACCGCTTTTTTCAGTGATAAGTATACTTCCATCGGGAAGGAAGGCCATTCCCCAGGCGATCTGTAGATCGGGGACAACCACTTCATAATCATATTCGGCAGTAGTCATATCTTCTTCGGGAATGGTCACAGGAGAATTTTGCTCAACGGTAGCATTATCAGTAACCTGTTCGGTGTTTTCGGCTTTTGTGCCATTTTCGCCACAAGCTACAAGGCTAAGGCCAAGGCTAAGAATTAAGAGTCTTTTCATTTTATCGTTTTTGAATTGGCCCTTTACAGGGAAACCCAAAGATAACAAGAAAAACATGAAGAAACGAAATAGGTAACTGTCCTGCCTTTTATAAAAGAGGTTGCGTATTTATCAATTTTTGGATGTTGAGCGTTTAAAGATCTTGTTTCCAATCTCTCCGGCTTTTTCCTTGAGGAATTCTAATGTATCTGAGCTTCAGGAGATCCAAAAAGGGCATTTGAGAAACTTATTCCTTAATAGGAGGAAGAGATATATCTTAAAAATAGCTTCAGGAATAATATCTATCTTTAACAACAAATTTTTTGCAAAGCAATGTTCGATCTTCTTCAGAAAAAGGTAAATGAAACTATCTCAATAACGGGAGAAGAATTTGAATATGCGAAGACTTTGTTTCTGCCAAAAAAACTTCGGAAACGGCGGTTCTTACTGGAAGAAGGGGAGGCCTGTGTCTACACCACTTTTGTAGAAAAGGGCTTACTCAGGAGCTACACCATTGACGATAAAGGGAATGAGCACATCCTGCAGTTTGCTCTGGAAGGCTGGTGGAGCGGAGATCTTTACAGTTTTCTTACGGGAGAGGCTTCAGAATATAATATTGAAGCTCTTGAAGACAGTGAGCTCTTGTTGATCACTAAAGAATCCTGGGACCAACTCCTCAATGAAGTTCCGGCTTTTGAGCGCTACTTCCGGATCCTTATTCAGAATAATCTCATAGCTACTCAACGCCGGTTGATGGGAACCTTTAGTACTACTGCCGAAGAACGCTATCAAAAACTTTTAAGAGAGTTCCCCGATATCATTCAGCGGGTGCCTCTGCACATGATCGCTTCCTACCTGGGAGTGACGCGGGAAACCCTTAGTCGTATTAGGAGTCAGTTGGCTTCCGGCTCCTAGAATACTTCTCAAAAATGTCATTTTTGACACCTCTTCTTCTGAAGGTCTACTCTCTTCATCATCAGTCTTTTCTATAAAAACTGTGACATAGATCACATTCATTTATTATCATAGGTCATTGGTAAGGGAAAAGCCTGCTCGTAAATTTGCCATGTAATTAATTAGTAAACATTAAAACAGAAAATTATGGCAAGTACAAAATGGAATATCGATCCAACCCACAGTGAAGTGACTTTTAAAGTTAAGCACCTAATGATCTCAACCGTTACCGGAAAGTTCAAGGTTTTTGAAGGTGGAGCCGAAAGTGAAGGAGATGAATTTAAAAAGGTTGGCAACATCGAATTCAAAGCCGATGTAAGATCTATAGACACCAATAATGATCAAAGAGACGAGCATTTAAGATCTTCCGACTTCTTTGCTGCAGGCGAACACCCTGAGATCATTTTTAGAGCAGATAATTTTGACGCTACTCAGGATAAGGTTAACGGACAGTTGACTATTAGAAATACCACAAAACCGGTAACTCTGGATGTTGATTTTGGTGGTGTAGTGGTTGATCCTTATGGACAGACCAAAGCCGGACTTACAATATCGGGAAAAGTGAATCGCAAGGAGTTTGGTTTGACATGGGATGCGGTTACCGAAGCCGGCAATGTGGTTGTTAGCGACCAGGTAAAGCTTAATGTTGAAGTGCAGTTCGTAAAACAGGCTTAAGATGCCAGCAGGATCTGCAAAGCTCGTTTCCTGCTGAAAATAATGAAGAAGATGGGGAAGAAAACAGTAGCAATAATTGGTGATACGGGAGAATTTTGTCCCGCCCTCGTAAAGGCGATCATGCAGCAGGAATTGCGCCTGCTGTTTATCTCCGGGGATGAAGTAAGGATCTCGAGGCTAAAAGAGGAGTTACAACAGCTACCTCAAAAGGCTGAAGTAGAATTCATCAATTGTGAAAAAGAAGGATGTTGGGAGGCCGATATCATTGCTTTTACCCGTCCAACCGATATCCAACCGCTTCTTCTCAACAGGATCAAACAGGTTTCCACTCAAAAAGTGGTACTGGTGATTTCCCACAGTTTTACAGAAGATCTTTCAGGGACTAAACTTCACTTTCAAGACCTGCTACCTCATTCCAAGGTAGTGGAGGTGGAATTGGAAGAAAAGAATTTCAGGATCTTTGGAAAGTATGAAGAAGCGAATTCTCAGGTCCGGAACTTCTTTAATTTTGCTGCTTATCAACAAAAACAATGAATCATGGAAATAAAAATATGGTCTGATGTTCGATGCCCTTTCTGCTTTATAGGCAAAAGGAAACTTGAAGCCGCGCTGGAGCAATTTCCGGAGAAAGACAAAGTGAAAATTACGTGGAAGAGCTTTCAATTGGACCCTGCATTAGAGACGAGGACAGACATTAACGTCATCGATTATTTTGTAGAGACCAAAGGAGTTACTGCAGAGCAGGCGAGGCAAATGCTAAGCGGCGCGACACAAATGGCCGGTGATGTAGGCCTTCACTTTGATCTTGAAAAAGGGGTGTTAGCGAATTCTTATAAGGCGCACCGCCTTATTCAGATGGCAAAGACACAAGGTCTCGGAGATGAAATTGAAGAAGCTCTTTTCAAAGCACATTTTGAAGAGGCTAAAAATATTGATGATCCACAGGTCTTGATCTCAGTTGCTGTATCAGTAGGAATGAAGGAAGCTGAAGTCAGTGAAATGCTTACTTCAGATGCTTTTGCCTACGAGGTAAAGCAGGATGAGCTGGAAGCCAGAAATATTGGGGTGAGAGGAGTTCCCTTCTTTGTCTTTGATGATCGTTACGCAGTTTCAGGAGCACAACCTGTTGAGGTCTTTTTACAGACACTACAAAAAACAGTTAACAATTAAACCAATTAATAATTATCAAATAACAATCTTAAACATGAAACAAATATTTTCTTTTCTATTTATTGCTCTTTTGAGCACCACAGCTTTCGCCCAAACCACCTGGCAGGCCGATAAGGCGCACTCGCAGGTTTCTTTCGGGATCACCCACATGGGGATCTCTGAAGTTGAAGGGCTCTTCAAAGATTTTAATGCTACAATTGAAGCTTCAAATGAAGACTTCAGTGATGCCAAATACACTGTGGAGATCATGGTGCCTTCAATTGATACCGGCGTAGAGATGAGAGACAATCATCTAAGAAATGCCGATTTCTTTGATGCAGATAAGTATCCAAAAATGACCTTTGTAAGCACTTCTTCAGAAAAAGTTGGAGAGGGGAAATATAAGGTCACCGGCGATCTTACCTTCCATGGTATCACCAAACCTGTCACTCTTGACGTATGGCATCGCGGAACTGTGGAAAACCAGAAAGGGACAAAGATCTCAGGTTTCGCAATAAGTGGAACGATAAAGAGATCTGATTTTGACCTGGGTGCCGGTTTTCCTGAAGCTGTGCTTAGCGATGAGGTTCTTATTGACGTAGATGCCGAATTTAAAAAGAGTTAAACAATCATTGATGGAGCCGGTAACGAATGTCCCCCTACTTTAGACGTGTCCGTTCCGGTTCCTTTTAATTACTTAAGAAATGAAAAAGATATTTAATCCGAATTTTGCCACTACCCAGGTGGATGTAGTGCTGTTGATCATAAGAGTTGGAATAGGTGCCATGATGCTGGTGCACGGTTTCCCGAAATTACAAATGCTGCTTGCGGGCGGAGAAATACAGTTTCCCGGAGTAATGGGCCTTAGTCCCGCAATCTCATTAGGACTGGCGGTTTTTGCCGAATTCCTTTGTTCAGTTCTTTTGATCATAGGTCTTGGGACCAGGCTTGCCAGCATCCCTTTGATCATTACTATGATGGTTGCTGTTTTCCTTATCCACGCCAATGATCCTTTTGCAAACCAGGAACTGGGACTTCACTACCTCCTTTCCTACGTAGTTTTGCTCATCCTTGGAGGCGGAAAATTCTCTGTAGATGCCTTTGTATTCAAGGCTGAAGATAACAGGCAGCCGGTTTTCTCCGGAAATTAAACCCTTTAAAAGTATAATCTCCAAGCCCCGCTCTTGCGGGGTTTTTTGATGGTGGAAAATACAGGATCACTGTTGAAGATGAAAGAGGTGGAGGGTTTAAAGGACGGGATATTTTATAAAGATCATTTTGAAAAATTATAATCTCGATTATTTAAGTAGTTTTGGAGCAAATCTTAACTATAAAGCAGCAGATGAAGATTACTGTTATAACCGGGTTGTGGAAAAGGATCTTAGCGGTAGCTCTGCTGGGGTTGGTTCTAGCCTGTGTTGAACCTATAGATATAGAAACCGGGACCTATGAAAACGCTCTGGTGATCGAAGGTACTATTACCAATGAGCTTTCAATTCAGGAAATTCTCTTAAGCCGTACCTATCCTCTTGAAGAAAAAGGTCCTTCACAGGAAAGGAATGCAGATGTGCGGGTGGTGAGCGGGTCAAACGTCTATCAATTCACAGAAGTCGAACCCGGAAAGTATGCCTCTGTTCAGCCGTTTAGAGCTGTGCAAGGCGAACAGTATACACTGGAGATCACTACTTCAAATGGAGCTAAATATTCCTCTGAACCTGAAGAACTGCCCCAGAGTTCCGGGATCAGCTCCCTTTATGCTGAAAAGACAACATTCCAGGGGGAAACGGGAGTTGCCATTCTTGTGGATGTTGCCGGTCCTGAAGCAGCTTCGGGATACTACAGGTATGACTTTTCTGAAACGTATAAGATCGTTTCGCCATTCAAATTCGATTTAGATGCCCGGCTCATAAATGGGGAATTCGTTGAGTTCCCAAAGACTAAGGAAGAGACTATTTGTTATGTGACCGAAGCATCACAAAAGATCTTTCTGGCAAATACGAACATACAGGCAGGTAACGATCTTGACGCCTTTCTTATCAAATTCATGGAGTTTTCTAACTTTAAGACTGCTCATCGTTATAGTATTCTTGTGCGCCAATTTTCCATTTCTGAAGAAACCTTTTCTTATTACGAGACCTTAAAAGATTTTTCGGAGTCTGAGAGCCTGTTCACTCAAAACCAACTGGGTTTGATCAATGGAAACGTTTTTTCTGTGAGTGATCCGGGGGAGCCTGTGGTGGGGATCTTTAGTGTTGCCGGGATAAGTTCGGAAAGAATATTCTTTGACTTTGAGGATATTTATGGGGGTGTGGATTTTGGTATAGATGCTCATGTGAAATGTGAGGTGCTGTATCCGCCAACCGGGACTGTCAAGGAAAGAGAAGCAATTGGAGGGCAATTGGAGAATGGATCTTTAAAATACCTGGGCTTTGAAATGGGGGTTGGCTACAGGTTCATTAAAACAGGATGTGTGGATTGTACTGTTTTCGGTTCAAACGTCGCCCCCGAATTCTGGGAGGAGTAAAAGAGCCTCTTCCTTAGCCTGGTTCATTTAATTATATGTAAGGCTCCCTCTTGTAGGTTTTTGGTTCAGAAAAAACCACAGGTCGGCCTTTATCGCAGGCAGTATTTAAAATCCGCTGTTTAATTATTATTTTATTAGATCTCAAATAATTAAGTAGTTTTGGAGGATACCCATTACGATAGAGTCAATGATATTAAAACAGAGCTTGAGGATAAAAATAATTGCGGTTGCTCTATTGGGAGTACTTGGTGGATGCGTTGAACCAATAGACATAGAGACAGCCACCTATGAAAACGCACTCGTGATCGAGGGGACGATCACAGACGAATTTGCAGTCCAGGAAATTCTTCTTAGCCGAACCTATCCTCTTGAAGAAAGTGGCCCTTCACAAGAAAGAAATGCCGATGTTAAAGTGGTGAGCGGAACAGAAGAATTTCAATTTACAGAAGTTGAGCCCGGCCGGTATAGATCTGTTGAAGCATTCGGTGCAGTGCAGGGAAGGCAGTACATACTTGAAATTATAACATCAAACGGAAATCAATATTCTTCTGAACCGGAAGAATTGCCTCAGAGTTCCGGGATAAGCTCCCTTTATGCTGAAAAAACCACTTTTCAAGGGGAAACAGGGATTGCCATTTTTGTGGATGTAACCGGGCCCGAAGCAACTTCAGGATACTATAGGTATAATTTCACAGAGACTTACAAGATCGTTTCACCCTTCTCCTATAATTTTGATCTGGAGGTTATCAATGGGGAATTTGTGGAAATTCCGAAGACGCGGGAGGAGACGGTGTGCTATACTACAGAGGCTTCAAATGAAGTTTTGCTGGCAAATACCAATCTACAGGCAGGGAATGACCTTGAAGCCTACCTGATCAAGTTCATGGAGCGCAAAAATTACAGGACTGCCCATAGGTATAGTATTCTTGTGCGCCAGTTTTCTATTTCTGAAGAGGCTTTCTCTTACTATGAAACTCTAAAAGATTTTTCGGAATCTGAGAATCTTTTCGCACAGAACCAGTTAGGGCTTATCAACGGAAATGTATTCTCTGTAAGTGATCCTAACGAACCCGTAATAGGAATGTTCACTGTCTCGGGCACAAGCTCCAAAAGGATCTTCTTCAACTTCGAGGATTTTTACAACAGGCAAGAATTTATTCCTAATGCTCATGTGGAATGCGAGCTTCTTTTGCCGCCTACCGCTACAGTAGCCCAAAGAAATGTCCTTGGTGAGCAATTGCGGATAGGAGATATAAAGTATCTTGGTTTTGAAGTGGGAGATCCTGCGAACATTTATAGATTTGCCAGGGCCGGCTGTGTAGACTGTAATCTTTTTGGGACTAATACAGCCCCGGATTTCTGGGAGGAATAAAAATGAAATTATCAAACTTTCTTGTAAATAAGTATCAGAAATGTCATTTTCGGAAAGCCCTGTTTTTCTGAAAGCTTGATGTAATTTTACTTGTGAAATTAAGAATGTAAACCGGCCCGAGGGGGTAGATCTTTTCCAATTTTAAAAAAACAGGATTTCTTATATTCTAATTTTTCAGTTAAAAAAGGATCAATATCAATTATTTGTTTAGTTTTGAAGCCACCCTACTTGATTTTAAGATAATATTATTATAAAACTTCTTACCTGATCCAGGTACTGCAAACTAAATGATCTACTTCACCAGAATTCTTTATTCTTGCTTACTTACAGTTTTCCTTTGCGGAACTTCTGCAAGGGGACAGGAAATTCCCAGAGACCTGCAGAACGCCTATGAAGGGTTCGATGCAACTATTGGAATTCAAAATACCGATATTTTTACAGGAGTTGAATATATTGAGAAGCATAGAATGATCAATGAAAAACATAAGTTCTACGGCTCTGACCAATTTGTGCCGGCTACAGTTTTTTATGAAGGTCAGCCTTACTTCGAAATTCCTGTGAAGTATAACATTTTTGATGATCTTCTCCTGGTGCAATTACCCAGCCGGAGGGGTCAAACAGAATTTCAGTTGCTTTCAACCCGCCTGGACGGATTTCTTCTCAATTCCAGGAGGTTTGTCAATGTATATGAAGCAGGCTCACAGTTTTCGGGCATATACCAACTGCTTTATGAAGGCCCTGATGTGCAGGTCTTAAAGAAATACAGATTATCACAGCAAAAGATCTCCAGACGGGAACTCGTTCACTATGAATTCAAACCCAGATCTCCCGAATATTTTTTTAAATACAGGGGCAAATATTACGAATTAAACAGGGGTAATCTACTTGAGCTCTTCCCTGATCATAAACCTGAAGTTAGGGATTTTTACAGGGATTACAGGAAACAGCAACGTGTGCAGCAGGATGACGCCCTGGTTGCCATGTTTCAAAGATTATCAAACCTCCCAAATGCCGTTGCTCAATGAGAAATTTTTTCGCCTGTCTGTTCTTCCTTGTTTTTTTTACAGCAGGGGCGCAGAATAAGGAAAGTATAGATCTTCAGTTTTCAAATCTTCCGCTTAAGGAGGTGTTGATACAGATCGAGAACAAGACCAACTATAAATTTTATGTCAATGATTCCTGGCTTCCGGAGCAATTGATTTCGGGCAACTATAATGATGTTAGTCTGGACGAGATCCTGGATGATCTTTTTGAAAAGACACTTTTGAACTATCATTTTCTTGATAACAGGATCATCCTCACACAAAACAGCATTATCTACGATGAGCTCCCGGAGAACTTCTTCGGGAAGAAGGAAGTTCAGGTAGTGGAGGAAGAAGAAGAAGCTTATAACCCTGTTTTTTACGAAGATGTACAGAGGCCAACCCAAACAGTAATTGAAACAGTTAATATTGGCCGCGCAAATAGATCAAGCGGAAAAACAAGACTTGATCTTACAGGCAGGGTTACAAGTGCCGAAGACGGCCAACCAATTCCCAACCTTGCAATTTCAGTGAGGAATTCTGAAATAGGAACTGTTACCGATGAGAATGGCTACTACAGCCTGAGACTACCGCCCGGCGTGAACATTGTGGAGACGAGATCTCTTGGGAATGAAGACGTTGCTAAAAGGGTGGTCATCTATAATGATGGGCAACTCAATTTTAGCCTTAAAGAAGACTTCCAGCAACTGGGAGAGGTGGTTCTTGAATCTAATCCTGATAGTAACGTGAATGACGCCGGTGGAGGTAAAGAGGAGATCAATGTAGAGGAGATCAAGAATATTCCGCTGGTCCTTGGAGAAAGGGACATTCTAAAAGTGAGCACTACCTTACCGGGAATATCTTCGGCGGGGGAAGGAGCAGCAGGTTTTAACGTTCGGGGTGGAAGAGCAGATCAAAACCTAATACTTCTTGACAATGCTGTGATATATAATCCGGCGCATTTCTTCGGACTTTTTTCAGCTTTGAATCCCTTTACAACGGGAGCGGTAGATATATATAAAGGTCACATGCCCGCACATTTTGGCGGCAGGCTTTCTTCAGTTTTTGATATAAGGACAAAAGATGCCAATGTCAATGAATTTGCTGGGGAAGGAGCTATAGGTCCGGTTACCGGTAACTTAACTCTGGAGGTGCCGATCGTAAAAGAGGAAGCCGGAGTCCTCGTGGGTGTTAGAAGCACATATTCAGACTGGATCCTGAAGTCTTTAGACGAAGAATCTCTGAGAGATAATGAAGCGTCCTTCTATGATGTGGTTGCAAAATATAACCACAGGATAGGAAATGACACAGACCTTGATATCATGGGATACTACAGTAATGATAGATTCAATATTACCCCAGACTCTCTTTATAGCTATAATAACAGGTTGCTGTCTCTTGACCTGGTTCACAGGTTCAACAACAGGCACCAGGGGAATCTCCAGGTAACCAATTCAGATTATAATTTTAATATAGACTACGCGGGAGAATTCACAAATGACTTCAGCTCTGGATACGGCATTAATGAAACAGGTGTAAAAACTCATTTCAAGTACAAACTGAATGATAAGCATAAGCTGGATTATGGTCTTGGAGCGAAACTTTATGTGGTAAATCCCGGAGAAATAGAACCTCGCGGAGAATCACCTATTGAGGCACGAGAAGTGCCACAGGAGAAAGGGGTTGAAGCGGCAATTTTCATTGGAGATGACTACGAGATCAACAGTAAGCTTTTATTGAGTGCCGGGATTAGGTTTTCAATGTTTGCTGCATTGGGAGAAGGAGAGGAAAGAGTATACCAGGAAGGGGCTCCGAGGAGGGAAAGCTCGGTCATTGACAGAATTCAATATGGAAATAACGAAGTGATCGAGACCTATGGTGGACCCGAAATTAGAGTGTCCGGCCGTTACCTTCTACAGGAAGATCTATCGGTAAAGGCCAGTTATAACAGTACCTATCAATATATACATACCCTTTCTACCAATACGACGGCTTCACCTACAGATACGTACAAGCTTTCTGATGCCATTATTAAACCACAGAGGGCAAATCAATATTCTGTAGGCTTATATAAAAACATGTTCAACAACATGTATGAATTAAGTTTGGAGGGCTATTACAAGAACTCTAATGACATCCTGGATTACAAAGTAGGTGCTCAGCTCTTCCTCAATGAAACCATTGAAACAGAGATCCTGCAGGGGGAAGGTAGATCTTATGGAGGAGAGTTTTTACTTAAAAAGACCAAGGGAGATCTCAATGGTTGGTTAAGTTATAGCTATTCCCGTTCTTTCGTGAAACTGGCAGGAGATTTCAATGAGGAGATCGTCAATAACGGGGAATACTTTCCTTCAAATTTTGATAAGCCGCATGATTTTTCCCTGGTAACCAATTATAAATTTACCCAGAGATTCAGCCTTTCGGCCAATTTTGTTTATCAAACGGGAAGACCGATAACTTATCCGGTAGGAAAATATAACTATAATGGGGCTGAATATGTTATGTACAGTGACCGAAATGAGTTCAGAATTCCGGACTACTACAGGCTGGACCTTAGTCTAAATATTGAAGGAAATCACAAGATCGAAAAGCTGGCTCACAGTTTCTGGAATATTTCGGTGTACAACGTGCTTGGAAGAAATAACCCCTATTCAGTTTTCTTTGTGACCGAAGATGGGGAGGTAAAAGCTTACAAGACCTCAATTTTTTCCATTCCGGTGCCTACAATTACTTATAACTTTAAATTTTAGTAGTACCCATGATGATTGCCCAATTAAAAGGTTTAAGGAGGTTTCTGGCAACTGTAATATTGGTAGGATTATTTTCCGGGTGCGTAGAACCCATAGAAATTCAGACGGAGACCTATGAAAATGCACTCGTGATAGAAGGTACTATTACTAATGAATTATCTCATCAGGAGATCCTGATCAGCAGAACCTATGAACTTGTAGGAAGCGGCCCATCACAGGAAAGGAATGCGATCGTGCAGGTCGTAGGTAATTCGAATGTTTACGATTTTAGGGAAGCAGAGCCGGGAAGATATGTTTCTGTACAGCGTTTTAGGGCGGAACAGGGAGTAGCCTATACTCTTGAGATCTCCACGGCAGATGGAAAACAGTACAGTTCAGAAGCTGAAGAACTTCCTGAAGATTCCGATCTCGCTTCCCTTTATGCTCAAAAGACCACTTACGAGGGAGATACAGGAGTGGCAATTTTGGTTGATGTAGAGGGACCTGAGACCACTTCGGGATATTACCTTTTTGATTATGTAGAAACATATAAGATCGTTTCTCCATACCAGATCAATTTAGATCTAAAAGTTATCGATGGAGAATTCGTTGAAGTTGAAAAGACAAGAGAAGAAGCCGTTTGTTATACTACCGAGGCTTCCAATGAAGTTCTCTTAGCCAATACTAATGCACAGGAGGAAAGCGCTCTTAATGCCAGTCTTATAAAGTTTTTGCCAAGGGAGAGCTATAGAACTGCCCATAGGTACAGTATTCTGGTAAGGCAATTCTCGATTTCGGCCGAGGCTTATTCTTATTATCAAACTTTGAGGGATTTTTCGGAATCTGAAAACCTGTTTTCGCAAAACCAGTTAGGGTTGATCAATGGAAATGTTTTTTCAATTAGCGATCCCAACGAACCTGTAGTGGGAATGTTCTCTGTAGCCGGGGTGAGCAAAGAGAGGATATTTTTCAATTTTGAGGATTTCTATGATCGGGATGACTTTTTGCCAAATGCACATGTGGAGTGTGAAGTGTTATTTCCTCCCACAATGACGCGGCCGCAAAGAGAATGGATTGGGGAACAGCTGGAAGTAGGATCTTTAAAGTATTTTGGTTTTGAAATGGGAGGCGGCTATAGGTTCGCTAAATCCGGTTGTCTGGATTGTACTAAATATGGATCAAACGTAGCCCCCGAATTTTGGGAAGAATAGAAAATAGCTTATGAAAATATCATTCACAATATTTACCCTTTTTTGTCTTCTTTTTTCTGCGGAAGTCAAGGGACAGGCTGTAGAAAAGTCTCTTTTAGCCGAAGGTTTATCGGAAAGTTCCATAGGGGAGAAGATCTACCTGCATTACAACACTTCCTTGCTTTTTCCCGGGGAATACTTCCTTTACAGTGTTTACAGCCTGAAAAATGGTTCCGGCGAGGCATCAAATTTCAGTAAAATAGCTTATGTGGAGATGCTTGGGGAAGACAATGAAACGATCTTTAGGCAAAAAATTAAGCTGGAGAATGGTAGGGGAAGTGCAGATTTCTTCATACCCACAGACACTCCTTCGGGCACCTACAAATTGATCGCTTATACCAACTGGATGAAGAACCTTAAAAATGCCTTTTTTGAAGGGGATCTTGTGGTGATCAATCCTTACCAGGGCAATCAGAAAAAATTACTTGAAACTTCCGGAGTGAACGAAGGACCGGGAACTCCGGCCTCTTTATACACTTTTGCTGAAAAGGAGCAAAGAGATGTCTTTCAGCTTGACCTGAACAAAAGCCAATTTTCAAACCGGGAACAGGTAAGAATTGAAATGGGTAGCAAAGGTGCTGATGCGGCTGCAGGGAGGTACTCTCTTTCTGTCCGTAAAACAGGAGATCTACCTGCTCCTCCAAAAAGTGCTCCTTCAAAGGTATTGGGAAGAGGAACAGGGACTAAGCAGCCGAATAGTGAGGAGAAAGTATTTTTGCCCGAATTAAGAGGCCAGTTGGTGAGCGGAAAGGTAGTTTCAGCCAATGGTGCAGGCTTAGAGGATATCAAGGTAGCTTTATCTATTCCCACTTACAAGGGATTTGCGCAGATAGCGATCACCAATGCTAACGGTCAGTTCTTTTTTAACCTTGACAGGGAACTGCGGGACGAAGATGCCATAGTTGAAATCCTGGGAGAGGCCGAAGGTGAAATGGAGATCAAAATAGACAGGAATGAAGGAATGAGCACCAACAACCTTAAGTTTCCTGATTATTTTATCACTCCTCAAATGGAGGAAGAGATCGTACAAAGGAGCTTGTACAATCAGATCGAAAATGCTTACTTCTCGGTAAAGCCCGATACACTGGCTCCTCTGCAGGAAGAAGTGATCTTCCCTGCCAGTATTGTAGAAACCTATAATCTTGATGACTATACGCGATTCAAGGGGGTACCGGAAACTTTTGTCGAGATCATAAAATCGGCCTGGGTAAGGAGAGAGGGGCGTGATAAGCGGGTCTTTGAGGTCCGCGGTTTGATTGGTCATTTACCCATGCGACTTAAACCTTTGGTAATGGTGGATGGAGTTTTACTTCAGGATCATTCTGCCTTGATAGATTATGATTCACGGAGGATACAGACCATTAAGATCATAAGGGATAAGATCTATTTGGGACCTGAGATCTTCCAGGGTGCCGTTCTTGTGGAAACTATAGATGGAGATTTCCCGGAAGTTTACAAGGCTCCTAATTCGTTAAGGGTAGAGCTGGAACATCCCGAGATCGCAAAAAAATATTTCCAGCAGGTCTATAACCAGGAGAACAGAGACAATCGAATTCCCGATTATCGCTCTCAGCTGTTATGGAAACCTGAACTATCACCGGATAAGGAGGAGATCAGCTTTTTCACCTCAGATGTCGATGGAAAGTTTGAAGTTGTGCTGGAAGGTTTTACTGCCAGCGGAACTCCGGTACATATCCGAAAAAGCTTTACGGTGGAATAAGTAGCGACGCATATAAATTTGAAAGGATCCCTGTTAATGAATACAGGGATTTTTTGTTTTCGTTGCGGTTGTGAGCACAATTACACGTCGTACTTCTCCCTTCATGAACAAGTACGGGTCTTGGTTAAAACAACAAAGCCCTGCACTGTCGTGCAAGGCTTTGTTTTGTCGTGGTAGCAGGGTTATTTGCTTCTCCCGTAATACCAGTAGATTCAGTACTTCGTCTTTTTTTCTATCCTTCAGGTAATCGATTAGGTGACCTTTAGAATGATATTTCTTGCCTTTTAAAAATACTAATTGATATGAAAAGGTGTAAGATAATTTTATCTGGTTATTCTGTTTTGTGATTTTTAAAGAAGACTTTAAAGGTGCTTCCTTCTCCTTTATCACTCTCTAGCTTAATTCGCCCATCATTATCTTCAATCATTTGTTTAATAACATAAAGCCCCATTCCGGTACCTTTTATATTATTATGTAATCTTGAAGATTTTTTGAACACACGTCTCTGATCTTCAGGTGATATACCCAATCCATTATCCTGCACGCACAGGATCACATAATCTCCTATTTCCTCTGTGGCTATATTTATCTCTGAAGCTTTTTCAGGATCATTAAATTTGACCGCATTATGGATAAGATTATAGATCACACTTCTTAGACTGCTCCTGGGAAAAGTTATCTCTGCTACCTTTAGATCCGTTGTTACTTTTATATTTTTTTTCCTAATCTCCAATTTAAGGGCGAGAAGTATATCTTCGCAGATATCTTTAATGTTCAGCTTCATTTCTTCGGAAGATTCTGCCCTCTCCTCTACCTTACCGGCAGTAAAGTCTTCAATCAAAGTTTCTAGACTTCTTGAAGATTTTCGGAGGGTGTCGGCCCATTTGCCGAACTGTTTAGAACCGTCCTGTGAAGAAGCCATTTTTAATCCATCAGCAACTAAGGAGATTGTTGAGAGAGGTTGTCTTATATCATGTGCTAAGGCAAACATGAGGATCTCGTACTGAGAATTCAATTTTTCCGATTCTCTCAAAGCAAGCAATCTCTTTGTAACATCTGTAAAAGTGATAATAACTCCGTTAATGACATCCTCCTCGTGTTCAATATAAGGAACAATGTTCATCTGATACCAGTAGCCGTCTGTGGTCTGCACTTCTTTTTCCAGAGAATCATTTGGATTATCGATTACCTCACGAATATCTTCAACAACATGGGGATAACGGAGGTTATCCTTAATATCTGAGATATGGCTACCCACATGATCATATGTTAAAGAAAATTGTTTCATTGCTGGTGGAGTGAAGATCCTCAAAATGAGATCGGCATCAACAAACAGCTGCGGAATTACTGTATTGGAAAAATAATTTGCAAGGTCGAAATTGAGTTGCCGCAATTGTCGGGCATCATTTCTGGGAGTCTCAGCCATAGGCACAAAAATAAGATCTAATTATTTAACATTATATCCCAAAAAAAATAAATTATACCGCTAAAGATGTGAGGCAAAACTAAGGGGGAAGAAAGCAAGAGGACAACACACGGAGCGATTCGTGTTGTAATTTTTGCGTCAAAAAGCCTGGGAGTATGCGTAAACAGGTGATTTTTTGCGGCAAATTTTGGAGCATTTACCAATTCTGCCTCACAACATAGTATTAGTTCGGTAGATTTGGGCTTGCAGCGCTTCTCTTTTTGTGAGCAGCGAGAATTTTTTCTTTATCACCCTTTATTACCTCTACTTTACAATGACCTCCCTACTGTCGGAGATACAGTAGCATAAACTTAAGCCAAAAGGATGGTGCCTGCACGGACTTTTTTGTTTGTACTTTCGGCTTGTGACGCTCAAATTCGTACTTCTACCTTCGTAACTCTAACTTCAGGATTACCTCCCTGCGGTCGGTGATCCTGAAGGGGTG
>CAYLZB010000029.1:0-20645 GCA_964388165.1 uncultured Flavobacteriaceae bacterium | reverse complement strand
ATCCCACAAAAAATGTAAAGACGCTGGAGGATGTTCAGTTTGTAATGAAAGAAGGAAAGATCTATAAGAATAAGTAAGCAGTGTTCAATGCTCAGTGCTCAGTGAGCAGTAAAAAAACCCGGATTTAGACCGGGTTTTTTTATTAGTACTTCAAGAATGGAACTTCTTATGGTTCAACATTTTTTCAACAGGCAACCCGCAACGGGCAACCAGAAAATTTCGAACCTTGAATCTTGAACCTTGAATTTATATTTCGGCCGAACTTACCTGCGCACTTCGGTCGATCTTTTTAACCAGTCCCTGTAAAACTTTTCCGGGGCCGACTTCAATGAATTCTGTCGCTCCGTCCTTGATCATATTCTGTACACTCTGCGTCCATTTTACCGGAGCTGTGAGTTGGAAGATCAGGTTCTTTCTGATCTCTGTGGGATCTGTAACCGCAAAAGTGGAAACGTTCTGATAAATAGGGCAAATAGGCTTGTGGAATTCGGTTTCTTCAATGGCTGCGGCCAGTTGTTCCCTTGCCGGTTCCATGAGGGGAGAGTGAAAAGCTCCGCCCACAGGAAGTACCATAGCTCTTTTTGCACCTCTTTCCTTAAGTTCTTCGCAGGCTTTTTCTACAGCCAGAACATCTCCCGAAATTACAAGCTGCCCCGGGCAGTTGTAGTTCGCGGCAACTACAGTTCCTTTGATATCGGCACAAACAGCCTCTACCAAATGATCTTCAAGACCAAGAACTGCCGCCATTGTGGATTCTTCCAGTTCACAGGCCTGCTGCATGGCCATGGCTCTCTTGGAAACCAATTTTAGAGCATCTTCGAATTTTAGAACTCCGTTGGCAACCAGGGCCGAGAATTCACCCAAAGAATGTCCCGCCACCATATCGGGCTTAAAGGAATCTCCCAAAACTTTGGAAAGGATCACAGAATGTAGAAAAACTGCAGGTTGCGTTACCTTAGTGCGTTTCAGGTCCTCCTCGGTGCCTTCGAACATTATTTTGGTAATAGAGAAACCAAGGATATCATTGGCTTTTTCAAAAAGTTCTTTTGCGAGTGGGGATCTGTCATAGAGATCCTGTCCCATTCCTTTGAATTGGGCTCCCTGTCCCGGAAATATATATGCCTTCATAATAGTGGTGATTAGTCTGCAAAATTAGTAAAATAAAAAAATCCCCACAGCCGTGCTGCAGGGATATGAATATGTGGGTAGATCTAAAGGTTTAATTTTCCTTTTTCCCCAATATCCTGATTTTCCCCTGTAACGGCACCAACCCCCATTTTTAGAAGGGTGATGTACTTATTGGTCTTAGAATCCCAATAATAAGCTTCTGCAGGAGTGACCTTAATTGCAGTTAAATTGGGATCGTCCGGTCCATCGAACCAATTATCGGTTCGTGGATTGTAAAGGTCTTCGAGTACAGATCTGTCCTTAGTGATTTCGGCCTTCCCGTAAAGGCTAACGAATTCATTATCATCCGGATCGCTGTAAAGCAAATGAACATCGGGATTGGTTTGGAGATTTTTATTGTGTTCACTGCTTCCCATGCTCAGGAACCAGATATTACCTTTATCGTCCATTTTATTGGTGGTCATGGGAATGGCATTGATAGGTCTTTTTTCAAGTCCGGTGACCATCATTGCCACTTTAATATCATCCACCAGGTCCCTTAGCTTTTCCCAGGATTCTTTTTTATTCAAATTCTCTGTGCTCATATCTCTTTTTTTCGGTTATCTAACTAAATATAAAGGAATTAGCACGGCATGTACTCTAAAGAACTGCTAAAAGAAGCCTGTAGCCTGTTAAGATTATGAAAAGCGGCGGATTATCCCCTGTACCTGCGGAAGATAACTGCTTCCGAAGATATTAAGGTGAACCAGTAGATAGTAAAGCTGCCACAGCGGAATTCTTTGTTCCCACCCCGGCTGAAGCGGAAAATTGTCATTATAGACCTGAAACACTTCAGTTGGAAATCCACCAAAGAGTTTCATCATCGCCAGGTCCATTTCTCTTGGGCCATAGCAAACAGCAGGGTCAATGAGACAGGGAAGTCCCTCTTCATTGGTCATATAATTGCCACTCCAAAGATCCCCGTGGAGCAGGGCAGGAGCTTCCGGAGGGATCTCCTCTGTAATGTTTTTGTAAAATGCCGAAAGATTACCGAGAGAAAATCCTCTTTCCATGGCCATCTTAACCTGAGGCTCCAGCCGCTGATCTATATAGAACCCGGCTGCCCGGTCCCTCTGCCCGTTGTACTGTGGCAGGCTACCGATGTAATTATCAATGGGAAATCCAAACTCATCTGAAGTGTTTTGGTGAAGCTGCGAAAGCTGCTTCCCAAATACCTTCCAAAAATGGGATTTTTGAGCCCCTTCTTTTTTGTGCTCCAGGAGCAGGTATGCTTTGTCTTCAACTTCCCCTACTGCAAGAACTTCGGGTACGTCAAAGGCTTTGGCCTGCTTCAGGGTTTCCAGTCCCTGTTTTTCGGCTGCGAACATCCCGGGAAATTTTCGGGCAGAGTTGATCTTTACCACCCTTTTTCCTTCTGTGATCTCCAGAAGATAAACCTGGTTGATACTGCCTCCTGCCAGCGAAGTAATTTTTTTTACTTCATAGCCATGGCTGTTTGCCAGTTCCTGTATGACCTGTTGATCATTTGGCACGTTCGTAAGTAAGGTAAGTAAAAGCGTATTTGTGGCGCTCGTCTGCAGGATGTTCTTCTTTTTCTACCAGCTTCCAATCCTTTTCCTCAAAATCGGGAAAGTAAGTATCGGCATTAAAACTGCCATGCACCCGGGTGAGTTCTATGGCATCTGCTTTGTCCAAAGCAAGTTTATAGATCTCGCCTCCACCAATGACGAAAGGTTGTGGATCATCCTTTGCGGCTTCCAAAGCCTTATCCAGGGAATTGACCACTATAGTACCTTCGGGATTGTAATCCTTCTTGCGGGTAATAATAACGTGGGTGCGGTTGGGCAAGAGTTGGGGAAAGGTTTCAAATGTCTTACGACCCATGATGATGTAATGCCCTGTCGTGAGTTTTTTAAATCTCTTAAAATCATCGGGCAGGTGCCAAACCAGGTCTTTGTCCTTCCCAAGTTCATTATTCTCTCCGGCAGCAGCGATCAAAGTAACTTTTCCCATAATTAAGAATTTATTGGAGCATCTGGGTCTATAGGTTTATTGGTAGTGGGCGGAATATATGGTTCCCCCTTTTTAGGCAGCGGATATTCTTTTTCCACTTTTTTCTGAAGCTCTGCGATCTTCTTTTGCTGCTTGGCCACCAGGCGGTCTACCTGCTCATTTTCCCAGTCTTTTCCGAAGAACTTGTTAGTCACAAAAACATTGAAAACATGAATGAGTAAAAGTAGAGCCCAAAAGATAATGGCCCAAACGAACCAGTCGATCCCGAAAGGATTGATATCGCGACCTATTTCAAAGATGACATTCAACAGGATCAAAACCACAGATCCCAGCAGGAACACGATAAAATGTTGATATAACCCTCTTTTTTGCCTCGCCCGCATTTGCGCCCTTTCGATGAGTATGCGTTGCTCGGGATCAATTTTTGAAGAACTATTTTTTTCCACGCTCATTTTAAAGTGTAATTTAGAGATATTCTCAAATTTATCGATTTTCACGCGGAATCCTCCAAGTCTATGAAGAATTTTAAGAAGCAGTTTCCCCTTTTAGAGCAGTACACCTATCTCGACACTGCTGCGTCGGGTCTTTTACCCGAATCTGTTCTTGAATTCAGGCAGGACCATGATCTCGATTTCTTGATCGGGGCAAGTATGTTCCGGGAAAAGCAGGATAAATTATTCCTGAAAGTTAGACAGGCTGTGGGGCAGCTGTTTGGTTGCGCTCCCAATCTCGTAGCGTTAACGCCCAATTTTTCCTACGGAATTAACCTGCTCATGGAAGGCATTGAAAAGGATAAAAAAGTTCTCTTACTAAAGAATGATTATCCTTCTTTGAATTGGGCCGTGGAATCGCGGAAATTCGAGGTCTGCTATGCTGAAATAGATGAGAACCTGGAGCAGAATATAGCTGAAGCCGTCAAAAAAGAAAATCCGGATATCTTCGCATTTAGCCTGGTGCAGTACATCAACGGCATAAAAATAGATCCCGATTTCCTGAAAACTTTGAAAAATGAAAATCCGGAGCTGCTTCTAATTGCCGATGGCACTCAATATTGCGGGATCCAAAGATTTAATTTCGAAGATTCTGCTTTGGATGTCCTGGGAGTAAGTGCTTATAAATGGCTCCACGCCGGCTATGGAAATGGCTTCTATCTCTTTAAAGAGCATATGAAAGATAAGATCGCCCCGGCCGAACTGGAGCTGAAGGAGCTGCAGGGCAAGAACAAACCTCACAAAGGCAGCTTCATAGGAAAGTTTGAACCCGGCCATCTGGATACCCTCAACTTCGGAAGCCTCAAAACAGCCATAGATCTCATCAACCAAATAGGAATGGAGGAGATCGAAGTCCGCACTGCAGCACTTGCAGCTGTTGCAAAAGAAAAGCTTTCCGAAAAAGGGCTTTTAGAGCCTGCAGTCGTGAACCGGAAGCTGCATTCTTCGATCTTTAATATCAAAGGAGATGAAAAGTTGTTCAATAAGCTGCGCAGCAACAAGATCATCTGCTCCATGAGGGGAGAGGGGATAAGAGTGAGTTTTCACTATTTCAATACAGAAGCAGATATTGATCAACTTCTAAAACAACTAAAATAAAAGGTATCCAAAAATGTCATTTTTGAATACCTTTTAAAGAAGAGCTTTTTTCAGGGGTTACTTTTTCCGTCAACCTGAACTTTTTTCAGGTTCTAAAGTTTCGCATCTCAAGGATCCTGAAACAAATTCAGGATGACCTTCTTAGCACCTCCCAAAAATCCTCTTTCCATTTATTTTTATAACAACTCAATTCCTCTCCCTGCAAGTTCAGCTATCATACTTTCGGGCCACACGCTCGCCTGTACTTCACCAATATGCCGTTTCTTAAGAAGGAACATGCACATCCTGGATTGACCAATTCCGCCGCCAATGGTTTGCGGCAGACTTCCTTCCAGCAGCTGCCTGTGATAAAAAAGCTCCTGTCGGTCTTCTGCCTTGCGGATCTGCAGTTGAAGTTCCAGGGTTTTGCTGTCTACTCTTATACCCATTGAGGAAAGTTCAAAAGCCTGTTCCAGCACCGGGTGCCATACAAGGATGTCGCCGTTCAATCCTTTGGTCGTTGCCGAGGTAGGAGTACTCCAGTCATCATAATCTGGGGCGCGGCCATCGTGCAATTCTCCGCCTTTCATTTCGCCACCAATCCCGATCAGAAAAATAGCTCCAAATTCTTTCACGGCCCGATCTTCCCTTTGTTTGGGGCTCAGCTCTGGATATTGGCTTTGCAGCTCTTCGGCATGTATAAAAGTGATATCTGCCGGTAAATGTTGGGTGAGCAGGGGATAGTGAGTGGCGACAGCAGCTTCGGTAGCCGCAATGGCGCTGTAGATCTTTGTTACCTGATCCTTGAGAAAATCGAGCTGCCGATCTTCGGGAGCCATGACCTTTTCCCAATCCCACTGGTCAACCGAAATGGAGTGTAGGGGCCCAAGATCTTCATCGGGACGCAAAGCTTTCATATCGGTCACAATTCCGGTACCCGGTTCCAGTTCATATTCCTTCAGTCGCAGGCGTTTCCATTTCGCCAGGGATTGGACCACTTCGGCCCTTTGCTCCTGCATGAACTTTACCGGAAAACCTACCGGTCTTTCTATGCCGTTGAGGTCGTCGTTGATACCGGTGCCGTGCAGTACCACTGTGGGTGCCGAAACTTTCACCAGAGAGAGTTGCTTTTTTAGATGTTTTTCAAATTCCGCTTTTACAAAATGAACGGCTTCTTCGGTTTGAAGTTTTTGTGATAGTTGTTGTACTGTAGTTTTCATATTTCTTGTTTTAGGTTTAAAAAAAAGGCCTGCTTCCGGAAAGGAAGCAGGCCTGTAGGCACAGAGATCCTCTCCCCCGGGTGGCGGACTATTATTATTGATGTTATTTATTTGAAGTTTTTTCATAGCTGCAAAAAAAAAGCCTTTCCGGTGGCGGAAAGGCTTTGAATATTGTTTAAGTGATCTGTTTACACAATAATAGCTTTCCGCAACCTGAGTTGGTTCAGATTGTTATTGAAATTATTATTGTTGTTGTTGAAAATCACCTGATTATCTTTTTGGTTTTGTAAACTTAGTCCTTTTTTCTGAACCGGCAAATTTATTCTTCTACTTTGACTCCTTTCCAAAAGGCGACATAATCTTTGATCTTTGAAGCTTCGGGCTTTGGATGCGGATAGAACCACGCGGCATCGGGATTCCTTTCCTCTCCCACCTGCAGGTGAAAATAGGAGGCTTTTCCTTTCCAGGGACATACCGTATGGGTGTCGCTTAGCTGAAAGAATTCAGAATTAATGGAATCCGGTGGGAAGTATTGATTGCTCTCAACTTCTACGGTTTTATCACTTTCGGCTATTACAGTATTGTTCCAGATCGCTCTCATGATGTCATTTTTTTAAACAGGTAATTTTTGAATAGGTTTTCTTTGTCTGTCCAGCTCTTTACAACTTCCATTCCGGCTTCTTTTGCCAGCCAGGCTATGGAAGTGTCATCATATTTCTGAGACACTTCTGTATGTATGGTTTCCCATTTCTGAAAATGTACCTCCAGGTCCAGGGCATTGATCTGCACAGTTTGTTCTTTTGTGCTCACCAGGTAACTTTTTGCCACGCCGGTCTCCGGATTGTAAAGAGGCCAGTGCATAAAAGTTTCCGGGTCAAAATCGGCTTCCAGTTCGCGGTTCATGCGTACCAGCAGGTTCTTATTGAAGGCTTCGGTGACTCCCGAACTATCGTTATACGCGTTGAGAATTATCCAAGGTTCCTTTTTTTGATCCACTCCCATGAAGAACAGGTCCTTTTCATGCATTGCCGAAGAGATCTTCTTAAGGAAGACAACCGCTTCTTCGGGAGTGAGATTGCCAATATTGGAACCAAGGAACAGGATCACTTTCTTGCGGTCCCGGTAATCGGACAGGCGTGAAAGTACTTCGGCATAAGTGCCTTGTTGAGGTTCGACCTCCACGGCAGGAATTTCCTGTTCAAGGCTGCCGCTTAGCTGGTCGAGTACATTTTTGCTTATGTCTACCGGCAGATATTTGTAGTCGTAATTCTTTTGCTCAAAATGCCTTAGCAGCACCTTGGTCTTTTTGCCGTCACCTGCACCAAGTTCTATGAGATCAAAACCATCCAAAGAAGCAAAGGCGTCTCCTATTTCCTCCCTGTTGCGCATAAGGATATGATACTCCTTACCGGTTAGATAATATTCAGGCAGGTCCATGATCTGCTGAAAGAGCTCATCTCCTTTTTGGTCATAGAAATATTTCGAACTTATCTTCTTTGGATAGGAGGTGAGGCCTTTGAATACATCTTCGGCAAACTGCGTTTTAAATTCCGGAGGTTTGGTGTTGTTCATAAAAGAAAATTAGCTGCTTATTTTCCTTTTTTGACACATAAAAAAAGGAAACCCGCAGGTTTCCTTCAAATTTAAAATTTAAAACCGTCCTTTTAGTTAAAGGAATACTAACAATGCTTTAGAGGCGCCTGAAAGTCATTGGCAGTAAAAAACTTACCGCGACAGGCTCCCCGGCTTCTGCACCCGGTTCAAAGCGTGGCATTCTTTTTAGTTGCTTTATAACCTCCCCGGCGAACTCATCTCCGCCACCATACACCACTATCTGTCCTACCTGTCCGTCTACACCCACTACATATGCCGCAGTAAGGGAATAACTTCCCGGTTCTTTTATTGCTGAAGTTCTTACGTTCCTGTTCATCCAGTCGTTCACAGCCGTGCTGCTGCAGATGTCTACGTCTTCAGCTTTACGGCAGTTTTTCCACACCGGCCTCTGCCCGGCATCTTCAGACGGGATCACGTGAGAAACTGGAGTTTCAGGATGAGACAGGTAAAGAGGCATTTTAAGGTCAACAATAATATTGGCCTTTTTGCCCTCATGTTCTCCCGGAATAAAAGAAGGCATCTCCTTTAGTCGAGCCGATAAAAGGTTTGCAGCTTCTTCAGGAAGGCCCTTTACAGAAGTCCAGCTTATTTTTCCTGATGTATCAATGATAACCCTCACCGGCATTTCTATCTTTTCAGTTTCGGCGGTTGCCAACGGTCCCACTCCTGTAATATGCTGCAGCAAATACTTCTCAATGACGGCGGCAGTGCATTGAGCAGACCTTTCCGAACAATCGGTGGTATAGGGAGGTGCTTCAGCTTTAACTAAAGGAATAAACGCGCCTGGACCTTCATCCTGCTGTGGCAAAGCTTCCGAAGTAAAAAAGATAAGCAACAGGAAAAACAGATAATTCTTCAACTCCTCCGGTTTAAAAGGTAAAAGGCACCTTATAGCTTACCTCCGTAGGTTTGCCTGCCAATTGTCCCGGCTGCATTTTAGGAATGGCAAGGATAATTCTCTTTGCTTCCTCATTAAGTTCCTTTTTTGGACCTTCAACTTTGGTCACTACGGGTTTTCCTTCTTTATCGATCACAAAAGAGACCACTGCCTTACCTCTTATGTAGTTTCCGCCGGCATCTTTAGGAAATTTATAGGTCTCCTTGAGGTGCTGGGTGAGCTTCTCTTTGAAACAGACTTTCGAAGGTTTTTCGGTTTCCTCACAACCCGGCCAAATGGGTGGAGTCTCTTTGGTAGTGACAGTATTTCCGGAAATTTTCACTCCCTCCTGTGCGAAGCCTGAACCTGCCGAAAAAAGGAAAAGTAACAACAATAATTTCTTCATGATCTGGGGTTTTTATGTTAAAAACGATAGGTGGTAGTGAAATTACGGGAATCAGGTTCTCCGTTGAGCGTACCCGGCTTCATATCCGGTATCTTCTCCAGCATTTTTCGTGCTGCTGCGTTTACCAATGGCTCCGAGCCTTCAACCGATTTCACCACAACTTCCCCTTTTTCATTGACATCAAAAGATACTTTCACCTGTCCGCGAATGTACTCGTTGTCTTTCATTGGGTATTCATAATGTTCCCTTACATGGGCATTCAGTTTTTCGTTAAAACATTCCGATTGATCTTCGGCGTCTTCACAACCCGGCCAAACCGGAGAGGTTTGCTGTGCCTGGGAAACTGCGATTCCTCCAAAGAAAAAACAGGTGATAACTAAGAACTTTTTCATACTGTTTAAAAAATTAAAAATTAGACAAAAATTAAACCGCCACCTGGCCTTTTATGGCAGGGTGCGGATCATAATTTTCCAATTTAAAATCTTCAAACTTAAAATCAAAAATATTTTTCACCTCCGGGTTGATCTTCATAGTTGGTAATGGCCTGAAATCCCGCGACAGCTGCAGGTTTACCTGCTCCAGGTGGTTGTTGTAAATATGTGCATCTCCAAAAGTGTGAATAAAATCCCCCGCTTCATATCCACATACCTGTGCGATCATCATGGTGAGCAGGGCATAGGAGGCAATGTTGAAAGGCACTCCAAGAAAAATGTCTGCACTGCGTTGGTAGAGTTGGCAGGATAGTCTTCCGTCGGCTACATAGAATTGGAAAAAGGCATGGCAGGGAGGAAGCGCTGCTTTGCCGTTGGCTACATTTTCTGAAAATGATTTGGAAGTATCAGGTAATACTGAAGGATTCCAGGCAGTCACCAGCATTCGGCGGCTGTTAGGATTCTTCTTTAGGGTTTCTACCACTTCCCTGATCTGGTCGATATCCTCACTGTTCCAGTTACGCCATTGATGCCCGTAAACCGGTCCCAGATCTCCATTCTCATCGGCCCATTCGTTCCAGATGCGCACTCCATGCTCCTGCAAATACTTCACGTTGGTATCACCATTCAAAAACCAAAGTAGCTCGTAAATGATCGACTTAAGGTGAAGTTTTTTGGTGGTGACCATGGGAAAGCCCTCGCTAAGGTCAAACCGCATCTGGTATCCAAAAACACTCTTGGTGCCGGTGCCGGTGCGGTCGCCTTTTTCATTTCCGTTCTCCAGGACGTGTTTTATAAGGTCGTGGTACTGTTTCATGCTGCTTATTTGTTATAGAGACCTGCAAGGTCTTATTCTAAATTTAAATTTTATTATCAGTTTTGGTATAGATCTGAATCAGGCCTGCATGGTCGTGTTTTGACCTTGTAGGTTTTTATTTAAATGCTTCAGACCTACAAGGTTTCGAAAACTTTGCAGGTCAGTCGAAAAGAATAAGTTTTTCAACTGATCTTCAGCTAAAATAGAAAACTGCTTTGATTAAAAAAGTTAATTCTGAAAAGGAGTTTTTACAGACTTATTAACTGTCTCATTTGGGATAAAGAAAACTTATTTTCAAATATAGTCCAATTCCTAAAAGTCTTGGCTCTTGGCTCTTAGCCCCTGGATCTTTCAGGAGCTACAAATGCAAATTAACCAATGATCATCCCGGCGATCGTAGCCGAAAGCAGGGAAGCTATAGTTCCCCCGATCAGGGCCTTCATCCCGAATTCCGACAGGTTCTTACGCTGTCCCGGCGCAAGGGATCCAATTCCTCCGATCTGTATCCCTATGGACGCAAAATTCGCAAAACCACAAAGCATATAGGTTGCCATAATGATGGACTTTTCATAGGTGAGGCTTAAGGCGTTCACCGGATTCTTTAATTCTGCCAACTGAATATAACCAACAAACTCACTGGCTGCGAGTTTGATCCCAAGGAGTTGCCCCATAAGCATCATATCTTCAGTAGCTACTCCTATCAGCCACATAAGCGGTGCAAAGATGAGCCCCAGAAGAGATTCCAGTGAAAGTCTGGCGTACGGTGTATTTTCAGCCATTACAGCATTAAGGGTGGTAAGATCGCCAAACCAGCCCAGCACGTAATTAATAAGGGCGATAAAGGCGATGAACACTAACAACATGGCAGCAACGTTGGCTGCAAGTTTTAAACCTTCGGTAGTACCATTTGCAATGGCATCCAGTAAATTCGATCCGATCTTTTCCGAAGAAACTTCGACGTTCTTATCGAATTCCTGTTGCTGCGGATAGAGGATCTTGGAAACTACAATAGCTCCCGGCGCTGCCATTACTGAGGCTGCCAAAAGGTGTTTTGCGAACTCCAGTCTTAAAGCGGGATCATCTCCTCCTAAAAATCCGATATAGGCCGCAAGTACTCCTCCGGCCACAGTGGCCATTCCGCCGATCATCACCAGCAGGATCTCCGATCTGGTCATTCTTTCAAGATAGGCTTTGATCATAAGGGGCGCTTCCGTTTGGCCTAAAAAGATGTTTCCGGCAACACTTAGGCTCTCAGGTCCCGATATGCCCATAAGTTTAGTGAGTACCCATGCCATTCCCTTTACGATCACCTGGATCACGCCGAGGTAAAACAGTACAGAGGTAAGCGCTGAGAAAAAGATGATAGTGGGCAAGACCTGGAAAAGGAAGATGAAACCGTAGCTCTCTACGTTCATAAGCCCTCCCAGTAGAAACTCACTTCCTGCCGCCGTGAAGTCGAGAATAAGGACGAATATTCCACCTACAAATTCAAAAATATCCTGTATAATTTCCACTTTTAGAACCCCAATAGCCAGTAACAACTGGGCACTGAGTCCTACTAATATTGTTTTCCAGTTGATGGCCCTGCGATTGCTGCTAAAAATAAAAGCAAGCAGGATAAGAGAGATCATTCCCAATGCACCTCTCCAGAAGCTCGTGAAGGTAAAGCCCTGATTTGGTATAACAGTTTTGGCTATTTCAACCGGCAGTACTTCCCCTATATTTTGTGGAACTTCCTTTAATGAATAGATGACATTTCTTGCACTAAGAACAAGAGTAGAATCTGTTAGGCTATTGACTCTGAAGTTTTGTATACTGTCTCCCGGAGTGTCAAAGAAAAGAACCAGCACATCGTTCTGGAACACGTAATTTCCCGTTGAGTTGGGAGTTTCTTCATTGGTGAGGGCGAGTTCAAAGTCACCGTTGTCCAGTTTGAGGTAATCATTTCCGGGAGAGATCTCAAAAAGGGTATTCTGGGAGTTGCCTTCTACGGCTTCAAAATCCCAGGTTTTAGAAATCGATTGGGCAAAAAGGGGGGATATTCCGAAGAAGATCAGGAACAGGCAGCACCAGATTTTATTCATACCAGGGGGGAATTATTTTCGCTTGGAGATCTCATCTCGCAGGCGGGCCGCTTTTTCGTAATCTTCATTTTTTACGGCCTGATCTAACATGTTATTAAGTTCGTTGAGGGAAAGCTTTTTATAATCGGGTTGGTCAGACTTAATTTCCACTTCGTTAGAGAAAAGTTCGTCGACAATAATGTCTTCTTTTTCCTGTTCTTCTTCAGCTTCTTTTGCAGCATCACCTTTCAGGTAGATACCGGCCTTGTCCAGGATATTCTTGTAAGTAAAAATTGGGGCCTGAAATCTTAAGGCAAGTGCAATGGCATCACTGGTCCTGGCGTCTATGATCTCCTCGATCTTGTCCCGCTCACAGATAAGACTGGAATAGAACACCCCATCCACCAACTTGTGAATGATCACCTGTTTTACAACGATCTCAAAACGATCGGCAAAATTCTTAAAAAGGTCATGGGTGAGAGGTCTTGGAGGCTTGATCTCTTTTTCAAGAGCAATGGCAATAGACTGGGCTTCAAAGGCTCCAATGACGATAGGTAGTTTGCGTTCTCCTTCTACCTCGCTCAGGATTAAAGCATATGCTCCGTTCTGTGTTTGGCTATAAGAAATTCCTTTAATATTAAGGCGCACTAAACTCATACTTCAAAAATACAAAAAAAGCTGTCTAAACGGGCAAAAAACCTAATTTAGACAGCCCTTTTAACGGCACGCAAGTTAAAAAAATTATGAGTTATTAGCCTTAAATTCCTTTAATTTTTCGGTGAGCTTAGGTACTATCTCAAAGGCATCTCCTACCACTCCGTAGTCGGCTGCCTTAAAGAAAGGAGCTTCGGGATCATTGTTGATCACCACCTTGGTTTTTGAGGCACTTACCCCGGCTAAATGTTGAATGGCTCCAGAAATTCCTATGGCGATATAAAGGTTGGCAGCAACAGGTTTTCCTGTTTGACCCACGTGTTCACTATGCGGTCTCCATCCCATGTCGCTCACAGGTTTTGAACAGGCTGTTGCAGCCCCAAGGGTCTCTGCCAGTTCTTCCAGCATTCCCCAGTTCTCTGGTCCTTTCATTCCACGTCCTCCACTTACTACGATCTCGGCATCGGCAATGGTCACTTTATCGGCTGCTTTGTCTACGGAAACTACCTCAACAGAGAAATCTCCTTCAGAAAGAGAAGGGGAGAAATCTTCTTCACTTGTTTCTGCCGCGCTTTCCTTTAATCCGAAAGCATTTTTTGAAAGGCCAATGATCTTCACGTCTGTAGAAAGTTTAGTGAAGCTGAATGCTTTATTGGTAAATGCTGTTCTTTTTACTTCAAGCGGCTCTGTACCTTCAGGAAGAGCTACCACATTTGAAGCGTAACCGGCTTCCAGTTGTACTGCAAGTAACGGCGCCAGATATTTTGCATTGGCACTCTGGCTAAGGATGATCACTTTTGACCCTTCCTTTTCCGCAGCCTGCTTAATTGCATCGGCATAAGCCTTTGCGTTAAACTTCTCAAGTTTGCTGTCATTCACCTTAAGCAGTTTGCTCACCCCATATTGTCCGAGATCGCCTGCGCCCTGTGCGTTAAATGAAACGGCAGTGACATCTGTCCCCAGCATGTCGGCCACTCCTTTGGCATAAGAAGCCACCTCAAGGGCTGTCTTCTTAAATTTTCCTTCTTCTGATTCTGTATATACTAAAACTGACATATGTTCTTATTGAATATTTTATATTGGATATTGAATACTTGAAAAAGACGTCTAGATTCTAGACTCTTTATCCTTAGATCACCTTCGCTTCGTTGTGTAACAGGTTCACCAGCTCGTCCAGGTTATCTGGATCTACAAGTTTGATGTCTCCTTTTGGTTGTGGTTTCTCGAACTTCACGGCTTCAGAATGTTTTCCTGCTTCTACCGGCTCAACCACGTTTAATGGCTTCTTACGAGCCTGCATGATCCCACGCATGTTAGGGATGCGAAGATCACTTTCCTGCACAATTCCTTTTTGAGCTCCAACCACTAGTGGAAGGCTGGCTTTGAGGGTTTCTTTTCCGCCGTCGATCTCGCGAACAGCAGTGGCCTGATCACCTTCTACTTCCAGTCCTATACAGGTATTTACAAAATTAGCTCCTATTAGTCCTGCAACCATTCCGGGAACCATTCCGCCGTTGTAGTCAATAGATTCACGACCTGCGATGATGAGATCATAACCGCCATCCTGTGCCACCTTGGCAATTTGTTTGGCAACATAGATCCCGTCTGTAGCAGGAGTATTTACTCTAATGGCAGAGTCGGCTCCAATAGCCAGTGCTTTTCTTAGGGTAGGTTCGGTTTCGGTCCCACCTACATTTACAACATCTACTGTTGCACCTTGTTTTTCCTTGAACCACATGGCCCTCGTAAGACCAAACTCGTCATTGGGATTGATCACGAACTGCACTCCGGCGGTGTCGAATTTAGTATCGCCTTCAGAAAAATTGATCTTGGAGGTTGTATCAGGTACGTGACTAATACACACTAATATTTTCATATATCTCAGAAATTTTTAAAATAAGTTTATAAATGGTTTACGAAGATAAGCAAAAACTGAGGAAAAATACTGTGCGTGCATAAGAAATTTTTGTCCGGAAGTAGTCGCTAATCCTTATTTGAATTACTATTTTTGTGTTTCGAAAAATTTTAATCATATACGTGTAATGAAGACAATCCAGTTCAGGGAAGCAATTGCAGAAGCCATGAGTGAAGAGATGCGCAGAGATGAGACTGTGTACCTCATGGGAGAAGAAGTTGCTGAATATAATGGAGCTTATAAAGCATCAAAGGGGATGCTGGACGAATTTGGTCCAGACCGCGTGATCGACACCCCGATCTCCGAGTTAGGTTTTTCCGGAATAGGCGTTGGTAGCGCTATGAACGGAAACCGCCCTATTATAGAATTCATGACCTTCAACTTTTCCCTGGTGGGAATTGACCAGATCATAAATAATGCTGCCAAGATGCGCCAAATGAGCGGCGGGCAGTTCAATATCCCTATCGTTTTCCGTGGGCCTACCGCTTCAGCAGGTCAGTTGGGTGCAACACACTCCCAGGCTTTTGAAAGCTGGTACGCCAACACTCCGGGGCTTAAGGTCATTGTTCCTTCAAACCCTTACGATGCGAAAGGTCTTTTAAAAGCTGCAATTCGTGATGACGATCCTGTGATCTTCATGGAATCTGAGCAGATGTACGGGGACAAGGGAGAGGTGCCTGAAGAAGAATACGTACTTCCTATCGGAAAAGCAGACATTAAAAGAGAAGGTAGCGATGTCACCATCGTTTCTTTCGGGAAGATCATCAAGATCTGTTACAAGGCTGCTGAAGAATTAGAGAAAGAAGGAATATCCTGTGAGATCATCGACCTGCGTACTATCCGACCTATGGATCACGAGGCGATCCTGGAGTCTGTGAAAAAGACGAACAGGCTGGTAGTTGTTGAAGAAGCATGGCCGTTTGGAAATATCGCAACAGAGATCACTTACCAGGTGCAATCTCAGGCTTTCGATTATCTAGATGCACCAATCGTGAAGATCAATACTGCCGATACTCCGGCGCCTTACTCTCCGGTACTGCTGGAAGAGTGGTTGCCAAATCACAACGATGTGATCAAAGCAGTAAAGAAAGTAATGTATAAGGACTAAATAAAAGTCCTTCCAAAAATGACATTTTTGAGCCTCCTTTTTGGGAGGCTTTTTTCTTGCCCCGGCCCCCTAAATCCCCCAAAGGGGGACTTAGATTCCAAATTGGAATTTGGAATTTGTTTATTGGAATTTGCCTTCGGCTTTTCTAAATAAAAACCTAAACTTTTGGCCCGGAGCAACTTCTTAAAACAATGATTCTGATTAAAACCGAATGAAGTAGTATATTTGCCGCCCCTAAGCAAAAAAGAGTACCAAACATATATTATAATAATGAGTAAAACATTTGACGTTCTTATCGAAATCCCAAAAGGGAGCCGTAATAAATACGAGTACGACTTTGATCTTAAGAAAGTCCGCTATGACAGGATGATCTTTTCATCCATGATGTATCCTGCCGATTATGGATTCATTCCCGAAACTCTTGCCCTTGACAGCGATCCGCTTGATGTGCTGGTGCTGGTGACCGAACCAACCTTTCCCGGTTGTGTTATGGAAGTGAAGCCGATTGGTGTATTCCATATGGCCGATGAGAAAGGACCGGATGAAAAAGTGATATGTGTGCCCGTTTCCGATCCTATCTGGAACAGGTTGAATGACCTTAGCGATGTCAACGGACATCTTATTAAGGAGATCGAGCATTTCTTCCAGGTGTATAAAGACCTTGAACAAAAGAAAGTTGATGTGGAAGGATGGGGCGATGTCAATGAGGCCAATAAGATCATTGAAGATTGCGTTCAGCGTTATAAAGACAGCAATGGGGAAAAAGGGAATTTTTCGATCCTTTAATTTTTCTCACGATGATACCGGGAGGCAGCTATTGAAAAGTAGCTGCCTCTTTTTTTGGAATAATCCTTACTTCTATTTTAGAGGAGTTAAAAAATGAGGTAAAAGCCAGTATACAGATCAAAATCTTCTGATAATGAAGTTTTCAGCATTCTAAAGTGCCTGATATTGAGGATATGTGAATTTTTATAGGCAGTTACTGATAAACATCATTTTTGGTAAGCTATAATTTCCCCTCTTTTGCTAACTTTAGCGCCGCTAATTAATTTTTAACAAAAAATTATGGAAGAATACATGATCTGGTTGCCGGTTGTACTGGCGATCATTGGGCTCATTTTTATGTGGGCAAAACGTGCCTGGGTTTTGAAGCAGGATGCAGGAGATGGAAAAATGAAAGATATTTCCTCTCATATTTACGAAGGAGCTTTGGCATTTCTCAATGCCGAATACAAGATCCTTACTATTTTTGTTATTGTGGCCAGTATTCTGCTGGCGGGGATCTCGTTTATAGTTCCCACCACACATATTCTTATTGTCGTAGCCTTTATTTTTGGAGCTATTTTTTCGGCTTTTGCCGGAAATATCGGGATGCGTATTGCAACCCAATCTAATGTTCGTACTACACAAGCAGCCAGAACGAGTCTGCCGCAGGCACTAAAAGTGTCTTTTGGAGGTGGAACTGTGATGGGGCTTGGGGTTGCCGGTCTTGCCGTTCTTGGTTTGACCACCTTCTTTATCATCTTCTTCCACGTGTTTATGGGAGGGGAATGGACCAATGTTCATCAAATGACCATCGTGCTGGAAACTCTTGCCGGGTTCTCTCTTGGAGCTGAATCTATTGCACTTTTTGCCCGTGTGGGTGGTGGTATTTACACCAAGGCTGCCGATGTTGGTGCCGACCTTGTTGGAAAAGTGGAAGCAGGTATTCCTGAAGATGATCCGCGTAACCCGGCTACCATTGCCGATAACGTAGGTGATAACGTAGGAGACGTTGCCGGGATGGGTGCCGATCTTTTCGGAAGTTATGTAGCTACCGTTCTTGCTGCTATGGTTCTCGGTAACTATGTGATCAATGATATGGGCGGAAACATCATAGGAGAAGGCTTCAGCGGAATTGGTCCTATTTTGTTGCCAATGGCCATCGCAGGTTTCGGAATTATCTTCTCTATCATTGGAACCATGCTGGTGAAGATCAGCAATAATTCAGCTAAGGAAGCAGAAGTTCAATCAGCTTTAAATAAAGGAAACTGGGTATCCATTATATTGGTTGCAATCTCTTCTTATTTCCTCGTGACCTGGATGTTGCCGTCCAGCATGAAAATGGTCTTCTTTGGAGAAGGGGTGCAGGTGGTTTCTTCCCTTAGAGTATTTTACGCGACCTTAGTTGGTCTTGTGGTTGGAGGGGTGATCTCTGCTGTTACCGAATATTATACTGGGCTTGGTAAAAAACCGGTACTTTCAATTGTACAAAATTCCAGCACCGGTGCCGGAACAAACATTATTGCCGGTCTTGCTACCGGAATGCTTTCTACTTTCTATTCTGTACTTCTTTTCGCAATAGCGATCTGGGCTTCTTATGCCTTTGCAGGTTTCTACGGAGTAGCGATCGCTGCTTCAGCTATGATGGCTACCACTGCAATGCAGTTGGCTATCGACGCTTTTGGACCAATAGCCGATAACGCCGGTGGTATTGCCGAAATGAGCGAACTGCCTTCAGAAGTTAGAGAGAGAACAGATATTCTTGATTCTGTAGGAAACACAACTGCGGCTACAGGTAAGGGATTTGCGATCGCGTCTGCGGCGCTTACTTCGCTTGCACTTTTCGCAGCTTATGTGACCTTTACAGGAATTGACGGGATCAACATTTTTAAAGCTCCTGTTCTTGCCATGCTTTTCATTGGGGGAATGATCCCTGTGGTCTTCTCTGCCCTTGCTATGCAGTCTGTAGGGAAAGCGGCAATGGAAATGGTGAACGAGGTGCGTAGACAGTTCCGTGACATTCCGGGAATTATGGAAGGAACCGGAAAGCCGCAATACGACAAGTGTGTGGAGATCTCCACTAAAGCTGCCCTTCGCGAAATGCTTTTGCCGGGTCTGCTTACCATCGGTTTCCCGATCCTTATCGTTCTTCTTCCTATGGCCATAGGTTATGAGAACCGCCTTATCGCCGAAATGCTTGGAGGATATATGGCCGGGGTGACCGTAAGTGGTGTGCTTTGGGCTATCTTCCAGAACAATGCCGGTGGGGCATGGGATAACGCCAAAAAGTCTTTTGAGGCCGGGGTAATGATCAACGGGGAGATGACCTATAAGGGATCTGATGCTCACAAAGCTGCCGTGACAGGAGATACTGTTGGAGATCCTTTTAAAGATACTTCAGGACCTTCCATGAACATCCTTATCAAGCTTACCTGTTTGATCGGACTTGTGATCGCTCCTATTTTGGGTCAGGATATGGCAGTAGCCAACACTCCCGAAGTTGAGGAAGTAACAACAATTTATGAGCAGGAAGAATCATCAACTGCATCTCAGGTGGAGTATTCGGCCGATAAAAATGAAGAGTTAGTGGCTGCGAAAAAAATAGCTGAAACAGTAGCTGAACTGGAGGCTGTGAATGCTAAAGAAGCTTCAGCCAAAGCCACTCAAAAAGAGTAATTCTGAAAGAATTTTCCTAAAAATTTTTTAAAATCCCCTGCAGCAGCGGGGGATTTTTGTTTTTAAATGTAACTTGAAAGAGGTGTCAAAAATGTCATTTTCAAAAGCTCTTTATGAAGATCCTTTCCAGGCTAAAGAATCATCTTACCGCAAAACCTGAAGTAAAACTCGATACTTATCGCAGCTATGGTACTTCCAGCCACCTTTACTTGCTGGGCAGGGCAATAGATGATGATAAGCTGAAGATGCATGAGGATCAGTCATTCTTTAGAACCCTTGCCAATACCTATAAGCAGTTCGATAGCTATGAAATTGCCGGGGCAGAGATCGCCCTGGAGCTGCCAAACGGTACCATCCTCACTACAAAAACTAATAAGGAAGGATATTTTCTTTTTGACAAGACAATTTCCTTAAACCTGAAGGAGTTCGCCGATGATGAGGGCTGGGTAAAACTTAAGGCTTCTTTTGTCGGCGAGGTGCCCAATAGTATAATAACCAATGAAAATAACTTTGAAGCCGAATTGCTCATTCCGCCGCTCAAAGCCAGCTACGGAGTCATTAGTGATATTGACGATACTATTTTGCACACAGGTGTCACTTCCTTTTTAAAATGGAGGGTGATCAAAAATTCCCTTTTTAAGAATGCTCACAGACGTATTTCCTTAGAAGGGGCACCAAAATTTTACCGGGACCTACACGAGGGGAAAAAGGGGAATGAACAGAATCCCATCATCTATTTAAGCAACAGTCCCTGGAACCTGTATCAGTACCTGAAGCTTTTCCTGCAGGTCAATGACTTTCCAAAAGGGCCTATTTTGCTGCGGGATTTCAGGACCCCTTTCGATAAGACCCTGAAGCCTGAAAAGCCTCATAAGCAGAAGGAGATCATCAATATCCTTAAGACCTATCCGCACCTGAATTTCATCCTGATAGGGGACAGCGGCGAACACGATCCCGCGATCTATACCGAGATCGCTGCTCAATATCCCGATCGTATCATCGCTATCTACCTGCGCAGCGTAAAGCACCGCCGACAAATGCAAAGGGTACGCAGTATAGTCGACAATTTTGAAACAGTTCCGGTACTCATGGTGGAAACTTCCCAACAAGCCGAAGAACACGCGAGAGAAAATGGATTTATTCAATGAGCAATTAGCAATGATCAGTGAATATCTATTTATTTGTAATTGAGCCTCGACGAAAAAATGTGAAATCTAAATGGCGAACAACGAATTATCATTCTGAACCCTTCGTGCTCTTATTTTAACCTTCCTGTTCTTTGTGTGAAACAAAGAGGAAGTTCTGCGCCCTCTGCGAAACCTTTGCGGAATTTGCGAGAAAATTTTCCGCACGTAGAAATTTCCCGCAGATCGCTCCGATTTTCACAGATTTA
>CAYLZB010000028.1:0-21552 GCA_964388165.1 uncultured Flavobacteriaceae bacterium | reverse complement strand
CAACCATGCAGATCACCAGTGCCATGAAAATGGTATCGGCTGCAAAGTTGAGCAAGGCACAGGATGCCATTACTGCTATGAGACCATATTCAGAAAAGCTTTCTGAATTACTTCAGTCTCTTAGCGCTACGCTTGACAGCGAACGATCAAGTAAATATTCTGAGCAACGGGAGGTGAACAAGGTCCTTATGGTAGCGATCTCGTCAAACCGTGGATTGGCAGGTGCTTTCAATGCGAACATTGTAAAGGCTTCAAAATACGTGGCAAATCGCGATTATAGCGACAAGACTGTGGAGTTTTACACCATTGGGAAAAAAGCAAATGACATTCTGAAAAAGACCCACAACATCTATAAAACCGAAACTGCTATTTACGATGACCTTAGTTTCGAAAATGCAGAGGCTGTGGCAGAAGAACTAATGCAGCTGTTTGTGGAAGGTAGATTTGATAAAATTGTTCTTATCTACAACCAGTTCAAGAATGCCGCTACCCAGGAAGTACAGGTAGAGCAGTTTCTACCTATCGTTCCCGTTGAAAAAGATGAGAACGTCACTCTGGATTATATTTTTGAACCCTCCAAAGAGGAGATCGTACTGGAATTAATTCCGAAGTCCCTTAAGATGCAGGTCTATAAAGCACTTCGTGATTCGTTTGCATCTGAACATGGTGCACGTATGACTGCGATGCATAAGGCTACAGATAATGCCACAGAACTCAGGGATTCTCTTAAGCTGTCTTACAACAAAGCGAGACAGGCGTCTATTACCAACGAGATTTTAGAGATTGTAGGTGGAGCTGAGGCTCTGAATAAATAAAAATAATATTAGCTGAAAATCAGCTTTTTGGAACTCCATGTTGAAAGACATGGAGTTTTTGTTTTTATTGGTATCAAAATTGAAGTACATCTACTGAACATTTTAAATTTTGCGCAATGAAATCTTTTTTTCTCACCTTTCCGGCACTTTTAATAGTCATGAGCTTTAGTAGTTGTGCAAATGGCAAGCAACTTCAGGAAGAACCGCCTAAAGCTATAAAAGAAGCTTATTATACTACCTGGAGGGGTGGAGTGAGAGGAGCAGGCTCGGGGTACAACTTATTTATCCCTGTAGCTGCAAATGCAGAGATAGTATTGGACACCGTCTACTTCCGCGGAAGAAAAGGGGTGCTTGAAAAAGAACCTTCAAATCCTAATCTTTATGTAGCCCGCTTTAAAAATCCGGGAGTGGATAAGGATTTCGTAATGCATAAGGACCCAAAAATGGAATATGGAAATGAACTTCCGGCAGTGATCGAAAAGATCCCTTTTGAACTGGAAGAAGGTGAAGCTGTGGTGCGCTACACTAAAGACGGCATAGAGAAATTCTTCAGAATAAAGAATATTCAAAATAAGGACTCTGAAGAAGTGCGCCTAAAAAACCCGGAAAACATTCAGCATTAATAGTACATTTGTGAGGAAATCACAAGCAGGAACTATTGGCGCTTTTTCAGAAGCTATTTAAACAAACCTTTATTTACGGTGTTGCCACAGTGGTGCCCAGGATGTTATCTTTCCTGCTCACACCACTGTATACAGAGTATCTGCCAAAGGAGGAATATGGAGAAGTTTCTATTGTCTTCGCCTGGATCGTTTTTTTTAATGTAGTTCTGGCCTATGGAATGGAAACTTCATTTTTTCGATTTTTCCATAAAGATGAACACAGGGAAAAAGTAACTGCCACATCCAGCATTTCGATTCTGGGGTCTACAGCGGTTTTTCTTGTTCTGGCTTTCCTTTTCCGGGACTCCATAGCGGCCGCAACGAACATAGGCTCTTATTACCTCAATTACGTTATCCTGATCCTGGCGCTCGATGCGCTTGTGGTTATACCATTTGGATGGCTTCGCGCAAAGGAAAAACCAGGGGTATATTCCGTGATCAAGATTGGAAATGTGGCGGTAAACCTTGGACTGAATGTCTTCTTTATCGTTTTCCTGCCCCGGTTAGCAGAGAATGACGGATTTTTCAAGTCTATATATACGCCTGATTTTGAGATAGCCTACATTTTTATTGCCAATCTTATTGCAAGCGCTTTGACCCTGCTGGTGATGCTTCCGTTTTATCTGAAGCTGAAGTACACCTTTGATTCGGGCCTGTGGAAGCAAATGATCGGATATGGAACTCCCATACTGCTGGCTGGTATTGCTTTTGCCATTAACGAAGTAGTGGATAAGATCCTTTTAGGTAGTTTGTTGCCTGAAGGTATTGCCAAAGCCGAAGTAGGAGCCTACGCGGCCTGCTACAAACTGGCTCTTTTTATGACATTATTCGCCACTGCCTTTCGAATGGGAATAGAACCTTTTTTCTTTAGTCATGCCAAGGAGAAGAATTCGGCTATGACCTATGCAACGATCACCAAATATTTTGTCATTTTTGGAGCTCTTATTCTATTAGTGGTCATTGTTTTCTCCGATCTCCTCAAGATCATTCTTATTCAAGATGAGTCTTATTGGGAAGCCATGGTGGTGGTGCCTATGATCTTACTGGCGAATTTCTTTCTTGGTATTTATCACAATCTTTCAGTATGGTATAAAATAAGCGATCGTACTCGCTTCGCGGCCTATATTTCGGGAGTTGGTGCCATTCTTACACTGGTGCTTAACTTTTGGCTTATTCCTTATTACAGTTATGTGGGATCGGCTATTGCTACTCTTGCCGCATATGGCAGTATGATGCTGCTGTCTTTCTACTTCGGAAGAAAATATTATCCCATTCCCTATGACCTCAAGCGTATAGGAGGATACCTGCTGGTTTCCCTGAGTTTCTCCGGCATTTACTTCTACCTTTTTAGGAATAATTATTACTTCGGAAGTATATTAATTCTTATCTTTTTTGCCCTTATTTATTACGCTGAAAAAGATCAGTTAAAACAAATTTTGAAGAGGTCTTAAAAATGCTTCTTTGGAAGAAAAATATTGGAAATGAACGTAAAAATAATCAACAAATCCGGACACGAGTTGCCGGCATATGAAACCGGATCTTCTGCGGGAATGGACCTGCGCGCAAATATTAATGAGCCAATCACTCTCAAACCCCTGGAAAGGACCATCGTCAAAACCGGACTTTTCATTGAACTGCCCGTAGGCTATGAAGCCCAGGTGCGACCCCGAAGCGGGCTGGCGGCCAAAAAAGGAATAACTGTACTTAATTCTCCCGGTACAATAGATGCAGATTATCGCGGAGAGATCGGGGTGATCCTCGTGAACCTTTCAAACGAAGAGTTTACCATTCAAAATGGAGAAAGAATTGCCCAGATGGTCATATCCAGGCACGAACACATCATCTGGAAAGAGGTTGACAGCCTGGAAGAAACCAGTCGTGGTGCAGGTGGCTTCGGAAGCACTGGTGTTTAATTAAATGAAAATAACTAATTATCAATATACACTCAGACAGGTAAGAGAGAGGCTATGTAAATCAAAACTCAAGTCTCATATCTCAAATCTCATATCTCAATACTAATATTATGAAAATCATTGTTCCCATGGCCGGTCGCGGTTCGCGGCTTCGTCCACATACCTTAACAGTTCCAAAACCTCTTATTCCCATTGCAGGTAAGCCAATAGTGCATCGCCTGGTCGAAGATATTGCCAAAGTTCTTGATGAAAAGATCGATGAGATCGCTTTTATCATAGGAGAGGATTTTGGCGAAAAAGTGGAGACCGATCTTAAGAATATTGCGAAAACCCTTGGGGCTAAAGGCACCATTTACTACCAGGATAAACCTCTCGGAACCGGTCACGCTATTATGTGCGCGAAGGAATCTTTAGAGGGTCCTGCGGTGATCGCTTATGCCGATACACTTTTTAAGGCCGATTTTACGTTAGATAAAGAAGCCGATGCGGTGATATGGGTAAAACAGGTTGATAACCCCTCAGCGTATGGCGTAGTGAAGTTAAATGAGAAGCGGGAGATCACCGATCTTGTGGAGAAACCTACAGAGTACGTATCCGACCTGGCGGTAATTGGAATTTATTATTTCAAGGATGTAGCGGTACTTAAAGATGAACTGCAGGGAGTGCTCGATAACAATATTATTCGTGGAGGAGAATACCAGATCAATGATGGGATCGAAGCCATGAAGCAGAAGGGAGCGAGATTTGTTCCCGGCAAGGTGGATGAATGGATGGACTGCGGGAATAAACAGGTGACTGTGGAAACCAATACCAGGATGTTGAACTTCCTTCAGGAAGATGGAGAGCAATTGGTAGCCTCCAACATTGAAATTGAAAATTCTGAGATCATTGAGCCTTGTTTTATCGGCGAGAACGTAGTACTCAAAAATGCAAAAATTGGCCCCAATGTTTCTATTGGAAATGGAACTAAAGTTATTAACTCGACTATAAAGAACAGCCTTATTCAAACCTTTGCCGAGGTGGAGAATGCTGATTTAGATAACGCAATGATCGGTAATTTCGCTAAATTCAATGGTGAATTTACCGAGATAAGCATTGGTGATTATTCGGTACTTGAATAATTTCCGAAGCTTTAAGAATGAATGAAAAAAAGTCTCTACATAATCCTATTTTTAACCCTGCTGCAGCTGGGCAATATTTCCTATTCACAGGAAAAGCCTGTCGTAGAAATGGCGCAGGATGATCTGGGAAATGTAACCGATGCTTTTCAGGAATTCTTTTTTGAAGCACTTAAGCAAAAATCCATAGAGAACTATCAAAAAGCCATTGATGCTTTGGTGCAGGCTCTGGCCCTAAAACCCGATGAGCCGGTTGTTTATCTGGAACTGGGGAAGAACTACAATGCGCTGGGGCAATATTCCCAGGCGGCAGTTTACCTGGAAAAAGGACGTAAAGCAGTACCCCAAAATGAGGGGATGCTGGAAGAGCTTTACACCACCTATTTTCAAAGTAAGGAATTTGATAAGGCCCTGCCGGTAGTTAAGGCCCTGGCGAGAGTGAATTCTGCTTTTTCCGAGGATCTGGTAAACCTTTATATTCAGAACGAGCAGTATGATGCTGCCCTGGCCCTGCTGGATTCCCTTGATAGAACCAAAGGTTCAAGTACCTACCGCGAGAGTTTGCGCCGCCAGGTATATGCGCGTACAAATAATGTGGAGGCACAAATAAGTGATCTGGAGGAGAATATTGAAGAGGATCCGCAGAATGAACAGGACTATCTGAATCTTATTTTTATTTACAGTGAAAACGGACAGGTAGAAAAAGCATTTGAGACAGCAAGACAACTGCTGGAAATAAATCCTGATTCTCAGCTGGTTCATCTCGCTCTCTATAAGTTCTATATCACCGAAAATGAAGCGGAAGAAGCCGTGAATTCCATGAAGATCCTACTGGAAAGTGATCAGATTGACGAAGTAACGAAGTACCAGGCGCTCAATGATTTTCTAATTTATGTTATTGAAAATCCATCTTTGGAAGAAGATTTGATACAGCTGGTAGAAGTTTTCTCTGAAAAAGAGAACAATCAAAAGGTTTATAAACAACTTGGGGTCTTCTTTAAGGAAAAAGGAAATGAAGAACTTGCACTCAAATATTTTAAGAGTGCTTTAGAGTATGAAAAAGATGATTTTGGTCTTTTTAGAGATGTCATAAAACTGGAAGCCAAAGCCGGCAATTTTGAGGAAGTTGAACGCCTTGCTCAGAAAGGTCTGGAAATCTTCCCCACACAAGCCTGGTTGTTCTTAATGTCGGGAACTGCATACAATAATCTTAATGAATTCAAACAAGCAGAAGAAGCTCTTCTCACGGGAATTGATTATCTCATTGATGACCCACAAACGGAAAGAGAATTTCAGAAGCAGCTGGCCGTGGCCTATAAAGGTTTAAACCAAAACGAAAAAGCAGAAGAAGCTCTTAAAAAAGCTGAAAAACTAGAAAATTAGATCTTAATGACCTACAAACACATAATTCCCCTACTAATCTTATCCCTCATCCTTACTTCCTGTGGTGGTGCCCGAAAGGCCAAAATGGGAACTGTGGCTCCCGAAGATGCTGCGGTTGCGGCTGTAGTTGCCCGGCACTACGAGAATGAAGTGGATTTCAATACACTTCAGGGAAGACTTAGCCTGGATTATCAAACTGAGGACAGAAGTCAGAGCGTAACGGTTAATTTCCGGATGAAAAAAGATGACACTATCTGGATGAGCGGTCAGTTACTCGGTATTCCACTTGCAAAGGTGATGATCACTCCCAACTCCGTTCAGTTCTACGAGAAGATCACCCGAACGTATTTTGATGGAGACTTTAGTTTATTAAGTGACCTTCTTGGTACTCCACTGGATTATGAGAAAGTACAGAATCTTTTGCTTGGCCAAACCATCTATGACCTTAGAGATGAAAGATACAAGCTTACCGAATCTACACGGGGTTATCAACTTCAGCCAGAGAGAGAAAATTTTCTAAGGCGTATGTTCCTTTTGGACGCAGGAAATTTCAAGGCTGTTGCTCAGCAGTTGGGTCAGGAGCGGGAGAATAGAAGTGTCACTGTTACCTACCCCGAATACCAGAAGGTGAAAGGACAACTTTTTCCTTCGCAGATCAAGATCATTGCCACAGAAGGTGCCGAGAACACTCGTATTGACATGACCTTTAGAAACATTGAATTTAACGTTCCGGTATCTTTTCCTTTTTCAATACCTTCGGGCTACGAAGAAATCAGCATAGAATGAAAATAAAGGTTCTTTTACGGCATACCCTCGTTGCGGGATTTTTATTACTGAGTATCCAGGGCTTCTCCCAGATTGATAAACGTGAAGAACTGGAACAGCGAAGATTGGAGTTGCAGGCGGAAATTAAAAGAATTAATTCCCTGCGTACTTCCAACCTTAAAAAGGAAAAATCTATACTTACAGAAGTTGAGGACCTGGACCAGCAAATAAGGTCTACCGAGAATCTCATTAGAGTGACCAATCAACAGGCGAACCTGCTCACCCGTGAGATCAATACCAACCAGAACAGGATCGGAGCACTGCGCAAGGAACTTGAGCAACTTAAGGAGGACTACAGTAAGATGATCCGTCGCTCCTATAAGAGTAAATCTCAGCAGAGCAGGATCATGTTCCTGCTTTCTTCTGAAAACTTTTTACAGGCGTATAAACGGCTTCAATATATGAAGCAATATGCAAATTACAGACATCAGCAGGGGGAAGAAATAAAAATACGAGCTGAAGAATTGCAAAAGCTGAATCAAAGTCTGGCAGAACAGAAAAAAACCAAGGATAAACTAATAGCCGAAAATAGGCAAACCCGTGCTCAACTTGAAAAGAGCAAGAAAGAGCAGCAAGGCCTTATCGCAGAGGTTCGTAAAAAAGAAGGTCAATTCGCTACTCAACTTAAAAGAAAGCAACAGGAGATAAATGAGATCGACCGGGAGATCGAAAGGATCATTGAAGCAGCTATTGCAGCGAGCAATGAAGGTGAAGAATCTCCTTCCAGAAGTGTTTTCAAACTGACTCCGGAGGCCAAAGCATTGGCCGCCGATTTTGAGAAGAACAAAGGTAAACTTCCATGGCCTGTAAGAACAGGAACTGTAGTGCTTCGCTATGGAACTCAGCCCCACCCGGTGGTGAAGACTGCTACCATGAACAGTAACGGTGTTAGGATTGCAACCGATCCTAATTCAAAAGCCCGGGCTGTATTTGGGGGTACTGTAAGTGAAATTATTGCTGTTAGAGGCTCCAGTCTTATGGTAATGGTAAGGCATGGAGATTATATTACTATTTATAATCACCTTGACTCTGTAGATGTACGAAAAGGTCAGCAGGTGGCTTTAGGGCAGGAACTGGGAAGCATTGGCATAAATAAAGCCGATGGCAGAACCACGCTTTATTTTGTAATGTACAAGAATAACCAGAAACTCAACCCCGAGGAGTGGATCTACCAGATGTAAACAACAGACCGCTTCGCTGCCAGAGGCAAGAATCAAGAGCCGGGACTATCAAGGTCAAATTAACTTAGACCCTAAACCAAGGTATGGGTGGCTCCGGAGGAGCGGCATAAATATTCCCTTAAGGATATGAGGGTGACTGCCTTTACCCGGATTTATTCAAAAAATTACCTATGAATTTACAAACAAGGCTTTGAGCTCTGTAGCATCAGCGGGCTTCATTTTGCCTGCAAGTACGAGACTGAGTTGTTTACGACGCAATGCAGCTTCATAGCGTTTCTTTTCCAGTTCAGTTTCGGGTTCTAAAGGAGGAATGGCTACGGGAGTTCCGGTCTCATCTACAGCTACAAAGGTATAAATAGCTTCATTCGCTTTAGTTCGTTCTCCGCTTTCCCGATCTTCAACCCACACATCTATGTAGATCTCCATTGAAGATTTGAAGGCTCTTGAAACCTTAGCTTCTACAGTGACTACGCTCCCAAGAGGCACAGCTTTATTGAAAGCTACATGATTCACCGAAGCCGTTACAACTATCCTGCGACTATGACGTCTTGCAGCGATGCTGGCTGCACGATCCATACGTGCGAGCAATTCCCCTCCAAAAAGGTTATTTAAAGGATTTGTTTCACTTGGAAGAACAAGGTCTGTAAGAGTTGTTTTCGATTCCTCGGGAGTTCTCGCTTGCATGCTGTAAATTTTCGGCAAAGGTAAGGTGCTTTGGCTTAATTGCCGTTAAGGAGGTATTAAAAAAGTTGGCGGGCATCAGTGCTCAGTGCCAGCATGGCATAAGTCTTCAGTAAATCAACCTTAGGTGACCTGGAAAAAAAGAATCTAAAAAACTGGAATTTGGTGTCCCGATATTATAACTACAGCTCCTGCACCAACAGCCACGCACCGGGATTGGCTTTCTTCACCCTGTAAAGCTCATTTATAGCGTCTCTACGGGATTCATGGCTGCTGTAAAGCACCTGATGTAGACCGAATCTATTCTCGCCGATCTGCCGGGCTTTAAAGCCCTGAGCTTTTAACTCTTCAACAGCCTTGGCAGCGTTCTCTTCTTCTCTAAAAGCACCGGCAACGATATGGTAATTTCCGGTTTGTTTTGAAACCTTAAGGGTAACAGCAGGGAGAGGATTATCAATTACAAAAGTTGCCTGCTGTATCTGGTTTTCAAGTTGAGATACTGCCTTTTGTTGTTCGGCTATATTGTGTTCGTTGACCTGATCACTGTATATGTTGAGTCCGGCAGCGCCACTCAATCCAATGGCAAGGAGACCTACCGCAGCATATTTTAACCACCGTCCGGCTCTTCTTTCAGGAGTGAAAGCAACAGGAGCTTTTTCTTCTATTTCCTCAGCTTGTTGTTTATAGATCTCTCGTGAAACTGCAGCGCGGGTAAATGTACTCAGACCAAAAGCTTCCTTCATAAAATTGGTCCCTGCAGCAGGTTCAAACTGTAGTTTACCGCTTTCGGTCAATGTAAAGGAGCCGAGGTTCTCAAGATTTACAGTAGTGTTCTTTTCAAGAACAAGTTCCAGTTCATGCACAAACTGTTCGATCCTTTCAATAGCGCCATTATAAGAGATCTTATCTGCCTCCATCATATAGTTAGCTAACAAGCCGTCATTCTTTTCCAATTGACGGTTAAAGGAAACCGTTTTTTTAGGAGGAAAGAATTCTCCGGTCTTTTCGTGGATCCCGGCCGAATGTTGTTGAGTGATAAAAGCTCCGAATCCCGGAAGGATAACACATTCGTATCGGTAAAGAAGGTCGTGGATGTATTTTGCTACTGCCATTGAAACAAATGTAGAAAATATTATTTTCTGAAAAAACACGCTGGCCTTAAATTATTAACAAATTTTTAAACTAATTTTCCGGCTTTAAAATAGCTATGGAATCTTCTGAATTACAGTACGTTCTGGCACTGCAGCATGTCCCTAATTTAGGTGATGCTTCGGCAAAAAAACTCATTCGGAAAGCTGGTTCTGCAGAAGCTGTTTTTAAAGAAAAAAAGTCTACACTTTTAAAGATCGATGGAATTGGGAATACCAAACTGGTCGATCTCTTCTCTCCCGGGAATCTCGAAGCAGCCGAAAGAGAATTAGAGTACATCCACAAAAATAACATTGAAACTTTTTATTACCTGGACAGCAGTTATCCCGAAAAATTGAAGCATTGCCTGGATGGTCCTATTTTACTTTTTAAACGGGGCAAAATTGACCTCACCAATAAAAAGATCCTGAGCATTGTTGGAACCCGCAGGGCTACTACACATGGTCTTTCTTTTTGTGAAAAGCTTATTGAAGACCTCGCTCCACTGGATCCTGTTATTGTTTCAGGTTTTGCATATGGAATTGACATTTGTGCCCAAAAAGCTGCCATAAAACACAAACTTCAAACTATTGGATGTCTCGCCCATGGACTGAATCAGATCTATCCCGGAGTTCACAAAAAGTACATGGCAGGTGTCGAAGAGAACGGAGGTTTTTTAACCGATTTTTGGAGTACAGATATATTTGATCGCAATAATTTCTTAAAGCGAAACCGTATTATAGCAGGGCTTAGCGAAGCCACAGTAGTCATTGAAAGTGCAGAAAAAGGAGGATCTCTGGTAACTGCCGATATTGCCAACTCGTATAACCGGGAAGTATTCGCTGTACCGGGTCGTCCAACAGATCTTCAGAGTAAAGGCTGCAATATGCTTATAAAATCCCAGCAGGCACATGTGCTTACCTCTGCGGCAGATCTGGCTTACATCCTAAACTGGTATCCACAACAAAATGATCTAAAGCCGGTTCAAAAACAACTTTTCGTTGAACTTGAAGAAGAAGAGGAGGTGCTTTACTCTTACTTAAAAGATAAAGGAAAAGAACAACTGGATCTCATTGCCTTAAATCTAAAGATTCCCACGTTTAAGGCCGCAACTTTACTGCTCAACATGGAGCTCAAAGGAGTTGTGCGGCCATTGCCGGGGAAACTGTTTGAGACAGTCTAATTAATATCCAAGTTTCTTTCTTACCCTGTTCAATACCTCATCGGCTACTTTCAGCGCCTTTTCAGCTCCTACCGCAAGGGCTTCCTCAACCTTTTCCGGATTTTCCATGTAGTGGTTATATAGTGCCCGTTCTTTTTCAAAGCGGGTGATCAAAACCTCATATAAGGCTTGCTTTGCATGACCATAACCATATCCTCCGGCTTCGTAATTACGGCGCATCTCGGCAGTTTGTTCTTTGGTGGCAACCAACTTATATATGTTGAAAACATTATCTGTGTCAGGATCTTTAGGATCCTCAAGGGGAGTACTATCTGTCTGTATGGCCATGATCTGCTTTCTAAGCTGCTTATCAGGTAAGAAAAGATTGATGATGTTGCCTTTTGATTTACTCATTTTTTCGCCGTCGGTTCCCGGCACATACATCGTTTCTTCAGAAACTTTAGCATCGGGCATGACGAAGGTTTCTCCCATTTTTGCATGGAAGCGTGAAGCCACATCACGGGTCATTTCCAGGTGCTGTAACTGGTCTTTTCCTACAGGCACTATTTCTGCATCATATAGAAGTATATCTGCAGCCATCAGGATAGGGTAATCAAAAAGTCCGGCATTCACATCCTCAAGTCTGTCGGCCTTATCTTTGAAAGAATGAGCTAATGTCAATCTTTGATAGGGAAAAAAACAATTGAGATACCAGGTAAGTTCTGTTACCTGTGGAATATCGCTTTGCCTGTAGAACACCGTTTTCTCAATATCCAGACCAAATGCCAGCCAGGTGGCTGCAGTAGAAAGGGTATTCTCCCTTAACACTTCAGGATCTTTGATTTGGGTAAGTGTATGTAGGTTTGCTATAAAAAGAAAGGATTCATTTTTTGGATCGTTAGCCATTTCCACAGCAGGAATAATGGCTCCTAAAATGTTCCCCAGGTGCGGAGTTCCGGTACTTTGTACCCCCGTAAGAATTCTGGACATCGGCTTGCTCTATTTTTTCACAAAGGTATCTTTTTTAAAGAATACCTTCAATCCAATTCCTTACTTTTGACCACATGCGCATACTTAGGTCTTTCCTGGTTGTCTTATGGAGAATATGGTTTTACATCTTGATGGCCATTCCCATTATTGTTTTTTTTCCATTCCTGCTTCTTTTCACTTCCCGCACAAAATTCTATCCCCAATTCTTTATGATCGCCCGCTGGTGGGCTGCATTCATTCTCTTTGGAATGGGATTTTATCCAAAAATAAGGCGGGAACAGAGACTCGTAAAAGGAGAGGCCTATATGTTGGTGGCGAACCATACTTCCATGACAGATATTATGCTCATGCTGGTAGCGGTGAAGAATCCCTTTGTATTTGTCGGCAAAAAAGAACTGGTGAAAATTCCCCTTTTTGGATACTTTTATAAGCGCACCTGTATCCTTGTTGACCGCGGAAATCAAAAAAGCCGAAAAGAAGTTTTTGAGCGTGCTCAACGACGTCTACAAAACGGCACCAGCATTTGTATCTTTCCTGAAGGTGGTGTGCCCAATGATCAATCCCTTCTCTTAGACACCTTCAAAGATGGAGCTTTCCGGCTGGCTATAGATCATCAGATCTCTATTGTACCAATGGTCTTCTATGACAATAAAAAACGTTTCCCGTACATATTTACAAAAGGTAGCCCCGGCAGAATGCGCGTAAAGATCAAAAATTTCATCCCTACATTAGGACTTACACAGAATGACAAAAAGGAACTTCGGGAAAAGACCAGGGAGGTAATTTTGCAGGAGTTAAAGGAGGATAATGGCTGTGGTTAGAATTTGTAACTAAATCCTGTATAGACTCCAAAGAAGTACGGCTGCACATCCCCGGTGGGAGCATCAAAGGTCTTAAGTTGATACTTCAGCATTGGTTCTAAATTCAGCTTGAATTTTTCAGAAAGATTATAATCCACTCCCAAGCCCAGATTGGCACTGAAGCTTACGTCATTTAGGTTATCTGCCTTGCCTTCAGCTAAAATACTTCCGGTATTGAGCACTACCTCGTTCTCATCAAGGAAAAGGGTACTACCACCACCAATAAGGTTAAGTTCAAATCTTCGTTCCCAGAGGGTGATCTCAAATTCTACGGGAACCTCTATATAACCCATCTTTTGATTAAGATTGCCGCTGGTGAACACTCCGGCGGGGGTTCGATTGGTGCTGCTTCGCGTCCTTCCATTCACATTTCCCGTCACCATTTTAATATCGGGGTCTTTCACTTTCACCAGGGAAGCGTTTCTAACAGGATAAACTCCGGCAATAGATTGATAACCTATTCCACTGGTGCTGTAGCTTAGATCCACACGATTTACCCCGGAACGGATCTTTATTTTATCACTAATGTTCATGGCTACAGATACTCCATACGAATAAGTGACTTCTGCCTTCCTGTGTTCGTCGAAACCTACATCCAAAGGATTCGACCTCCCGATCTTGCCATAGTAAATAGGTGTTGCGTGTGTGGAGACCTCAAAGTTGCTTTTACGTTCTGTGCTGGCGATCTCTGTTTCTTCCGAAGTTTTAAGAGCATCGAAAATAGAAGGTTTTAATTCCTCAGATATATCCGGAGTCTCTTCTTTCGTCAGGGAGCTGCCGGCAACCGGAACAGGGGTGTCAAAAATTGCATTTTTGGATCCTATTCGGGACGCCCCTTCTTCGCTGGTCCTAAATGTTTGTTCTTTTTTATCTGAATTAAGAGCAATAACAGAATTTTCTTTTTGGGCTGAAATTGTGCTGTTTTCTTCCAGTAATCCACGATCTTCTTCTGAAGGAGTAAAGACTATCGAAGAATTAACAGGAGTGATCGAGGGACTTGTGGTGGTCTCTTCGGTTTCCTCATTAGCAACAGTTGTTGAGGGAGTAACGGGAAGCAACCAATCTCCCAGCATGAAAAGGAAAGCAAAAAGTGCGGCGACGCCTGCATAACGGAACCAAAATGGAACTGCAGTTTTGCGTTCGCGCTTTTCCTGAAGTTTTGTTTCGATCGATTTCCAAACTGCATCCCTTGGTGCTGCTTCAAAATCCCGAAACTTCTCCTGATAAAGCCTGTCTATGTACTTCTTCTCTTTCATTTATACAGTACGGGCAGCTGTTTTATAAAGACTATTCTCAATTTTTTCTTTTAGGATCATCCTTGCTCTCGCAAGGTTTGATTTCGAAGTTCCGGTTGAAATATTCAGCATCTCGGCAATTTCCTTGTGAGAGAATCCATCGAGTACATAGAGGTTGAACACCTGCCGGTAACGATCTGGCAATTGCTGTATGATCTCCAGTAAATAATCGACAGATACTTCATCTTCTCCTACTTCAATTTCGGGCTCTTTATGATAATCATCTCGTATGATCTCAAAAACAGTTTGTTTTCTATATTTCTGAAGGGAGGTGTTTATCACGATCCTCTTCATCCATCCTTCAAAGGAACCTTTATTCTTGTATTGAGGCATACTTTTAAAGATCATCAAAAATGCATCCTGTAGATTGTCTTCAGCCTGTTGGTAGCTGGAAGAGTACTTGAGGCAAACGGGGAATAATTTATGCGCAAACATCCTGTATAGCTGCTCCTGCGCCTTTATGTCCTGCTTCTTGCATCTTTGTATGAGTTGTTCAATGCTCAATATTCCAAAATTTAAGTGCTGTTGAAAAATGGCGGAATTGTATCCGCTGTTAAGTAGCCGTCCCGGGTTCTGAAACGGGCTTCAGGAATCCTAAATATAGGGATTTCAGCTGATTCTCCAACAAAAATAAAAACCGGCAGCCGGTTTTTTGCACTGTAAATATTATTGGGGGGGATGGGATTTTTAAAAAAGGAAGATCGGGAATGGTGAGATATTCCCGGTCTTCCGAAGGAATTAGCCTTTAAAATTTCCCTCTTTGCTTTGCCGATTCTACAGTAGGACGCACATTCAATAATCTGGTCTCGATCTTTCATAACGGCACTGGCAGATTGGGGTCTCTATAGAAGAGATGCAGAAATTGCTAAATGGTTGCGCGTAAAAAGAAAAAATCCCGAAAATTTTCGGGATTTTTTTAGAGTTTTAAGCTTTTGCCACTGCCATGGCATCTTTTATCTTGGTTTCCAGCTCCTCCATGAGGTCGGGATTGTCTTTTAGCAGGATCTTCACTGCATCACGTCCCTGTCCCAGCTTGGTGTCTTCGTAGCTAAACCAGGAGCCGCTTTTCTTTATGATCTCGTAATCCACTCCTATGTCAATGATCTCCCCAATTTTGGAAACACCTTCTCCATACATAATATCAAATTCGGCGGTTTTGAATGGCGGGGCAACCTTGTTCTTCACCACCTTCACTCGTGTTTTATTCCCCTGCACTTCGCTATTGCTATCCTTGATCTGTGTAGAGCGACGAATATCCAAACGAATTGAGGCATAGAATTTCAATGCGTTACCACCGGTGGTAGTTTCAGGATTCCCGAACATCACCCCGATCTTCTCTCTCAACTGGTTGATAAAGATCACAGTACAATGGGTCTTACTAATGGAAGCTGTTAGTTTTCTAAGGGCCTGTGACATAAGACGGGCATGTAATCCCATTTTTGAATCCCCCATTTCCCCATCGATCTCACTCTTAGGAGTCAAAGCAGCAACAGAATCCACCACAATAATATCAATAGCGCCCGAACGAATAAGATTGTCTGCGATCTCAAGTGCCTGCTCCCCATTGTCTGGTTGGGAAATGATAAGGTTTTCCAGATCTATGCCCAGTTTTTCAGCATAAAAACGGTCAAAGGCATGTTCAGCATCAATAAATGCAGCAATACCTCCTGCTTTTTGTGCTTCGGCTATGGCGTGTAAGGTAAGGGTGGTTTTACCCGAGGACTCAGGTCCATATATTTCAATTACCCTTCCGCGGGGATATCCTCCAACTCCAAGTGCAAGATCAAGACCTAAAGATCCACTCGGGATCACATCTACATCAAGGACACTCTGGTCGCTCATCTTCATTACAGTACCCTTTCCATAGGTTTTATCCATCTTGTCAAGGGTGAGTTTGAGGGCTTTTAATTTTGCTTCTCTTTCTTTCTCGTTGCTCATTTAATTCGGCTTCTTTTTATATGATAGTGCTGCTAAAATACTATAAGTTTTTAATTGTGCATAAAATTAATACGCAACCTTTTTTGCTTTTGAGCATCTATTAGGTAAAGCAACACATTAACTACATGAAATTTTTAAAAAGGAATATTATTCTAAGTATTTCCGGTAGTGCTTCAGTAGTCAATCTGAACTGCAGCTGCCGGGTGGACGGTGGCTAACGTTATTTTTATTTTTAGTTGAAGAATTAAAAAATAATAAATAACGAATTAGCCGTTCGAAAAAAAATGCCCCGATACGACATCCGGGCATTTTTTCATTTAAAGCTTTATCTTTGCGCAAAATTCTTTAACCTTAAATCATTAGTATAGCATGCAACTGTACAATAAATTAAGCGCTAAAGAAAGGGAAGCATTACTTGAGGAAGCCGGGGAAGACCGACTCACGCTCTCTTTCTATCAATACGCCAAAATTGGAAATCCGCATCTTTTTAGAAACCATCTTTTCGTAGCATGGGATCAAATGGAGGTTCTTGGGCGGATTTATGTAGCGCACGAAGGGATCAACGCCCAGCTTTCTGTCCCTGCCAAAAACTTCGGAAAATTCAAGGCATTCCTCGATGGGATCTATTTCCTTGAAAATGTTCGTCTAAATATTGCAATTGAACACGACATTAAGTCTTTCCTGAAGCTTAAGGTGAAGGTTCGTGACAAGATCCTGGCCGATGGTCTTAATGATGCCACTTTTGATGTCACCAATAAGGGAGTTCATGTGGACGCTAAGAAATTCAATGAGCTCATTGAGGATCCAAATACTATTTTGGTGGATATGCGCAATCACTACGAAAGTGAGATAGGTCATTTCAAAGGCGCTATGACTCCCGATGTTGACACTTTTAGAGACAGTCTGGACATCATTGAAAAAGACATTCAGGATCATAAGGAAGACAAGAACCTCGTGATGTACTGCACCGGTGGAATTCGCTGTGAAAAAGCCAGTGCTTATTACAAGCACAAGGGCTTTAAAAAAGTATTTCAGCTTGAAGGCGGGATCATTGAATATGCGAGACAGGTAGAAAATCTTAAACTGGAGAATAAATTCCTTGGTAAAAATTTTGTTTTTGACCACCGTAGGGGAGAGCGAATAAGTGAAGATATAATTTCAAGTTGCCATCAATGTGGGAAGCCTTGTGATACCCACGTGAACTGTGCAAATGAAGCATGTCACCTTTTGTTCATACAGTGTGAGGAGTGTTCTGAGCAGATGAACACCTGTTGTTCAGTGGAATGTAAGGAGATCGCTGCCCTGCCATACGAGGAGCAAAAATCCCTGAGAAAGGGTAAAGGGAACAGCAATAAGATCTTCAAAAAAGGAAGGTCTGAAGTACTTAAGTACAAGAACTAACAATTAGTTTCTCAAGATTGCGTTCCATAAATAATGGTATATTTACCTCAATAGTTTTTAATTAAGATTCAATCCGGCGGGAGGATTTTCTTTCTGTCAGGATTTCAACATATAGATTATGGGATGTAACAGTTGCTCGACCGGCAAAGACGGTCAGCCTAAAGGATGTAAGAACAATGGAACCTGCGGAACTGATAGTTGTAATAAGCTTTCAGTTTTCGACTGGTTATCAAATATGGTCCTTCCGCAGGGAATGGAGCCATTCAATATAGTGGAAGTTCGCTTTAAGAACGGACGGAAACACTTTTTTAAAAATACTGAAAACTTAAGTCTCAGTATTGGTGATGTTGTAGCTACCGAGGCTGCCCCGGGACATGATGTGGGTGTGGTTTCCCTGGTTGGAGAGCTCGTACGTGTTCAAATGAAGAAGAAAAAAGTGCGGCAGGATAGCAACGAGGTACTTAAGGTTTATCGCAAAGCTACACAGCGGGATATAGATATTTGGCAGGAAGCCCGGGAAAAGGAGGAGAAAATGAAGGTTCGCGCCCGGGAAATAGCGATCCGTCTTAATCTTCAAATGAAGATAAGCGACATTGAATTCCAGGGGGATGCTTCAAAAGCCACTTTTTATTACACTGCAGAAGAGCGGGTGGATTTTCGTCAACTCATCAAGGAGTTCGCAAGGGAATTCAATACCCGTATCGAGATGCGACAAATAGGCTTCAGGCAGGAAGCGGCACGCCTTGGCGGAATTGGTTCCTGCGGAAGGGAATTATGTTGTTCAACCTGGTTGACCGACTTCCGAAGCGTAAATACTTCTGCAGCGAGATATCAGCAACTTTCCCTCAATCCTCAGAAATTAGCAGGTCAGTGTGGAAAACTAAAATGTTGCCTTAACTACGAACTGGACACCTATCTGGATGCGCTGAAGGATTTTCCAAAGTCTGAAGTGAAATTACACACCAAGAAAGGTACAGCGGTGTGTCAAAAAATAGATATTTTCAAGGGCTTTTTGTGGTACGCCTATGAAGGGGACTGGAGTAACTGGCATACTCTTACGGTTGAACAGGTGAACAAGATCATCAAAGCCAACTCCAAAAAGGAGCCTGTGAACAGCCTGGAAGAATTTGCAGTAGAAGTGCAGCAGGAAGAGAAACCCGATTACCACAATGTGGTAGGGCAGGACAGTCTTACCCGTTTTGACTCCAAGGGGACAGGTAAGAAAAAGCGCAAAAACAAACGCAAAAAGAAAAGACCGCAAAAGAATGGGTAAAGCATCTGTTTTTTTCCTCTTTTTGGGAGTTTTATTCATGGCATCCTGCGACAAGAACAGAGTATTCGATGAGTATAGGTCTGTTCCCGGGGAATGGCATAGGGATTCACTGGTGAAGTTCAGGTTTGAGGCACCGGATACAGTGAATAATTATAATCTTTTCATCAATTTAAGGAACACTTCAGATTACGACTTCAGCAACATTTTTTTGATCACAGAGCTCAACTTTCCTAATGGTAAAGTAATTAGTGACACCCTGCAGTACGAGATGGCTGCACCTTCTGGAGAATGGCTTGGCACGGGCTTTGGTGATGTAAAGGAAAGCAAGCTCTGGTACAAGGAAAATGTGAAATTTACAGAGGCAGGAGAATATCTGGTGACTGTACAGCAGGCAATGCGTAGACGGGATAGTATTGAAGGTATTCAAAACCTTGAAGGTATTACCGAGGTTGGTTTTAGAATAGAAGACATTAAACAACAACAATAATAGATGGCAAAAACATCTGGAAAAGCAAATAAAGAGACGGCCAAAAGAAAGCAATACAGCCGTTACAAGTCCTGGTTCTGGACAGTATTTGCATTAGGAATTTCGGCAATAGTACTCCTCTTCTTGCTCGCGAGCTGGGGTGTTTTTGGTACTATGCCCACTTTTGAAGAACTTGAAAACCCTGAGACCAATCTGGCGACCGAAATATTTTCGTCAGACGGGGAAACCCTGGGTAAATATTACAACGAGAACCGTACCCCTGTTAAATATGAAGATCTTCCTCAGCATTTGATCGAAGCTCTTATTGCTACAGAGGATGAGCGGTTTTATGAACATTCGGGAATAGATGCAAGGGGAACTTTGCGTGCTGCCGTATTCCTTGGGAAAAGGGGAGGTGCGAGTACAATTACCCAGCAGCTGGCAAAACTTCTTTTTACAGATAATGTTTCCAGAAATCCGCTTTCCCGCGGAATCCAGAAAGTGAAGGAATGGATCATTGCGACCCGTCTTGAAAGGCAATATACCAAAGAAGAGATCATTACCATGTATCTCAATAAATACGACTTCCTTTACCAGGCAGTTGGGGTGCGTTCGGCGGCAAAGATCTATTTCGACAAAGAACCTAAAGATCTCAATCTTGAAGAAGCTGCAGTGCTTGTAGCAATGCTTAAGAATCCTATTTTATATAACCCTCAAAAAGAGCAATTCAAGGACAACGCTTTGCAGCGTCGTAATGTGGTGCTTAGCCAGATGGAGGTGAATGACTACATTACCGAAGAAGAAAAGGATTCTCTTCAACAATTGCCATTGCAAACAAAGTTTTCTCCCCAGGGACATGACGAGGGAGTTGCGACCTACTTCAGGGTCTATTTGCAGGGGTTTATGAAGGATTGGATCAAAAAGAACCCGAAGCCCGATGGAAGTGAATACAACATTTATCGCGACGGACTCAAGATCTACACCAGTATTGACAGCCGCATGCAGGAATACGCAGAAGAAGCTGTAATGATGCATATCGCCAACCTTCAAAAGGAATTCGACAGGCAGAATAAGAACAACAAGACTGCTCCTTTTAGAGATATATCTAAAGAGGAGGTCGATAAATTGATCACTGACGCCATGCGTCGCAGTGAAAGATGGAGGATATTGAAGGACAAGGGCCTCTCTAATGAAGAGATCAGTAAATCTTTTGATATCCCAACACAAATGGAAGTTTTTTCCTGGAAAGGAAATATTGATACGATCATGACTCCCCGGGATTCTATAAGATATTATAAATCCTTCTTTCAGGCAGGGATGATGTCTATGACTCCGCAAACAGGTGAAGTAAAAGCCTGGGTTGGAGGAACCAATTTTAAGCACTTTAAATATGATCACGTTAAACAAGGGAAAAGACAGGTGGGATCGACCTTTAAACCTTTCGTTTACGCTACAGCAATAGATCAATTGCACCTTTCTCCCTGTGATACGCTACCAAGAAGCCTTCATACTATTGAAGCCGGAAAGCATGGAAACCAGAATGACTGGACGCCAAAGAACAGTGATGGGGAATATTCAGGAATGATCAGTCTAAAAAGAGGCCTTGCAGAATCTGTGAATACGGTTACTGCGCGCCTTATAGATCGCACGGGTCCTAAACCTGTGATAAACCTTATTGAGAAACTGGGTATAGATACCGAGAATATACCGGAAGTACCTTCTATTGCCTTGGGTACGGCCGATCTCAGCGTATTTGAAATGGTCTCTGCCTACAGTACTTTCGTCAATGAGGGTGTATATGTAAAGCCGGTGATCGTTACCAGGATAGAAGATAAGAACGGGACCATTCTCTATCAACATGTGCCCGAAACCCGGGACGTGCTCAGTAAAGAGGCTGCATATGTCACCTTGAACCTTATGGAGGGGGTAACCCAGTACGGGTCCGGTCAAAGGCTTCGGGGAGACTGGGCTACCGGTGCCGAGCATTACAAACGTGCAGTAACCGGATATCCTTACAACTTTGACAGAAATGAAATCCCAATTGCCGGAAAAACAGGTACTACACAAAACCAGAGTGACGGCTGGTTCATGGGAATGGTACCAAACCTTACCACCGGAGTTTGGGTTGGCGCCGAAGATCGTGCAGTTCACTTTCCCACTATAACATATGGACAGGGAGCTACCATGGCATTACCAATATGGGGTATATACATGAAGAAAGTATATGCCGATAAAGAATTGAACGTGGCAAAAGGACCCTTCCCTAAACCCGAAGTGGTTACAATTCAGACAGATTGTAGCGCTTATGGCCGCAGTAGTGAAGACGACGAAGATAGCCTGCCGGATGAGCTGGATTTTTAGAAAATTCTGAATTTATTCTGAAAAGATTTATAGAAGGCCCTTTGTATTGCGAAGGGCCTTTATTTTTTTGTATTTTTCGGAATAAAACTACCAACAATGA
>CAYLZB010000027.1:18693-22291 GCA_964388165.1 uncultured Flavobacteriaceae bacterium | reverse complement strand
TTATCTGCTCAAACATGATGATAATCATGTTTTAATTAACTAAGAATTATTCTTAATAAGCTCATTTTAAAAACTATATGACCTGCATCATATTTCCTGCTGCTCAATGAATATACATTTGGTGATACTCTTGGTTAATACCAAAGTTTTAAAAACCATATCCTATGATCGCAGAAAAAACAAAATTACCGGCCGAATCTATTGATGCTGTGGTGATCAGGTTTGTTGGAGACTCGGGGGACGGGATGCAACTTACAGGCACCCAATTTTCTGATACCTCGGCCATGTTTGGAAATGATGTGGCTACCTTCCCCAACTACCCATCAGAAATAAGGGCCCCACAAGGGAGCCTCTATGGAGTTTCGGGATTTCAGGTTCACATTGGAAGTGTGGAAATAAGCACACCGGGTGACAACGTAGACCTTCTTGTTGCCATGAATCCGGCAGGTTTGAAGACAAACCTTTATGCTGTTAAACCGGGGCAGACCATTATTGTGGATGTCGATTCCTTCAGCAAAAAAAATCTCGAAAAGGCACAATATCAGAGCAACCCTCTTGAAGACGGCAGCCTTTCAAATTATCGCGTAGTCCAGGTTCCTATGTCTTCTCTTACCAAGGAAGCTCTAAAGAATGTGGAAGGTCTGGATCAAAAAATGATCACCCGCAGTAAGAACATGTTCGCGCTGGGTATGGTATACTGGTTGTACAGCAGATCCCTGGAGCACACTATTGATTTCTTCAACAAGAAATTTAAGAATAAGCCACACCTCATAGAAGCAAATACCAAGGTGCTTAATGCCGGGTATTTCTATGCTGAAACCATAGAATTGATCCCTAACTCCTATAGTGTGTCTCCCGCAAAGATGCCTGCAGGCACTTATAGGATCATAATGGGTAATACTGCAACTGCATGGGGTTTCCTTGCAGCAGCCGAAAAATCTGGTCTGGAATTGTTCTTAGGATCCTACCCTATCACTCCGGCAACAGATATCCTGCACGAATTGGTAAAACACAAACATTTTGGGGTAAAAGCATTCCAGGCCGAAGACGAGATCGCCGGGATCACCTCGGCCATTGGAGCCTCTTTTGCCGGCGATCTGGCCATTACAACAACTTCAGGCCCCGGACTTGCACTAAAAGGAGAAGCACTCGGGCTGGCCATGATGATCGAACTACCGCTGGTGGTAGTGAACGTACAACGCGGGGGACCATCAACAGGATTACCTACAAAAACAGAACAATCAGATCTACTTCAGGCGATGTACGGCCGTAACGGGGAAAGTCCTGTGATCGTGATCGCAGCAAGCACTCCGGCCAACTGCTTTACCTATGCATATCAGGCTGCAAAACTTGCACTTGAACATATGACCCCCGTAGTTCTACTTACCGACGGGTACATTGCAAACGGTTCAGCTCCCTGGAGAATAAGAAAAGTAGAAGATCTGCCTCCTATCAAAACCAGAAAAGTAACTGAAGCAAAAGAGGGCTGGAATCCATACAACAGGGATGAGATCACTCTGGCAAGAGATTGGGCCGTACCCGGGACTGCGGGCATGGAACATCGTGTAGGAGGCCTGGAAAAAGACCAAAGGACAGGAAACGTTTCTCATGTGCCGGAAAACCATGAAGCGATGACCCATATAAGAGCTGAGAAAGTCAAGAGAGTACAAAGTTTCATTCCGGAACTCCAAACCGAATTCGCCCTGGAAGGTGATCTGCTCGTAGTGGGATGGGGCGGTACCTATGGATCTCTGCGCACCGCCGTGAAACAGCTTTATGAGGAAGGACACAGGAATATTGGATTCGCCCACTTCACCTATATCAACCCCCTTCCCAAGAATACAGAAGAGGTGCTAAAAAGGTTTAAGAAAGTAATTGTGTGTGAACTCAACAACGGTCAATTCGCCAGTATCCTGAGGATGAATTTTAACCGTGAATTCCTTCAATACAACAAGGTCCAGGGATTGCCATTTGCCAACATCGAGCTAAAAGAAAAATTCAAACAAATTGTGGAATAACATGGAAACAGTAACTGCAAATAAGTACACGTACAAGGATTTTGGTAATGACCAGGAAGTAAGGTGGTGTCCCGGCTGTGACGACTATGTGATCCTGCGATCTGTTCAAAAGGCCTTACCGGAAATGGGTGTGAAGAAAGAAGATGTAGTCTTTATCTCGGGTATTGGCTGCTCCTCGCGTTTCCCCTATTATATGGGCACCTATGGGATGCATGGGATCCATGGAAGGGCACCGGCAATTGCTTCGGGAGTGAAACTTGCCAATCCGGATCTAAGTGTTTGGGTGATCACCGGGGACGGTGACAGTATGGCTATTGGTGGAAACCACTTTATCCATGTTTTGAGAAGGAATATTGACCTCAACATCATCCTGTTCAATAACGAGATCTACGGATTAACAAAAGGGCAATTCTCCCCTACCTCGCTGGTAGGTCAAAAAACCAAGTCCTCGCCTTTTGGAAACACCCAGCCGCCATTCTCCCCGGGAGAATTGGCCATAGGTGCCCAGGCAAGATTCTTTGCACGCATAGGAGGAAATGCCCCAAAAGAGATGACCGATATCTTCATTCAGGCCGAAAAGTTCAAAGGTACTTCTCTTGTAGAGGTACTTCAAAACTGCGTGATCTTCAATGACGGCTGCTATGTGAAATATACAGACAAGGCAGTTAGGGAAGACAAGCAACTTTATGTTGAGCATGGGAAGCCTATGATCTTCGGGAAGGACCGCAATAAAGGACTTGTTTTAAATGGCCTTAAACTGGAAGTTGTCACAATTGGTGAAAATGGTATAACAGAGGAAGATATTCTTGTGCATGATGCAAAAGAAAAAGATCCAACGCTGCACCAAATGCTGGTAAGACTGGAGTATCCGTTAGTGACCGGAATCATAAGAAGTTTTGAAGACGTCACCCTCGAGGAAAGGGAAGATGCTTTGACTGCACAGATCAAAGCTAAGTCCAAATTCAAGAAGACAGACGATCTATTCTTCTCGGGAGAAATTTATGAAGTAAAGTAGGACAGAACTGATCTTCATCAGTTCTCACCTGCAACTGAAACGTTAATTTTATTAACAAATTAAACCTGTATTAAAATGGGTTCAGAAGCAATCATAGTCTTTCTTATCGCGGGCATCGTATTGGTCGCCGGCGCTAATTTTCTCTCCAATTTAATATCCACGAAATCTGATAACCCGGCCAAAAGGGAGCCTTATGAAAGTGGGATGACTACCATAGGTCCGACCTGGGTCCAGTTTAAAGTAGGCTACTACCTCTTTGCCATTCTCTTTCTCATTTTTGATGTGGAAGTCGCCTTTTTGGTGCCCTGGGCAGTAGTATTTGGAGAAATGGGAAGTATTGCCCTGGTAGAGATCCTCATCTTCCTCTTTATCCTGGGCTTGGGATTAGCATATGCATGGAAAAAAGGAGCATTGAAATGGGAATAGTAAACAATAAAGAACAGGCTGCCCAAAAAGGCGGAATTCCGGCAGATTTTCCGGGAGAGGTAATTCCTGCGGGAAACGGGGGCAATATCTTAGTTACTACCCTTGATAAAGTGATCAACTGGGGAAGGGCCAATTCCCT
>CAYLZB010000027.1:6985-18593 GCA_964388165.1 uncultured Flavobacteriaceae bacterium | reverse complement strand
CCCGAAGCCCTCCTGGACGGAATGATCATGCTGCAGAAAAAGATCCTGAACGAGAAAAGGCTTGAAAAGCCTAACCCTATCGAAGGATTTGATGACGGAAAATAAAAAAGGATAGCCATGACCAACGAAGCACTACAACAAACCATTTTAAGCTGGTTTCCCGATCCCGAATTTCCTCAGCCGCAATTTTCTGAAGAAGGTTCGCAATATCTTACAGTAAATGTTGAAGGGGAACAATTGCACGAGCTTATGCAATTGCTTAAAAGTAATCCTGAAACTCAATTTGATTATCTGTTTTGCCTCACAGGAGTGGATGACGGGAAAGAACTGGGCGTGGTATATCATTTAGAGTCAACTGTACACCGTCATATCCTTGTAGTAAAGGTGCAGACAACAGACCGCGAAAACCCCATTTTTGACTCGGTACAGGATATCTGGGCCACTGCCAATTATCACGAGCGGGAGGTTTTCGACTTCTTCGGAATTACTTTTAGAAATCATCCAAATATGAAGAGATTATTCCTGACTGAAGACTGGGAAGGTTATCCTCTTAGAAAAGATTATGTGGATGATAAGAACATGGTGGTAAAATAAGAACTATGGAAACAGCAACATTAGCACCCACCACAAATAAGGCAGGCTTCAAGTCTGAAGAATACTTTATTAATATGGGTCCGCAACACCCTGCAACCCATGGGGTATTGCGGCTACTACTCACCATTGACGGGGAGATCATCAAAAAAGTGGAACCAGACCTTGGATACATACACCGGTCCATCGAAAAGATGTGCGAAAGCAACAGCTACCAACAAATTGTTCATCTTACAGACCGGCTTGATTATTTATCCTCTCATATCAACAATGAAGCAGTCTGCCTATGCGTAGAGAACGCTCTGGAACTTGAGATACCCGAGCGGGTAAAGGTAATAAGGACCATCCTGGGAGAGCTTACCCGCATTGCTTCTCATACCCTCTGGTGGGGTGTAATGGGAATGGATGTTGGTGCGCTTACCTCCTACTTCTACGGTTTCAGGGACCGGGAAATGATCAACGATATTTTCGAGGAGACCTGTGGGGCCCGCCTTACCATGAACTACAACATCCCGGGGGGATTGATGCAGGATATACATCCCAATTTCATCCAACGGGTTAAAGATTTTATTACCCACTTCAGAACGAAACTTCCCGAATATGACCGCCTTTTGACCGGAAATATCATTTTTCAAAAAAGGACAAAAGGAGTTGGAATCCTTTCGAAAGAAGATGCGATAAATTTTGGCGCTTCAGGGCCGGTTGCAAGAGCTTCGGGGTACTCATGCGATGTACGTAAATATCATCCCTATAGTGCTCTGGATAAGGTGAAATTTACAGAAGCTCTTGATACTGCTGGAGATTCCTTTGCAAGGTACAAAGTTAGAATAGCCGAGATGTGGGAATCGCTTTCCATTATCGAGCAATTGATCGATAACATTCCCGAAGGTGAACATAAGGTTGCAACAAATGCCGTGATCAAACTACCTAAAGGAGAATACTATCAAAAAGTAGAAACTGCAAGAGGTGAGTTTGGAGTGTACATCATAAGTACAGGAAACAAAAATCCGCACCGGGTGAAATTCCGCTCCCCCGGACTTTCAAACCTCTCCCTGCTCAACCATATTACAGTGGGAGGTAAAATAGGAGACCTTGTTGCTACCATGGCTACCATAGATATTGTAGTACCCGATATTGACCGATAACCTTTTAAATGATGAACAATTTTTCATACATAATCGAGTGGTTCGCAAGCACAGGAATAATGAACATGGCGCTAATAGCCCTCATTTATCTCACGGTTTTTGCAGTTCTTGGTCTCTTCCTTGTACTACTGGAAAGAAAAGTAGCTGCCTGGTTCCAACTGCGTATTGGTCCAAACCGGGTGGGATATTTCGGAATGTTCCAGACCATAGCCGATGCCCTTAAGTTGGTCTCCAAAGAACTTACCGGCACAATTAAGGCTGATAAGTTTTTATACAATCTTGCACCTTACTTTGTCATAGTTACCTCTTTAATGGCCCTGGCTGTCTTTCCTTTTACCAAAGACCTTCAGGCTTTTGATATAAATATTGGGATCTTCTTTCTCATTGCTATCTCTTCGATAGGAGTTATAGGAATTCTTTTAGGGGGATGGAGCAGCAATAACAAATTTGCCCTTATAGGGGCTATGAGGAGTGGAGTGCAAACGGTAAGTTACGAACTTTCTGTTGGTCTTTCGCTGCTCACCATGGTGATCCTCACCGGTAGCCTTCAACTCTCTGAAATTATTGAAGTTCAAAAAAGCGGCTGGTTGATCGTGCAGGGTCATATCCCTGCCATCATTGCTTTTATGATCTATATGATCGCAGGTACAGCCGAAACAAACCGGGCTCCTTTCGATATGGTGGAAGCCGAATCTGAACTTGGTGCAGGATACCATACCGAATATTCGGGAATGAAGTTCGCTTATTTCTTCCTGGCAGAATTCATCAACATGTTTATCATCGCAGCTATAGCGACTACAATTTTCTTCGGAGGTTGGTTATCACCTTTCGGAATAACAGAATCGCTGCCATGGATGGGTCTCTTCTGGTTCCTTGCAAAAACATTTGTCCTGGTGTTTCTAATGATGTGGTTCCGCTGGACCTTCCCGAGATTAAGAGTAGATCAACTTTTGACGCTCGAGTGGAAATATCTGCTCCCAATGAACCTGGTAAACCTCATTTTAATGGCGGTGATCGTATGGCTTAACCTTACCATTTCAATTTAACTGGCATGAGTTATTTTTCAAACATAGTAAACGCAATTGGCACCCTTCTCAAAGGAATGAGTGTCACAGGTAAATATTTTCTGAATTCCCGCAAAGGTGCTATAACTCAACAGTACCCCGACAACCGGGATACCCTAAAGATGTTTGACCGCTTTCGGGGAGAGGTGGTAATGCCGCATGATGAGAATAATGAACACAGTTGTACAGGATGTCAAAAGTGTGAACTGGCCTGCCCAAACGGAAGTATTGAAATTATATGGGACCGCGTCATCGATCCTGAGACCGGAAAAAAGAAAAAAGCTATAGATCAACACATCTACCACTTTGGAATGTGCACCCAATGTGGACTTTGTGTAGATGCCTGCCCGTCTGATGCTATTAAGTGGGCACAGAATTTTGAGAATTCTGTCTATGACAGGACGCAACTCACCAGAATACTTAATAAACCCGGATCAAAAGTGAGAGCCGGCGTAGAAGAATAAGCCATGGAAAAATTGATCTTTTACATACTCGCAGTCATGATGGTCACTATGGCTATTGCCGCAGTGAGCAGCCGCAAAATGCTTCGATCTGTAGTATACCTTCTGTTCGTATTGATAGGAGCAGCAGGGTTGTACTTCCAACTGGATTATAATTTTTTGGCTGCCATTCAGCTTACGGTATATGCAGGAGGTGTGGTAGTACTCATCATCTTTTCGGTATTACTTATTCACCATATTGAAATGGAACTTGAGGTGGCAAAAAAGTCCCGGCAGGCGATCTCTGCATTGCTTTGCTTGCTTGGACTCAGCATATTTTTGGCCACTATCTACGCTCATCCTTTTGAGGCAGCAGGAATAACCTCCACTACAACCACCGCCGAAATAGGCAGGGCTTTACTTAGCACTGAAAAAGGAGGTTTCATCCTGCCCTTCGAAGTAATAAGTGTCCTGTTGCTTTCAGCCATGATAGGGGCAATAGTTATCGCCAAAGGCGGAAGGGAAATAAAGCAGCACGTCACAGAAAAACCTGATGCTGATAAGATCCTTGAAGAGATCACGCAGGAGGTAACCAAAGCAAAAGTACAAGAAGAAGAAATAGGTGTCTAAAATGACATTTTTGAAACTCAATATTTTAAACCGGCTGATGCCATTAACAAAATAACTATGATCCCGGGCGTAAGCATAAACGAAATCCTCACCCTCACCTCCATCCTGTTCTTTGTTGGAATTTATGGGTTCATAACCAGGAAGAATCTCATTTCTATTCTCATATCTGTTGAATTGATCCTGAATTCTTCGGTCATAAATTTTGTGGTGATCAACAAGTACCTGTATCCCGAGCTACTGCAGGGAATGGTGTACTCGATCTTCATCATAGCAGTAGCCGCAGCAGAAACTGCACTGGCAGTGGCTATTATTATCAATATCTACAGGCGTACAGGCTCTGTAGAAGTGAGAGAAACTGAAACTATGAAGCATTAATTCGTACAAGAAATGAACCTCATCAACCTTCTTTTAATACCGGCTATCCCCTTTGCAGTCTTCCTGGTCCTGGGGATCTTTAGCCACAAGATCAAACCCGCTGTCTCGGGGGTGACCGGTGTTGCCGGGCTCGCGATCTCGACGCTCCTCTCCTACTATACCGCCTGGCAGTACTTCTTTGTTGCAGGAAAAGTAGATGGCGCGTATCAAACATTTGTAGAAAAAACAGTGTGGATCAATTTTACCGAAACGCTTCATATTGACATGGGAGTCCTGGTTGATCCTATCTCCGTCATGATGCTCGTAGTAGTTTCAACCGTTTCCCTAATGGTTCATATATACAGCAGGGGCTACATGAAAGGTGACGAAGGCTATACCCGCTTCTTTGCCTATCTCTCCCTGTTCACTTTTTCCATGTACGGCCTGGTACTGGCTACTAACCTATTCCAGATCTACATTTTTTGGGAACTTGTAGGGGTTTCATCCTTCCTGCTTATTGGATATTACTATACGAAGACCTCGGCCATTGCAGCTGCCAAAAAGGCCTTTATCGTTACCCGGTTTGCCGACTTCGGATTTTTGATAGGGATCTTCATTATTGGCTTCTACACCAATACCTTTGATTTTCAACTGCTAAACGATCCACAGGGACCTGCGATCCTTACCTGGGCTTCCTCTTCCTTTATGGGACTATCGGTGATCACCTGGGCTTTAATTCTAATCTTCATGGGAGGTGCCGGAAAATCGGCTATGTTCCCTCTCCACATATGGTTACCCGATGCCATGGAAGGACCAACCCCTGTTTCGGCTTTAATTCACGCCGCAACCATGGTTGTAGCCGGTGTCTATCTAGTGGCTCGTCTCTTCCCGATGTTCTATATGGTTGAAGATGGATTTGCGCTACAGATCGTTACCTATGTGGGAGCATTTTCAGCACTTTTTGCAGCTATTATTGCCATTACTCAAACCGATATTAAAAGAGTTCTGGCCTTTTCAACCATGTCGCAATTAGGATATATGATGATGGCCCTTGGGGTTTCAGGATTTGACGGCCATGAAGGTGTAGGTTATATGGCTTCCATGTTCCATCTTTTCACACACGCCATGTTCAAGGCTCTTTTGTTCCTCGGTGCAGGATCTGTGATACATGCAGTACATAGTAATCTCCTACAGGACATGGGTGGCTTGCGCAAATATATGCCTATAACCAACATCACTTTTCTCATTGCTGCTTTAGCAATTGCCGGGGTACCACCACTGGCGGGATTCTGGAGCAAAGATGAGATCCTTGTTGCCGCTTACAGCAACAGCCAATTTATCTATGGAGTAGGGGTATTTGTTGCAGGCTTGACTGCCTTTTATATGTTCAGATTGTACTTTGGAATATTCTGGGGTAAAGACAGGCAGTACAAACATACCCCTCATGAATCTCCTGCTTCAATGACTATTCCTTTAATTGTGCTGGCAGTATTAACACTTACTGCCGGTTTTATACCCTTTAGCGAATTGGTATCTGCAGACATGAAGGGATTTGAAGCGCACATCAACCTACCTCTTGCTGCTATAGCAGTAGGGGTTGGAGCTGTAGGTATTCTCCTTGCATGGTTATTCTACAAAAAAGAGAATGATCTGGCTTTCAGGTTTGCTAATGCTTTTGGTTCCTTTTATAAATGGACTTCTAATAAATTTTACTTCGATGAGATCTACCTGTTCGTGGCCAGAAACATTTTCTTTAAGAACGTAGCTGCACCAATAGCAAAGTTTGACAGGAAGATCGTCGACGGTACCATGGAAGGAATTGGGAATCAAACTGCCGTGATCTCGAGGAAGATCAAAGGTTTACAATCGGGAAGAGTACAGGATTATGCTTTTGGCTTTGTTGGCGGCGTAGTGATCCTGGCCCTGATATTTATTTACGTATTTACTAATTAGCGCACTATGGACATTCTATCGTTATTTGTTGTTGTTCCGGTACTGGTGATACTCGCCCTGGTCTTTACAAAAGACCTAAGACAGGCAAGGTTGATCTCCATGATTGGCGGATTGATCCAGCTGGGTATGGCTATCAACCTTTTATTTGCATACTTCAGGGAAAGAGCGGTCAACGATGCTGTAATGCTCTTCACCAGGGATCTGGTCTGGTTTGAACAGTTCAACATACATTACAATATTGGTGTAGACGGAATCTCGGTCGCTCTTATCCTCCTTACTTCCATCATTGTTCTCGCCGGAGTATTCATCTCCTGGAAAATGGAAGAATTGCCAAAAGAATTTTTTATCTCCCTCATTGTGCTTGCAACAGGAGTTTATGGTTTCTTCATTTCCATAGACCTGTTTACCATGTTCGTCTTCTACGAGATCGCAGTGATCCCAATGTACCTTCTTATCGGAATTTGGGGATCGGGTAATAAAGAATATTCAGCAATGAAACTAACATTGATGTTAATGGGAGCTTCAGCCGTCCTTATGGTAGGTATTCTTGGAATTTACTTCAATTCAAATGCAGATGGTGGCGCCCTGACTTTCAACATCCTTGAGATCTCCCAGGTGAACATACCTGTTGAAGCTCAGAAACTCTTTTTTCCTTTAACCTTCATTGGATTTGCCATTTTAGGAGCCCTATTCCCGTTCCATACCTGGTCGCCAGATGGTCACGCTTCTGCTCCAACAGCAGTTTCCATGCTGCACGCCGGGGTACTTATGAAGCTTGGAGGCTACGGTATTTTTAGGGTTGCTATGTTTCTCCTTCCTGCCGGAGCAATGGAATGGAGCTGGTTCTTTATCATACTTTCGGCTACGGGAGTGATCTATGGCGCCTTTGCTGCCCTTCGTCAAACCGACCTGAAATATATCAATGCCTACGCATCTGTCAGCCACCTCGGAATGGTGACTTTTGCACTGCTCATGCTAAACAAAACAGCATGGAATGGAGCCATTTTACAGTCCCTTTCTCACGGTTTCATGACAGCCCTGTTCTTTGCGTTAATAGGTATGATCTACGGAAGGACCCACACCCGGGATATTACAAAACTTGGGGGGCTGTTAAAGGTCATCCCATTTATTTCGGTGGTTTACGTTATTGCGGGCATGGCCCTGTTGGGGTTGCCCGGCTTTAGCGGATTTGTTGCCGAAATGAACATTTTCATGGGGGCATTTCAGGAGGATAGCATGTTCTACAGGATTGCTACCATTGTTTCTATTTCTGCCATTGTTGTAACCGCGGTCTACGTTCTAAGAGTTGTTGGGATCATGTTGATGGGACCGGTAAAGAATGAAGCCTTTAATAAACTGGAAAGCACTACCTGGTATGAAAAGACGGGAATTCTGTTACTCTTATTGCCAATTATTGGAATAGGGGTAGCTCCTTTATGGATCAGTAATTTGATCATGGAAAGCCTTCAGCCATTTATTCAGGGAGTTTTATAAAAAAGATCGAAATGGATTTAAACAGTTTTTTATTAATGCGGCACGAGATCTCCCTCCTGGGAATCATTCTACTGCTTATAGTTGCCGAAATTGCGATCCCCAGTCGTAAAAGGAGCAGCATTGTTCACCTGGCGCTTGTGTTCTTCGGAATCCATACCGCAATAGGATTTCTGCCTCTTGCCGAAAGTTTTCTGTTTGGAGGGATGTTCAGGAGTAATGAAATGATCCATTTTTTTAAGGGTATTCTGAACATTGGAGTCTTCACACTTTTATTACAGTCGGCAGACTGGCTTGAGAAGAATATGCTGGATCAGGAAAGAGGTACAGAATTTTTCATCCTCCTCTTCGCATCCCTCCTGGGAATGTATTTTATGATCTCAGCCGGAGATTTCCTCATGTTCTATATAGGTATGGAACTCTCTACTCTACCTGTTGCCGCCCTGGCTGCTTTTGAGATCATTAAAAGAGAATCGGGCGAAGCAGGGATAAAATTCATACTTTCTGCAGCACTGGCATCGGGGATCTCCCTTTTCGGGATCACTATGTTATACGCTACCACCGGTTCGATCTACTTTGATGATGTCTTAACGACCCTTACTGCTGAAAATCTCAGCATTCTTGGATTTGTACTGTTCTTTGCAGGATTGGCCTTTAAGGTCTCCCTGGTACCTTTCCATTTCTGGACGGCTGATGTTTACCAGGGCGCTCCAATTGGAATTGCTTCTTATCTTTCTGTGATCTCCAAAGGTGCAGCAGCTTTCATATTGATGATCCTGCTTTTCACAGTGCTTAAACCATTGATGCACATATGGGAGAACATGATCTACATATTGGCAATTGCCACCATGTTCATTGGAAACCTTTTTGCACTTAGACAGGAAAATATGAAGAGATTCCTGGCTTACTCCTCTATTGCACAGGCCGGATTCATATTACTGGGACTAATTACCGGCAGCCAGTTAGGAACTGCAACAGTGATCTACTTCGTTACCATCTATATTTTTTCCAATCTTGCAGCATTTGGAGTGGTACAGGCTATTTCTACCCAAACTGGCAAAGAGAATATGAAAGATTATGAAGGCCTTTACAGAACCAATCCAAAGCTAAGCCTCATCATGATGTTAGCACTCTTCTCTCTGGCCGGTATACCACCGGTGGCAGGTTTCTTTGGAAAGTTCTTCTTGTTTACGGCTGCAGCCAGTGCCGGTTATTACCTGCTCGTGTTCCTGGCGGTAGTCAATGTCACCATCTCGCTTTATTACTACCTGTTGGTTGTGAGGGCAATGTTTGTTAGAAAAGGAGAAGATCCAATTCCTTTCTTTGTTAATAAACCTTATATGAGAATTGGGCTTCTCATCACCGTGATCGGGATCCTCGCTCTGGGTCTTTATAGCCCATTGTACGATTATATATTTCACTTAAGTGCAGTTCTAAATTAAAAGGTATGGCTTTAGAAGGAAAACACAGCTTTGGAAGCATAGGGGATACCAGAGTAAGCTTCGTTGAAAAGAAGATCGAAGAGGACAGAAAGGAATTCCTGACCCGGCTGCTGGAGCACAACGGCTTTGAAGTTCTGGTAGAGGAAGAAAAGAGAAAAACTCCAGAAGACCCACAGCTGTACACAGTGGGAGTAACAGATATTACATTCAATCCTGTAATTGGAGTATTTGAAAGAAAACTAAAAACCTTTGATGGTCGAAAGGTAACGCCGGGATATTGGAACCAGCTTACCGAAGAAACCAAACCGCAATACTGGAAATAGGTTCAGTAGATTTTTGTTTAAGTTTAGGTTGCCGGAAACGGCTAGGGCCCTGCAAAATGCAGGGCCCTTTTTAAAACCTTCTAAAAATAGCATTTTTGAGACCTCTAGTTCATGGCCACTGTAGTGGCTGGTGGCAGAGGTGCAGGCACCACATTATCCACAGGTTTGGTGCTCTTTAAGTAATAGTACATTGCTTCCAGGTCCTCATCTGTAAGCTTGGCAAAATTGAACCAGGGCATAGGAGGCAAAAGATCCCTTGCATTCTCCAGTCCTTTGTACTTCCCTTTTCTCATTGCAGTTTTAAACTGCTCGAGGCTCCAGTTTCCAATTCCCGATTCATGAGATGTGAGGTTTGCTGCAAAAGATGTTCCCCATGGACCTACAGCTGCAGTAAGATCTCCATTGAATACCATAAAGCCCGGAGGCAGGCTGGACATGTCTATTGAGGGCAGCTCCTGTCCTTGCTGATATCCGGAAAGTTGTAGCCCATCCATCTCCTCAAGCCCTTTTTCCCCAAACTTTTTTGGAGAATGACAATCTGCACAACCAATGGTGGTGACGAGGTATTCTCCTCTTTTTACCTTTTGCTCCTGGGTCACTTCGGCAACCACGGGTTCTTCAGGAACTTTAGCGTAGTTCTTGTCCTGACATCCTGATAAAACCAGAGCCAAAAGCCCTAAAACCGGAAAATAACGACCGGCACTTCCCCCAGAAAGCCAGTTGTTGTTAATAAAGTTTTTAATCATAGTAATTGGTTTGTTTATAACCATCAAATGTCATAAAAAAACCTGTTCATTATTATATAAAAAGTTAAAAAGCAATAAAATTAGATGAAAACACCATTATTACTTAGTGACTTATAAATTTAAAAACAGCCTGTCGGTTTTTTATTACTATTTCTTCCCTCTTATATTCTTCTATAATATCGTCGTCCACATGTACATCATTTCCCTGCCACTTAATTCTTACCTCCCTTACCTTTAGGCGTTCAGCAAAATCTCCAATTTTCTTTTTAGAAATATTTCCATGCAAATGACCTTTAATAAAAGCCTTCAACTCTTCCCTGGACTTCTCCCGTACCAGCACCAGTTCAAATTCCCCATCACCGGGTTCAGCATTGGGTGCGAGCTCAATATTTGGTCCTATCAGCTTAATATTCATGAGCTCCACGAGCAAAAAACTGCCGGTTATTTCTTTCTTGTCAGCAATTATTATAGCGTTTGAAGCTTCATAGGTATCGATGATCTTAAGAAGTTCCTGCAAAGACTGCTGTATTTCATCCTGTTTTTCCTCCTCACTTTTGGACTTCATCACCCTCACAAGTTTGGGAAATATACCGCATCCAATTCCCTCTATAAAAAAAGCTGCTTCCTTAATTCCACCCACCAGGCCTATATCAAATGCTTTTCCCTTAGTATTCTTGTCAATTTCTTTAACCGGCTTTTCAAAGCCCAGTGTAGTGGCAATGTTATTGGCCGTTCCATAGGGTAATATTTGCACCGGAATTTGAAGCATTCTTTCCTCTTTTGCATCCAGGATTGCCTTTGCCATTTTTTGAACCGTTCCATCTCCCCCGGCAACAAATATTATATCGGCTTCCTTTTTTACGAACCGCTCCCAAAACAGGCTATTAGTAGAATAATAGTCTACATCATACCCTGCTTTCTCGATCATGTTCTTAAGTTCTTGTTTTTCGTGATCCCCGTCGCCTGCAGTAGAATTATGAATGAGAATTGCCTTTTTCATACCTGTGCTTTTCTCAAATATAAGGCGCATAAAAAAAGAAAGCGCCTCCCTTAACACAGACTTATAATTAAGTCGTTTCATCTTATCCCAAACTTTCGTATTTTAAGCTAACAACCTGATCAAAAATAAATTGACTATGAAAATCTTAGTAACCAACGACGATGGAATCTACAGTCCGGGGCTTTCATGCCTGGCAAAATGTGCATCAAAATACGGTGATGTGATCGTAATGGCTCCCGATGTGGAACAATCTTCAATGGGACAGGCCATAACCTCGGCTAAACCCATAACCTATAAAAAGTCTCCCATTCATTTTGAAGGCATGGATGCATTTCGGGTAAGCGGTACACCGGCCGATTGTGTAGCTCTCGGGACCCATTTATTTGATGATATTGATATTGTACTTTCTGGAATAAACATAGGATCGAA
>CAYLZB010000027.1:2942-6885 GCA_964388165.1 uncultured Flavobacteriaceae bacterium | reverse complement strand
TCTGTGCGCCACTACGATGGAAAAGTGATTCAGCAGGAAGATCCAATGGGACGTGAGCATTACTGGTTTACCGTATTCCCTATTGAAGAAGTTGAGGAAGATACCGACAGGTGGGCGGTCAAAAATGGCAAAACCAGCATCACCCCTATGATACTGGATCTTACCGATAGAAAAATACTGAACTCCAAAAATGGTAAATCCGGATAGAATTTTTATTCCAGGTTGTCCGGAATAATACCTAAGCTTCTGAAGAGTTCAGCTTTAGCTACCAGGTACTTCAAAAGTATCTGATTTTGCTTTAGCTGAGCTTCAATTAATTTGTTTTCCCTGGTGTTGATCAGGAAAAGGGAGCTTTCTCCAAAACTGAATTTTCTTTCCTCGGCCTGTAAAAGCTTTTGGTAGTTTTCCACCATTTCTTCACTGAGGTTGATCTGGTCAACATAAGACTCAAGCTCCTGTAGCAGCCCTTCCACTTTATTATCTATTCTTCGCCTGCTTAGGTCAAGCTCAAGAGAAGCATCTTCCAGTTTATATTTTGCGAGCTTTAGCTCACCCCTTTCCTTCCGTAGAAAAAGAGGAAAACTGAATTTCACACCGGCTTTATAGTTAGAAGTGTCAAAATTGTCGACCAGTTCAGGCTCGGGAGTTAGGAAATTATATTCCAGATCAACTTTTGGAAGAAGATTGTTCATTTTGAGCCTCCGCTCAATCCTAAGAGCCTGTAACTTGGCTTGCAAAGCCAGTAGCTTGGGATGCTCACTTAGATCGTAACCCTCTAACCAATCCTCTATTTCTTCACCAAAATATTCACTGTCGTCCAGGATGTCTTCAGGTACAATTTCCGGCTGAAGCTCAACGGGTACATTGTTTTCCAACCAAAGAAAATTCGAGACTTCAAGTCTCTGCTTCAGCAATTTTACCCTTGTTTGCTCCAGCTGCAAAAGCCTGTCCTGCAAAGTGATACCGGCCTCTACAGTATCTATGGCCGGGATCTCCCCTGCAGCTGCACTCTGACTAATACCTGCAAACCGCTGCCTTGCATTGACCACAAATTCATTAAAGACCTGATTTTCCCGGTGCAATTGAGCCCACTGCAGATATGCAACAGCCGCCTCATAAAGTACTTCACTTACCATAATATCCCTCTCTGCGGCAGCCTGATCCATTAAAGCCCTTGCTGAACGAAGAACTGCCCGTCTCTTATCTATTATCAGGCCCTGGGCAGCAGAAAGGGAGACACCTGCGCTAAAAAGTCCTTCCGGAGGGACTGTTCTTTCAGGATTAAGATACACCCCTTCATTCTGGTCAAAACCCGCTTTCAATTCTATACCATACCAGGTAGGAACCTTAAAGGTGGAGTTAAGAATGTCGTAATATTCGGTGCTTTTAAATTCTTTGCGGGCATAATCAACCTCCAATTTGGGATCGAATGCCCCCCTTGCTCTAAGCAATTCTGCCTCCCCCATTTCGAGGTGAAGATCTGCCTGCCTTGCCACGGGATGATACTGCTTGACGTAGGCCAGGTATTCAGTAAATCCCAGTACCTGCTGTGGAGGTTCCTGCGCCAGCAGGAACAGAGAATGAAAAAGCAGAAAGAAAGTTGCTCTATATCTCATTATTTCTTTTGCTTTTGATTCTCCACAACAACTTCGGGCTCGTAGTAATCGGGCGGGAAGCCGTTGAGATTTCGCCAGATCTCATACCAGATAGGAACCTCGTCAAGAAGCGCCAGGGTGGTTGCTCCAGATCCAATGCGCACTCCCTTGGGCCAGGGTTCGTCCTCGGGATCGGGTGCCAGGAGCACCCGGTACTTCCCGTTCTCACTTATAAAATTGTCAACAGCGACAATACGGGCACCATATGTACCATAGGACAGGTTTTCCCACCCATTGAACACTATTGAAGGCCAGCCCTCAAATTGCACCCGAACCCTTTCTCCCTGGTGAAGGAGAGGTACATCCATAGGTCTTACATAGGTCTCCACCGCCAGCTCAAAATCTGCAGGCATGATCTCCACCAGCCTCTCTCCTTCTTTGAATGTTTCTCCTAATCCGGCTTTCAGAGCCTTGTTGATATAGCCTTTTTGAGGCGCCAGCACATAGTACATGTCATTGCGAATGGAATAGTTGCTATATTGATTTTGAAGTTTGCTCACTTCTGCGGCAGCATCATATTGATTGGAGCGGGCAGTTTGCAAATCACTTTGAGCTTTTGAGACCTTATCGCTGTATTCGGCTCCAATCCTGTTGATCTCGATTTCAGCATTGATCACTTCATTTTGGCTGGCCAGATACTTGTTCTCCTGAGAGATAAGTTTAGCTCGTGCATCTTGTAATTTCTGTCTTTTTTCTTCCACATCGGGAAGTGCTTTAAGACCTTCCTGTTGCAACTGCTGTATACGCTCATATTGTGCCTTGGCGATCTCAAGATTTGCTTCCACCGCTTCCAGGTCTATACTATCACTTTCCACTTTAAGTCTTGCTTGCCTTAGCTTATTCAAAGCCTGTTGTTTTTTTAATGACCTTTCATCCCCCAAAGCCTCTATTTGATCTGAAAGAGCCTGTATCTTTCCACTATAGGAATCCACTGAACCCGATTTTGCATTCAACTGCTCGGCGGTTCGCTCTACCAGCAAAGGATCAAAATATTCACCTTTTACTTCAGAAATGTGCAGAATGGTATCCCCTTTCTGTACAAACTGTCCTTCCTGTACATACCATTTCTCGATCTTCCCGGGAATAGGTGATTGAATGGTTTGTGGCCTGTGCTCGGGCATTAAAGTAGTAACATATCCTTTCCCGCTTACGTTCTGCGTCCAGGGAAGGAAGAGAATGATCAACAGGAGCAGTGAAGCCCCAATGAGGAACCTGTTGAAGTATTTATAGTGTCTTTTGTGCAGAGCCTTTTTTCCTGCCTCATATTTCCCCAGGTCCACCTTATTTTCCAATGAATATTTTGAAATATTAAGCATGTTGTAATTCTTTTGTTTCTACGATCCTACCGTTCTCCAGTATGACCTTTTTAGTACATATCTTTTCCCAAACCTCATTTCGGCTGGCTACAAGAAGAGAGCACTCCTGTCTCTCCTTTGAAAAATAATCGATGAGCCTGGTGGCTTCTTCCCTGCCGAATAATTCAAGTGGCTCCTTAAGGATCAAAAGATCAGGCTTCTTTAGAATTGCTCTTGCCAGGATGATCTTCTTGCGCTCAAGATTGGAAATGAATTTACCTTCAGGATAAATAATACTCTTAAGGCCATTGGACTGTTGTCTTAGAAATTGAGAAAGACCGACCACCTTTATGATTTCATGCACCTCTTTTTCACTTACTGAAGGATTGCTAAAGGTGAGATTTTCAAGCAGTGTTCCTTCAAATGGCACTTCTTCGGGAAAGAAAACCCCAACCCGACTCCTGAATTCATTTATTTTCAAGCTTTTTAGAGGGATATCATTAACATAGATATTCCCCGAAGAGGTTTCTGTAATACCGGCAATAAGCTTTAAAAGACTGCTTCTCCCACTCCCGTTGGGTCCATCTATCACAATTTTCTCACCTGGCTCTATTTTCAGATCAATATCCTTGAGGATAGGCATGTTGGTATCTTCGGAATTATAATCCACATCAGATAGTTCAATATGAAGAGGCTCTCCTTCTAAAAGGGAATTTTCGGCTTCCTGTTTTTCAATTTTCATATCCAGAACTTCCCCCAGTTTTTCTAAAGAGGTAAGAACATCATAAACAGAATCAAGCCCTTTCGTTAGTTTCTCCACAGAGCCCATGATCAAAAGGATGATGATCTCTGCAGCTACAAATTGACCAATATTCATTTCCTGGTTCAGTACAAGTAATCCTCCCACAGCTAACAATCCGCCGGTGACAAGGACCTTGAATACGATCATTTTGATGTATTGGATCTTGAGAATTCCAAAGTGCCCTTCTCGAG
>CAYLZB010000027.1:0-2842 GCA_964388165.1 uncultured Flavobacteriaceae bacterium | reverse complement strand
AGTGGATGATAGAGCGACAAAAGGACAAGACCAAAAAGGATCTGTATCAATGCAGCAGGAAAATCCAGTAACAGCTTGGAAACTCCTTTTTGCACAGTAAGAATGTCGAAAAACCTGTTAGCCTGTTCGGGGGGATAGGAATTTTTAAATTCGTTCATCTTGATCTTCGGAAAGCGATAAGCAAACTCGAAGGAGCCCCTGGTAAAGATCTTTTGCTGAATATTCTCAACTATTCTTATTTGCATAAGTTCGAGAACACCAACAAAGCCTACTGCCAATGTAACAAGCACTACCAGTATGATCCAGGAAGTACTTACCCTCCCCCCCTGGATGAAATTGACAATGGCCTGTATCCCCAGCGGCACCGAGAGATTTAAGAGACCGGCGAATATGGCATAATAAAATGTTTGGAGGATATCCCTACGGTCAAGCTTAAGAAGCCTATACAGACGGCTTAAGGGCGATATTGTGGCTTTAGCCATTCTTTTTAATATTTAAAATGTTCAGCACCATGTGAGTAAAATATTCGGAAGGAGAAACCTCTGCACTACATTCTGTGAGAGCAGGGAAATGTTCCTTGAGAAAATGCTGATGAAGAGAGCCCTCCAGGATCGTGCTTGCCAAAGCTGAAGGAAAAGGGTAATTAGAATTTACTTCCCCTATCATTTCCTTTAACCTAAAGACAAGTCGGTTGTAAACAGCAAAAAAGCCTTCTTTATTCTCCTTCTCCACCTCTTTGGTAAGATAAGATTTTGAAAACTCATTGACAACTACCCTGTTTAAGATCACTTCGTCCACGTGAGATACAAATGAATCTTTCTCTACCTGCCGGGTCAAGACCTGTACAGCTTTTTCAAGTTTAACCTCAGGATCGGGAATATTGGCTGTAGAAAAAACAAGTTGATATTCTTTCCAGCCCCAATACCAGGAAGCGAGGTACAACAAAAGCTTGTGCTTGTTTTCAAAGTAGCGATAGACAGAACTCTCATTGGACTTTATCTCATTTCCCAGCTTCTTAAAAGTGAATTGGTCAAATCCAATCTCATCGATGAGAATTATACTGTGTTGAATGATCCTCTTTCCAAGATCTGAAGATTCGGGATCCTTCAAAAAAAGATTCCTGTTCACCTCGATCTTAATTTGAGAAAGCAACTGCTTCATAGGCTAAAATACTTTAAGCGCAAAAATAATAGTTTTACTATCAAAATAGAAAGTTTAACTTTCTTTTTAGAACGGACCTATTTCAATTATTCTGCCAAAAATTAAAAAATGACGGGTGAATTTGGATAATTACAACCTCATAAAGGCATAAAATTTAAGGGAAGAGGTATTAACCGGTAGATTAAGGGATTAATTAGGTAAGTTTTCTTCTACCCGTATTTCCTGTTGTTGAGTAAAATTAGTTCCTCCTATATTCGTGTTGGATCTATTACCGCGATCCTTCCTAACCAGGAAGCGGATGCATAGAAGTGAAACAGCCGGAAATAAAATAATTTGGTACAGCAAGGACACAATGCTTCCAAAAAGCCCCATTTCACCCTCAGTAGAAGAAATAAGGAGTTGATCTTCCATAAAAATTCCCTGGGAAAATATAACTATGCTGACAAAATTCCAGCCCAGGTGCAAACCTACAGGTAAGTAAAGAGAACTTGTTCTATAGTAAGCATAGGCAAATATCACTCCCCCCACTCCTGTAATTATGAAGGTGAAGATCATTTGCGTTAGATCTCCAAATACATTGTAAGTAAACCAGTGGTAGATCCCAAACGTAGTAGCTGATAAAAAGATCCCTTTTAAATGGCCAAGGTATTTTATCAGCAAAAACAGCAGCGCGCCTCTAAAAAGAAGCTCTTCGAATAGTACAGATTGTATGGTCCCCCACGAGCCCTTTAGAAAATCCCAAAACGAATAGCTTTGGTTGATACTAACTTCTGCCTCTAGAATCTGGATAATACCAAGAAAATAAACTGCAGCTAAAATCGCTATGACAAAAAATCCAACAAAAAATTGAAAAGTCCGTATTCGGGCAGGAAATAGACCCAGAACTTTAAAGTCGTTTCCTGTTAATCTTAAAACCACCCAGGATAAAAGCAACAACAAGAGATTACCAAGCATATCTGAAGATTGTATTTAGAGTTGTAAAATTACTTCGTTTTATACTCAAAACCTTTCCATCAAGATCTCTCCTTTCCTATGTCATTGAGAATTGCTCTTAAGTGAAAGCCCTAAAGCCACGCCTCACCATATATATCCAAAAATGCTATTTTTGAGACCTGTCTTTATAATGGCATATGAATGGCGTAAAAAAATACAAGTTATAACTCAGAATGAAGTTAAAAAAGCAGAAGTTAGCCGAAGTAGTTCGAAGCCGAAGAGAAGCTGAAGGGTTAACTCAAACAGATCTTTCAGAAAAATCGGGTATTAGTTTACGCTCAATCCAACGTATCGAAAAAGGAGAGGTCCTTCCCCGCCCTTTTACCTTAAAGGCACTGCAAAATGTCCTTAAATTCTCCGGTGAGGATCTTCTGCCACAAAATGAGGGAGATCACAGCGAACCGACAGTAAATAAGGCACAAAAGATCATCCTTTCGGTAGGACTGTTGTTTATTTTGATCTTGCTGGCCGTCGCTTTTTTGGCACAATCTCAAAATTTCCCTGAGACAAGTTTTGAACTGGCACTGTACTGGGTGACGGTAATTTCATTAATCGGTCTGGTTCAGTGGAGAATTTGGGCAGATAAAAAGTGACATCCTTCCCACTTAAAAAGCCTTAAAAAAAAGAAGAAGAAAGGAGCCCTAAAGCAAAGGACTTTCTTATATTTGCAGCCGTTCAAGATTCAAGA
>CAYLZB010000026.1:0-22444 GCA_964388165.1 uncultured Flavobacteriaceae bacterium | reverse complement strand
AATTCAAAAAACAAAAAACATACATCTATAAAATGAAAAATATACTGATTATTAATTCCGGAAGTTCTTCTTTAAAATTCCAGTTGATCGAAATGCCTTCAGAAAATGTATTGGCATCGGGCTTGGTGGAAAGAATTGGACAGGATTCAGGAATGATACATTATAAGTCTGCAGCACATTCCTCTTCCGAGGTAATGGAGATCAAAGACCATTCGGTTGGACTAAAGGAGGTGACCAAACATCTCATGCACAGCAAATATGGTGTGATCAAGGATCCGGCCGAAATTCCTGCTATAGGGCACCGGGTCGTACATGGAGGCGCAAGTTTTTCGGATACTATCATTATCGATAAAAAGGTAAAGGAAAAGATAAGGGAACTCTTTTCCCTTGCTCCGTTGCACAATCCACCAAACCTGAAAGGGATCGAGGTGGCCGAAGAGATCTTTCCTGAAGCAAAACAGGTTGCCGTATTTGATACTGCTTTTCACCAAAGCATTCCCTCACGTGCGAACAGATATGCCATTCCAAATGAATTCTTTAACGAAGAACATATACAGGTCTATGGATTCCATGGTACCAGCCATAAATATGTTTCAGAAAAGGCTAATGAATTTTTGGGGAAAGAAAATACCAAATTGGTCACCGTGCACCTTGGAAATGGATGTAGCATGACAGCAGTAAAGGATGGAAAGAGCATTGACCACACCCTTGGCTTTGGCCCGGTAAATGGATTGATCATGGGTACCCGCAGCGGTGATATTGACCAGTCTGTGATCTTCTACTTGATCGAACAACTGGGCTACTCTGCAAAAGAAGTGAGCGACCTGCTCCACCACAAAAGCGGAATGCTGGGTCTTACAGGCTACAGTGACCTTCGGGACATAGAAGATGAAGCTGCAAAAGGAAATAAAAGATGCCGGTTAGCCCTTGAAATGAATGCCTACAGGATCAAAAAATATCTTGGTGCTTATGCTGCCGCTATGAACGGACTGGATGCAGTAGTTTTCACTGCAGGGATCGGAGAAAATTCCGATGTCATAAGAAAGTTGGTTTGTACAGATATGGAATATCTGGGACTTGAACTTGACGGAGAAAAGAATAGTATTCGCTCCAAGGAGATAAGGAACATTGGGAAAGAAACTTCAGCAGTAAAGATCCTGGTGATCCCTACAAATGAAGAACTGGAGATCGCAAAGCAAACTCTGGCTATGATATAGCTTTTACCTTTCAAAAAAGGCATTTTTGGGCGGAGAGTTCTACACAAAAAGGTGGGCCTCTCCGCTTTTTACTTTTGCTGCAAATACGCTAATGTTCTCCTCAAGTTCTTCCCGGAACTTTAGTTTTAATGGTTGCACCGAATAATGCACAGGACAGGGCTGCTCAGAACTACACCTTTTCAAACCCAGCACACACTCATCCAGCCTGTGAGTGCCATCAATAATATTTACAACATCAATTAAAGGTCTATTCAGAGCCTTTTCGGTAAGATAGAAACCTCCGGTTGGTCCTTTTGAGGAGGAAATGATATTCTCCCTCGACAATGATTGTAATAATTTTGAAAGGAATGGCGAAGGCAGTTTAATGGCTTCTGCAATTTCCTTTGCTCTTATTTTATTCTTATCACTGGAGTGTACTGCCAGGTATAGTACGGCATTTACGGCATATTTACTGGAACTGGATAACATTAAGTTCGGTTATATAGTTAGTACTGGTGTAGACTTAATAAAAGACTCGTGGGTCCAAATTTACAGAAATCCTGATTATTATCATTTTTTATCTTTTTCTTTTAGGAGAAATTTGTCCTAATAAGAGTGCAAATAGCACTCTACCCTAGAAAATATAACTGCTCACAGAATAAAATATTAAAAGACCTATTTATCTTTTATTTCGAATAAAGTTATAAATTTGCAGGGTAAACTTAATAACCTTTTATCATGAAATTAACATTGAAAATTTTATCCGTCTTCCTGATCCTTTTTATCACTGCATGTGGTGAGAAAGAAGAAAAGGAAGGTATTAAACTAACAGATGAAAGTACGGCTGTACAGAAGGAAGTTGTGCAAGAAGCTGCAAACACCACAGCAGAGGTAGATAACATGCAAAACAAAGGTGTTGGCCCCATTGACAATCTCAACCTGAGCAGTGATATTGACGCTGCTATGGCTACCCGGGGAGAAGAACTCTTCAAGAATATGTGTTCTGCCTGTCACAAGATGGACAAAAAGTTCGTAGGACCCGAGCTTGCCGGAGTTACTGAAAGACGCGCACCGGAATGGATCATGAATATGATCCTCAACCCGGAACAGATGATCAAAGAAGATCCTATTGCCAAGAAGTTGTTGATCGAATCAAATATGGCAGTAATGGCCAATCAGAACTTAACTGAAGAAGAATCAAGAGCCATTCTGGAATACTTCAGACAATACGACCAGGAAAACTAATTAAAAATAACCTTTCCCCCAGTATAATCAACCCTTATTCCAATAAATCATAACCAATGAAAACAATCAAGCTCTTATTTTTCATTTTCAGTCTTATCGGACTGATAAGTACCAGCTCGTGTAAAGACGAGTCCGAGCGGGAATCGACTACTTCAGTTAGTCAGGAAGAGACAGCAGTGCCGGCTTCAAATAAAGGTCAGGCATATATTGATGACGAAAGTGCAACTCCAAACGCCTTACGCATTGCCATGGAGTCTCCAGATCATACTACTCTTGTAGCTGCCGTCGAAGCAGCCGAGGTGCAAAATGCTTTGGTCAATGTAGGACCCCTTACTGTATTTGCTCCAACCAACGAGGCATTTGATAAACTTCCTGAGGGTACTGTTGAAGACCTCGTAAAACCTGAAAACAAATCCAAACTGGCTTATATCCTTACCAACCATGTTGCTCCAAGTAATTATCCTGTAGATATGCTACTCAAAAATGTCAAAAAAGGAAGGACATTATATATGGCATCGGGAGAAAATGTGGAAGTAACTCAAGAGGGTGATGACCTTTACGTGGGTGGAGCCAAGATCCTTGGAACCGTGAAAGCCAGCAATGGCTGGGTACACGTAGTAGACAGTGTGATTTTACCTAAGAACAATTAATACTAATTAAATGAAACGAATCAATTCAATTTTATCTGTTTTTCTCCTGAGCCTTTTGATGGTTGGCTGTGGAGATGATAATAACAATGGCAAGGAAAGATCGGGCGGTGCTATGGTCTCTAATGCTGCCGAGAGAGTTTATGTAGCTCCCGGGGAGCATGACGAGTTCTACGCTTTTATCTCGGGAGGCTATAGTGGAAACCTTACAGTATACGGACTTCCTTCGGGACGTATGTTGAAAGAGATCCCTGTCTTCTCTCAATTCCCAACTTCGGGATATGGTTATTCTGAAGAAACAAAGCCAATGTTAATGACCTCTCATGGATTCATTCCATGGGGAGATTCCCACCACCCAGATATTTCTCAAACTAACGGAGAAACAGACGGAAGATGGGTTTTCATTAATGAGAACAACACACCTCGTATCGCACGGATAAGTCTTGAGACCTTTGAAACTGAAGAGATCATCGAGATCCCTCACAGTGCGGGTAACCACTCCTCTTCTTTTGTAACTGAAAATACTGAGTATGTAGTTGCAGGAACAAGATTCGCGGTGCCTTACCCTCAAAAGGATATGCCTATTGAAGAAATGAAAGGAAACTTTAAAGGCCCCCTTACCTTTATAGCTGTAGGCGACGACGGAAGAATGAATATTGACTTCCAGCTTGATATGCCGGGATTCAACTATGACCTCTCCCACCCCGGCCGTGGTGATTCTCATGGATGGTTCTTCTTCACCACTTACAACACAGAAGAAGCTCACACTATGCAGGAGGTAAATGCTTCTCAAAATGACAAGGATTTTATTGCAGCCGTGAACTGGAAAAAGATCCAGGAGTACGTGAGAAACGGAGGTGGCGAGCAAATGGATGCAGAATACGCCCACAACGTATATGACCACAATACTCACACCGCAACAACTACAATGGAGAACAAAGTGACCAGAGTAGATCCTCGCGAAGTTGAGGGAGCGGTATTCTTTATGCCTACTCCAAAATCCCCACACGGCTGTGACGTGGATCCTTCCGGAGAATACATTGTAGGTAACGGAAAACTTTCTACAGACCTTACTGTTCACTCCTTCTCAAAAATGCTGAAAGCAATTGAAAATAAGGATTTCACAGGTGAGGCTTACGGGATCCCTGTATTGAACTTTGATTCAACACTTGCAGGTACTGTAAAAGAAGGAGGTCTGGGGCCACTGCATACAGAGTTCGACGGAAAAGGTAATGCCTATACTACCTTCTTTATTTCTTCGGAAGTTGTGAAATGGAAACTTGGAACCTGGGAAGTACTTGACAGACAACCGAGTTACTACTCTGTAGGTCACCTTATGATCCCCGGTGGAAACTCGAGAAATCCTGAAGGAAAGTACCTGGTTTCTATGAACAAGATCACCAAAGACCGCTATTTACCTACAGGTCCTGAATTGGAACACTCAGCCCAACTGTATGATATCTCAGGAGACAAAATGGAGCTGCTGTTAGATTTCCCTACTCACGGAGAACCACACTACGCTGCAGGTATTTCTGCTGAAAAAGTGAAAGCAAATTCCAAGAAGATCTACAGACTGGATGAGAACAAGCATAAGTATGCTGCAACCAGTGAAGCTGAAACAAAAATGGTACGTGAAGGTAACAACGTTCATGTTTACATGACCACAGTTCGTTCTCACTTTGCACCAGATAACCTGGAAGGGATCAAAGTTGGAGATAAGGTATTCTTCCACGTCACCAACCTGGAACAGGATTTCGATGTGCCACACGGCTTTGCAATGATAGGTGCTAACAATTCAGAATTGTTGATCATGCCTGGACAAACCAAAACAATGACCTGGGAGCCTAAGAAAGAAGGAGTATGGCCATTCTACTGTACAGATTTCTGTTCTGCTCTTCACCAGGAGATGCAGGGGTATGTTAGGGTTTCAGGAAAGAATTCCAATGTTCCACTAAAATGGACACTGGACGGAGAGTAATATATGTTTAGTTAGTTACAAATTTTTACACTCTTCATTTCAGGAAAGCGGGTTAGGGTATTCTACCCGCTTTCTTTTCTAAATACAAAAACATGAAAACTTCAAGTTTTTTAATGATCATCGGTTCGTTGCTATTGCTGGGCTTATTCTTTTATCCTCTTTGGAATATAAGGTTAGAGGCCCCACAATATCCCGATCCACTTGGAATGGACATATATATTGCCGGCATTGAAGGAGAAGAAGAATTTGACATCCAGAACATTGACGGGATCAACCATTATATTGGAATGAAAAAAATTCCAAAACCGGCAGAAATGTGGGAATTCAATATATTTCCTATAGTCATAGGAGGCATGGCAGGACTGGGTGTTCTATTAGGCCTCCTGGGATTATTTGGAAAGATAAGCCCACATTGGTTCCTTGGCTGGTTCATATTAATGACGATCCTCGGGCTACTGGGAATGTACGACTTTAACAACTGGTTAATTGAATATGGAACAGACCTTGATCCAAAAGCAATTATAAAATTGACCGATGCAGAGGGCAATCCTCTGAGCTACAAGCCACCTCTTTGGGGGTCGGAAAAAATTCTGAACTTTACAGCTCATTCCTATCCAAAAACAGGAGCTTATTTAATGTTCTTAGGAATGTTTCTCACTCTTGTGGCCTGGATCCTGGGCAGGAAAAAATTTAAGAAAGATTAGACCTTTACCATGAAAAATTTGCTCTACCTGTTGATGACTTTTTCAATGATTTCCTGTAGCATAGAAACAAAACCTATAGCCTACGGTAAAGACGCTTGTGATTTTTGTGAAATGACTATAGTTAGCAGAGCATATTCAGCACAGGCGGTAAGTGAAAAAGGAAAACAATTTAAATATGATGCCATTGAATGTATGGTCAATGATCTACACGATCATTCTGCAGTAATGGAAATTCAACAGGTAGCAGATTTTTCGAATCCCGGGTCTATGATAGAAGTTGAAGAAGCTATTTTTATCATCAACGACAGTATTAACAGTCCAATGGGAGCACATCTGGCAGCAGTTCCAAAAGAGTCTCCTAAGGTTTCACCTCAAAGTGCCGATACTTTCTTCTGGAATGATCTCATCGCCCACCTTCTGGAAAAAGATTCTGTTTTCAATAAATAGTAATGATAAAGAAATTTCTTCTTCTCATCTTTTGCTTTACAGTAGGTATAGCAGAAGCCACAGAAATTGTGGTTTGCTCTACTTGCGAGGTATCTTCTTTTAAGGAGGCAGTAGATATTGCCAAAAGTGGTGATACCATTAGGATAAAGAAAGGCATCTATAGGGAACATGAAATTGAGATCATAGATAAATCTCTCACTATTATTGGAGAGGATTTTCCCGTATTGGATGCCGAAATGAAAGGGACGGCAATAAAGATCCAGGCAGATGACTTCTCTATACGGGGACTACACATTAAAAATATTGGTACAAGCCATACAAGCGATCATGCCGCGATCCTTGTTTCCCGTTCCAACAACTTCAGCATTATCAATAACCGACTGGACAACATCTTCTTCGGAATATTGGTCGAAAGATCTTCTAACGGGGAGATCTCGAACAACAGAATAAGAAGTGAAGCCAGAAGCCAGGCGAATTCCGGAAATGGAATTCACATATGGCATTCCAAAGAAATAAGGATAGAGAACAATGACATTCGCGGGGTTAGAGATGGGATCTATCTTGAATTCGCCAATAAATGCGACATCGTTAAGAATGTTTGCAAAAACAATTTAAGGTATGGTCTCCACTTCATGTTTTCAGACCACAATACCTACATCGAAAACCTTTTTGAAAATAATGGTGCCGGCGTTGCTGTGATGTATTCAAAGTTCATAGAAATGGAAAGGAATCATTTTAGAAAGAACTGGGGTAGCGCCTCCTATGGACTCCTTCTTAAAGAGATCAATGATGCTACCCTGAGGCATAACATTTTTGAAGACAATACTATTGCTATAAGTGCCGATAATACTAACAGGATCGACTACCTGGAAAATGATTTTATCAGCAACGGTTATGCGGTAAGAATAAGAGGCGCATGTTATAAGAACAGCTTCCAAAGGAATAACTTCATAGCCAATTCCTTTGATGTAGCCTATACGGGAAATATTAATGAGAATGAGTTCGTGAGAAATTACTGGAGTGATTACACCGGCTATGATCTTAATAAAGATGGCATTGGAGATGTGCCTTACCGGCCGGTAAAGCTTTTTTCATACCTTGTCAACACTACCCCGGAAGCAATCATTCTCCTACGAAGTATGTTCATAGGGTTGCTTGATTTTTCAGAAAAGGTATCTCCCGTGTTCACTCCGGCAGAACTTGTTGATCCTCAACCCCAACTAAGAAAGATAAAATGGTAAGCATCAAAGACCTACATAAAAAATACGGTTCCCAGGTCGTTTTAAATGGGCTTGATCTCAATATTCAGGATGAAGGTATCATCGCTGTCCTGGGTCCTAATGGGTCCGGCAAAACTACGCTAATAAAGAGCATTTTAGGCATGGTAGTTCCCGAAAAAGGAGAGATCGAGATCAACGGCAGGAGCATTCTAAAAAAATGGAATTACCGGCAGGAACTGGATTATCTTCCGCAGATAGCCAATTTCCCGGGAAACCTTCGGGTGCAGGAATTGATCACCATGATCAAGGACCTTCGCGGGAAAGCCGCCAGGGACAAGCAACTGATAGATTTTTTTGGGCTCCACCCCTACCTCGACAAAAAATTAAATAAGTTATCCGGTGGTACCCGTCAAAAAGTGAACTTATTGTTGTGCTTTATGTTCGACAGTCCCCTCATAATCCTTGATGAACCTACATCAGGATTAGATCCGGTATCCCTGTTGCGGCTGAGGGAGTTGATAAGGACCGAAAAGGAAAGAGGCAAGACCATCCTGATCACTTCTCATATTATGAATTTTGTAGAGGAAATGGCAGACCGTATTGTATTCCTGCTCGAAGGCAAGATCTATTTTGACGGTACTGTAAATGAATTGAAGACCTCCACAGGAAAATTTGATTTTGAACACGCCATCGCGCAATTATTATCTGAAGAAAATGTTTAAGATCCTAAAATATAGCTTTTTTGACCTTACCCGCAGTAGCTGGAGTTATGTGTATTTCTTCTTCTACCTTCTGCTGGGAATTACCCTGTTATTCCTGAACAACGATCTTTCTACTGCAGTGATCACCTTAATGAACGTGATCATCATGCTCGTTCCGCTCATTGGAACCATTTTCGGGGTAATGTACTATTATAATTCCCGTGAATTTACAGAACTTTTACTGGCACAACCGGTAAAACGAAGCTCGATCTTTATGGGGCAGTACCTGGGCGTCGCTATTTCCCTGTCACTAAGCCTGGTGGTTGGGCTCGGTATTCCCTTTGCCGCTTATGGCCTCTTCAAATCTCCGGCAATCTGGGATTTTGTAATGCTCCTTATTACAGGCCTGTTCCTCACGCTTATATTTTCTGCCCTGGCCTTCAATATTGCTTTATCCAATGAAAATAAGATCAAGGGATTTGGTTATGCGATACTGCTGTGGCTTTTTCTTGCCGTGATCTATGACGGACTTTTTCTCCTCTCTCTGGTCTATTTTCAAGAATATCCGCTGGACAGATTCTCCCTTATAGCTACGATGTTCAACCCCATTGACCTTTCAAGGATACTCATTCTTCTAAAGTTGGATATTTCGGCACTCCTTAGCTATACAGGAGCAGTCTTCAAAGAGTTCTTTGGTACTCCCCTGGGCGCATTTACTTCTATGGGAATGCTGGTTGTATGGGTGGTGCTTCCTCTGTTAAGAATTGCAAGAGTAGTAAGGAAAAAGGATTTTTAACCCTTTGTTGATCAATGTTTAACAGCTTTTCATACCTCTCAAGCAGTTGATTTGGTAACTTATGTATTGAAACAAGTTTAACCAAAAACTACAGAAAATGAGAAATGAAGAATTTTTAAGTAAGCTATCGAACTGTATCAACCACTGTAATCATTGTGCAGATGCCTGTCTTGATGAGGATAATCTTAAAAAGATGGTGGATTGTATAAGAAAAGATAAGATCTGTGCTTCTGCCTGTGCTTCTCTTGCCGACATACTTACCGTCAAAAACGCCAATGCAGCCGGACTGGTCAAATATTGTGAACAGGTTTGTAGAGAATGTGCCGAAGAATGCGAAAAGCATGAAACCCAACATTGCAAGGATTGTGCGAAAGCCTGCCGTGAGTGTGAAGAAGCCTGTAAAAAATATGCAGCATAGAAAAAAAGATCCCGGACTAACCTCCGGGATCTTTTTTTGTCACAAAAATCATTTTAGAAGGTTTCGTTCTTAGGCGATCCTTCCATACAATTCATTCCCGGCATAAAGTTCTTCAGCTCTTTCGAAAGGCATGTTTTCTGAAGTTATCCGCCAGGTCCAGTTTCCTCCTGTACTACCCGGAATATTCATAATAGCTTCTCCTCCCAGCCCAATGATATCCTGCATCATAATTATAGCCACAGCAGATACAGATTGTAGGGCCATACGGTGTAACACCTCATGCACATTCTTATCTGTGACCCGGTGAGCCGTATATTTGTTCAGGTGCTCACGCACCTCCCTGCCGCTGTCACTGTACCAACCGCGGGTGGTATTATTGTCATGGGTTCCGGTATAAACTATGCTGTTGAATTCATGGTTATAAGGAATGTAAGGATTATTACGGTTAGTGTCGCCAAAAGAGAACTGCAGCACCTTCATTCCGGGGAAGTTGTACTTCTCCAGCAAGTCGAATACCGGCTGGTCCAGTACTCCCAGATCTTCTGCAATAAATGGCATTTCAGGAAACTCTGTTTTTACATGTTTAAAGAAATCTACACCCGGTGTAGGCATCCATCTGCCATGAATAGCTGTGTCTTCCTCTGCCGGCACCTCCCAGTAAGCGGCAAAAGCCCTGAAATGGTCGATCCTTACCACATCGAACAATAACAGATTTTGTCGCAGACGCTCTATCCACCAGTGATAGCCCGTCTTTTTTAATTCTTTCCAGTCATACACAGGTGTCCCCCAAAGTTGACCGCTTCTACTGAACATATCCGGCGGTACACCCGAGACGTGGGTAGGCTGCTTCTGTTCATCGAGTTTAAAGATTTCCGGGTTTGCCCAGCAATCGGCACTGTCATGATTCACGTAAAAAGGAACATCTCCAAAAATTCGAATTCCCTGCCTGTGTGCTTCCATCATGAGTCTGGACCACTGGGAAAAGAACAGGAACTGCACGAACATTTCTCTTTCAATCTGTTCTTTAAGTTCAGTTTTGGCAGTTTCCAAAGCATCAGGTTCTCTTTCCCTCAATTCCTGTGGCCAGTCGGGCCAGTTTGCCTTATTGTACTTATACCGCAAGGCCATGTAAAGGCAATAATTCTCCAGCCAATGTTCATGACTTTGCCGAAATTCCCTGAATTCCTCTTCCTGCTTTTTCCCGCTTTTAAACTTTTCAAAAGCGGCATCAAAGAGCTCCCGCTTATATTCTACTACCCTCTCAAAAATGACCTTTTCGGCAGATATTTCTGAAGGCACAGGAAAATCTTTAAGGTCAACATATCCTTCTTCTTCTAAAAGCTGCGGACTTATCAAAAGTGGATTACCCGCAAAAGCCGAGTGGCTGCTGTAAGGAGAATGCTGGTAAATTCCATCTGTGGGATTCAAAGGCAGGATCTGCCAGTAAGTATGTCCGGATCTTTTTAGAAAATCGAGGAAATTGTAGGCTTCAGGCCCCATATCCCCTATTCCGAATTCCCCGGGAAGTGAAGTTATATGTAAAAGAATTCCGCTGCTTCTTTTTAATTTCATATCAGGTATTGCGTGTTAAAAGTGCGACGGGAAAGTCGGTAAAAAGATCTTTAACTACAAGCGCTTCTGAAGAAAAATCTTTTCCTGAAAAGACATTTTTGAAGTTCCCTTTCAGCGAATTAGGAAGGATCACTTTGAGGTTCCCTGGTAAGTCCTTTACCTGAAGATCGTCCCCAAAAAAATCTACTACCATGGCCGGAGCAACCACTACTGCAGCTTTGTCTTTGTGGGTACGGGCAAATGCCACTATCCCTGCTCCCATTTCCCCCTCAACCTCCAACGGGAGATATTCGCCTTCCTCAAAAACTTCAGCCATTTCACTGCGGGCAGCAAGCGCCCGGTGAAGACAGTACATCTTTATCTTTCCGCCGGTATAATCCTTCTTTAGGTTTTGGAGTTCCTGCTCAAGATTTTCAGGCGGCATTTCTGCTATTTCTGAAAGATATTTTTTCCTGAGATCGTAGTCTACAGGTCGGCGGTTATCGGGGTCTACATAACTCAGGTCCCAAAGTTCTGTCCCCTGGTAAACATCGGGAATTCCCGGTGCAGTGATCTTCAGCAGGGATTGGGAAAGGGATTTTACAGCTCCGTAGGCTGCAACTTTTTCAATAAAAGGCCGGAAAGATTCCCTGAATTTCGTAGAGTTCAGCAGATCCTTTAAAAATTTATAGACTTTATTCTCGTATTCTTCATTGGGAGCGGCCCAGGAAGAATGTTCCTTAGCCTCCCGAAGAACTTTTTGCAAATAGGCCGTTGATCTTTCCAGGAATTTCTCGCCGGGCTCACCTGAATAAGGCCAGGCTCCAATGAGCATCTGAAATATAAAATATTCCTCATTAGTATCGGGAACAGTGGCGTCCTGTCGCACCTCCTTTGCAATTCCCTTCCACTTGTTGACATTTTCGAACCACTCCTGCCCGATCTCACTTAAGACATTAAGCCTCATTCGGGAATCTTCCCCTCTTTTAGTATCGTGTGTAGCAGTTGCATTGATCGACAGAGGAAAATCTTCCATCCTTCTTGTCATTCTCTCGTGGAAACCGGCTACCGATAAACCGAAATTCTCGGGGGAATCCCCTACTTCATTATGGGAGATCAATTCGTTAAAAATATAGAAGGTGGTATCTTCAACCCCTTTTGCAGCCAAAGGTCCCGTGAACTGCTGGCACCTTTGAAGGAACTGCAGCATATGCTCCCTGTCTTTTTGCGCTTCTCCCAGAAAAATGTTTCTAATGATCTCCAGCTCTTGCTGAAGCCCGGGCTGATGATCTTTGGCAGCCTCAAAAGCTGCATCTATGATCTTCTTCTGTCGCTTTCTAAGCGGATATTCTTCAGGATAAATTCTGTATACCGGAAAGGCAGCCAGAAAAGCTCCCAAAGCTTTCCTCTTATTATCCTCCTCCTCCAAAAGCTCAAGCTCAAGAGCCATTTTCCATAGGTTATCGTATTCGCCGCCCATTCTCTCTTCAAGGATAAAACGCTTTTGCTGATATACCAGTTCGTGGTAATCCTTATGCCCCGGATTAAGAGTTTGATATACCTCAGTGAATTTCTGTTCACTTCTCTGGTTTGTGAGCAACTGATTGACAGTGGCAAGAAAACCGTAACCACTGGTGCCTTCAACAGGCCAGTGAACCGGCAGCTTTTCATCCCATTCCAGGATCTTTTCAATAGTAATATAAAAATCGGACCCCAGCTTTTCCCTAAGCCATTCCAGGTAACCTTTTGGATCAAATAGACCGTCAATATGATCAATTCGCAGTCCCTGGATCAGGTTTTCCTGGCATAGCTGAAGAATGAAGCGGTGGTAGCTTTCAAAGACCTGCCTGTCTTCCATACGCAGACATATGAGATCATTAATGGTGAAAAACCTACGGTAATTGATCTCTCTTTCTGTCTCTTTCCAGTGGGCCGGTTTAAAGAACTGTTCTTCAAGGATTTCCTTCAGTTTATCTTCAGAAGCATTGATCTCCTCAATTCTGTTATTGACCTTATTCCTGAAGCCGGCTTCTTTGTCGTACTCCCTCAGAAAATATTCCTTAAGCTCCTGCCAGTTCTCATTTTCTCCTGAAAAATTCCGGAATTTTTCTTCCCATTTACCTCCTAAATTATCACCTAATATTGAGGCATACGAACGTGCAGCAGCGAAGTATTCATGGTCAAAATAAGTGATCAAAAATCCCCTTTTTGACACCTTTAGTTGCAACTCCTTTTTCTTTATCACTTCCTCCAGCTTATCTCCTAAAAAAGGGGCCATCACCTTTCCTGACTCCTCCCAGTCTATATCAAAAAAGTTATAGTGAGGGGAATCGGGACCTAATTCGAAGATATCCTGTAACCAAATATTGTCACCATCAAAAGCCATATGATTTGGAACTATGTCCTGTAACCAGGACATCTTCTTTTGCTGCAGCTTTTTACTGATCCTTCTGAAGATATCGAGCTTTCCTATCTGCTTGTTGATCTGAAAAGGATTGGTGATATCGTAACCATGAGTACTACCTTTACGTGCCTGAAAGAAAGGCGCGGAATAAACCGTTGAGATCCCAAATTCCTTCAGGTAATCAATGATCTCGTCCAGATCATCAAAAGTATAGTCGGGTGAAAGTTGAACTCTATATGTTGAGACGGGATTTTTCATTCCAGAGCGAGATTTACCGATTCCTCGAGCTCCTGGAATTCCTGCACCCACTTTGAAGCAGCTTCATCTCCTTCATCACTACGCTCCAGCACATTTTGATAATGCTCTTCTTTAATTCCAAAAACGATGTTTTGAGCCTCCCATTTTTCAGGAGAAAGAGGGGTTTCCTCCAGCATTTTTAAAAGAGCATTGACCTTTTTAAGCATTATGAGATCCAGTGGATCCTTTTCAAGATCCAGCATGAGGTCGGTCAGCTTTTTTTCTGCGAGGAAGTCCAGCGTGACTTTATCAAGATTAGCTTCAATAGACACGGCAGATTTTATTTGGTTCTGTAACTTCTTAAAGTTGCAGTCCTTTTTCTTTAGCTCCTTTACCAGTCGGTTATTTACCGCCATTTCCACAGGAAGTTTCAACCTCGACGGTACCCGCATATTGATCTCCTGGAAAGTCTTCAATAATGGATAGGTATTGTCATAGAGCTGCTGCATGGCGCCTTCGGCCCCCTTGAGGTTGTTCTCCATCACCTGTTTCATCACCAGGTGCTGTTCATCCCTAAACAAATGCCAGAAAGAATAATTATGATTACCAAAATGAGTATCCATTAGGTTGAAGATCTCATAGATATTGCCTTTTTCAAAGTTGTAAGACATCTTGTCGTGAAGCTCTTCAAGTGCTTCGGGACTAATGTACTGCCGTACTCCACCAAAAATGTGATGATCACCCATATACAGCACTGCATAGGAAATATCAACTTTTTCCCAGGTAATATCGCTGCGGAATTCTGTCCGGGCGATGATCAACTTTTGTTTCCCGGCCTCATAATAATGACTGGCTTTTGTTGTCGCACTAAAGTTGTAGAGGGTGACCTCTTCGGGAAATTCTTCGAAAATAGAAGAAATTGCATAGTGAGCTCCAATCCTTATCATGTCCAGCTCCATAGGCTTCACAAAAAGTTCATAAGCTTTATGAACGGTTCCATATTCCGGAATGTTACTGGGTACCTGTTTAAGAGATTCGACAAAATCGGGTTCATATTTCTCCCCGCTCACTTCCTCGGCCAGTTGTACCGCTCTTTGAGCATAGAAAATATCCTGCATGGATTCAATTCCCGTCACCTCATCAAAGAACCAGCCACAACTGGTATACATGAGCATAGCGTGGTACTGCATTTCCAGAAGCTTTAAAAGTTTTACTTCATCCTCTTCGGAAAGTTCATCAGCAAAATTCTCTTGCAGGAATTTCCTGACATTTTTTTCATCCCGGTCTAAAATAACCCTGATGTATTTATTCCTCACTCCCCAGGGATCTGAGGTATATGATTTCATCTCCCTTTCGTAAAGGCTAATTAATTTCTCCCGCACTTTATCAAATGCATCCCGCAGGGGTTTTCTCCATTGCTGGTCCCACTCGTTATTACCGCCCGTATTACAGCCGCAATCGCTTCGCCAACGCTCCACACCATGGTAACAGCTCCAGGAAGTATCCTCAATGATCTGGGCCTCATACTCGGGCGGGAATTTTTCCAGGAATTCCCCATAAATGGTAAGATTTATATCATCATCTTCTTCCAGGGAATGCAGGCAGTATGACAGGGCCATCTCTCCCAATTTATGGTGGTGACCGTAACTTTCCCCATCGGTTGCAATATGCACCAGTTCCATATGATCATGGTCTGCAAATTGTCCTCTCAACCTGTCGGCAAAGCCTTCCCCATTGTTAAGAAGTCCTTCGAAGGCAACGGCCTGCGAGGCAGGCCCATCATAGAAGAAAAGGCTTATCTCATTTCCCGAAGGTAATTTGCAGGTATAAGCCCGCCGGGTGTTAACCTTTGCATCGGTTGCATCTTTCCATTCCTTTTCCCCGATCTTCCTTACCTGTTTAGCCTGGTAAGGAGAAAGAATAGTGAATTTTATCCCGTGCTTGGCAAGCATCTCCAGCACATCGGTATTTACTGCAGTCTCTCCCAACCACATCCCTTCGGGCATCCGGTTATAGCGGGATTTAAAATCCTCTATTCCCCAAATCACCTGGGTTTCCTGATCCCGCTTATTGGCCAGGGGCATGATAAGGTGGTTATAAGCCTGTGCAAGAGCAGCCCCGTGACCGGAAAAGATCTCCTGACTCATTTTATCGGCTTCCAAAATAGCCTCGTAAGTGTTTGGGGTCTCACTTTGCATCCAGGCCAGTAAAGTAGGGCCAATATTGTAGCTCATCCAGGCATAGTTGTTCATGATCGCCTGTATCTTCCCTTCCTCATCGAGGATCCGGGAAGCCGAATTTCTCACATAGCATTCTGCATTGATCCTGTGATTCCAGTCATGATATGGATAAGCCGATTCCTGTATCTCTACCTTGTTCAACCACGGGTTTTCCCTTGGTGGCTGATAAAAATGACCGTGAACACAAACATATTTTTTACTCATAATTTTCTTGTTAGTTAATGAACTGCCCTCATTACTAAGGTTCCAAAAAGGGCATTTTTGAGGGATCTTTCTATGACCTGTAGATCACTACTGCCTCGGCAGGAATATTGATCTCTCCGGAATTAAATAGGTCCCCGACCCCTGTATTTCCTCCCCATTTCTTATCTGCGGAAGATAAAAGAACTTCCGGTAAGTCCTTTTCTGATATTTTTTCGGTGTAAGTGGATTCCCCAAGATTAAAAATCCCTTTAAGACCGGAATTCTGATCTTTAGCTGAAACTTTAAGGATCTTTTTCTCCTCATCAACTTCAGTTTTAAGGCTTTCATGACCAAAAAGGGAAAAAGCGCCTTGTTTTTTCAGCTTCAGTAATTCTTTATAGTATTCAAAAAGAAGCTTTTGTTGCTCTTCCTGTTCAAAATTCCAGTTTAGCTTGGAGTTTTGAAAGGTTTCATCGGCCTGAGGATCTGGAAATTCACCTTCTGAATGTGAATGGAAGAAGTACTCAAATTCCCTTTTTCGCCCCTCCTGAACAGCTTTTACAAGATCCGGGTCGCCATGACTTATAAAATACTGAAACGGCTTCTTTTCACCAAATTCCTCGCCCATGAAAAGCATTGGTACAAAAGGAGCCGAAAGCATAATAGCAGCAGCAAGTTTTTGTTTCTCAAAGCTCACAAGCTCGGCCAGGCGCTCTCCCAGCAGCCTGTTCCCTACCTGATCGTGATTCTGAATACAGATAACGAAATTGGAGGGATCAAATCCCTGCGGACTATTACCTACGCTCTTTTTCCGGAAGGGAGAATATATTCCGTCATAGATGAAAGCCTGTTTAAAAGCCTTGGCAAGATATTCCATCTTTCCATAATCGGCATAATACCCGGCAGACTCACCCGTGAGGAGGGTATGAACTGAATGATGAAAATCATCCACCCATTGCCCTTCAAGCCCGTATCCACCTTTTTTGTATTCCTGAACTATCCTGGTGTCATTGAGATCACTTTCGGCAATGAGGATATACCTTTTTCCGGTCTTTGCCTCCAGCTCATCTGTTTTCTCACTTAATTCCTTCAAAAAATGCCGCGCACCCCGGTCAATGATCTCATGTATCGCGTCAAGACGGAGTCCGTCAAAATGAAAATCCCTCAACCACATTAAGGTATTTTGAATGAAATGATTCCTTACCTGGTCTGAGTATTCATCGTCAAAATTTATTGCACTACCCCAGGGGGTATGGTATTTATCAGTAAAATAAGGTCCATACTGAGAAATGTAATTCCCTTCGGGACCAAAGTGGTTATATACAACATCTAAAAGCACACTAAAGTTCCTCCTGTGACAGGCGTCGATCAATTTCTTCAGGCCGTCCACTCCTCCATAACTTTCTTGTGCGGCAAAAGGATAAACGCCATCATAGCCCCAGTTACGGTCTCCCGGAAATTGTGCTATTGGCATCAATTCAATGGTATTGATCCCCAGCTCTTCCAGATGGTCCAGCTTTTCTATTACAGCTTCAAAAGTACCTTTGGGAGTAAAAGTCCCCACGTGAAGTTCATAGATGATCATATCTCCTAATTCCCTGCCTTTCCACGACTCGTCCTGCCAGGCGTGGGCACTGTGATCAACTACGCGGGACCAGGAATGAACCCCCTCCGGCTGGGAAAGGGAAGCAGGGTCGGGAAACTCTTTTTTATCTATTCGGAATTTATACAGATCACCAGCCTTTACTCCGGGAATGCTTTGAGACCAGTAGCCCTGGGGATCTTTGGAAAGAACGTGAGATGCATTATTTTGGTTCAGAACAACTTCTACAGTTTCGGCAAAAGGGGCCCATATGCAAAATTCAACCTTGTTTTCTCCTTTATATACCGCACCGACGCTCTTTCCCATAAATTAACTTCTATCAATATTTTCTATCACTTTCAAAGCTAAGAAGGATAAAATGGAAGATTTAATGTTTAATAGTTTTTTAACTAAGGGTGTGCTTTTACTTGCCTAAATTTAAGTGTTTTAGAAGTCAGAAAGACCTGAAATGACGCGCATTTCAGATAAAATCAACCTCCTATATTTTAAAGAGAACATATGAAAATTGATGGTCATAAGCGAGTTAGTATTAGAAATGTAAAACCCCAAATTGACTGTGGAAAATATCCGATCAAGAGAATAGTAAACGAAGAGATCAAGGTAGAAGCCGATATTTTTGGTGACGGGCACGATAAGGTAGATGCCGTACTCCTTTACCGCGAAAAAAAGAAAGGTAAAGGGCGTGAGAAGAAATGGCAGGAAAAACCTATGGAATTCGAAGGTAATGATCATTGGAGCACTACCTTCAGCTTAAGTGAAACGGGAGATTACGAATACTCCCTGGAATCCTGGGTCGATCACTTCACTTCCTGGCAGGATGGACTTGAAAAAAAAGCCGCTGCAAATCAAAATATTAAAACGGAATTACTGATTGGAGCTGAACTTATGGAAGAAGCCCTTCCCCGAGCCTCGGCACCCAATAAGAAGAAATTAAAGGAGTGGATCGAACTTTTGCGAGATGAAGAGCACGAGCAAAGGGCTGTTTCTGAAGCTTTGAGTGACAGTGCTTCCAAGGCCATGTATGAATCCCGCGATCGCAACAAGGCTTTTCCATACGAGAAGACTTTGGAAGTAAGAGTGGAAAGGAAAAAAGCACTTTTTAGCGCCTGGTACGAGTTCTTTCCCCGCTCTGCTTCTCCCGAAAAGGGAAAGCACGGAACGTTCAAGGATTGCGAAAATGTTTTACCGGAGGTGGCAAAAATGGGATTTGACACCATTTATTTTCCACCCATTCACCCCATTGGCCGCAGCCATAGGAAAGGTCTTAACAATGCCACTGAAGCCGAAGAAGGAGACCCCGGCTCGCCATGGGCCATTGGCGCCAAGGAAGGAGGCCATAAGGCTATTCACCCGGAGTTAGGTACTATGGAAGATTTCACCCGCCTGGTTAGAAAAGCTAAGGATATGGGAATAGAGATCGCTTTGGATTTTGCCATTCAATGTTCTCCGGACCATCCTTATGTTAAGGAACACCCGCAGTGGTTCAAGTGGAGACCCGATGGCACTGTACAATATGCCGAGAATCCACCAAAGAAATATCAGGATGTACTTCCGGTTAATTTTGAGACCGAGGACTGGGAAAATCTCTGGGAAGAGTTAAAAAGCATTGTAGAGTTCTGGATAGATAAAGGAGTCAATGTCTTTAGAGTAGACAATCCGCATACCAAGACCTTTCCATTTTGGGAGTGGTGCATTGCAGAGATCAATAAAAAGCACGAAGGCATCATATTCCTTGCCGAAGCCTTTACGCGTCCTAGAGTGATGGAGGAGCTGGCAAAAATTGGCTTTAATCAATCCTATACCTATTTCACCTGGAGAAACACCAAAGAAGAATTTGAGGAATATCTCACCCAACTCACAAAGACCGAGGTGCGGGAATATTACAGACCGAATTTCTGGCCTAATACACCCGATATACTTCCTATTTCTTTAGAGCATAAGGATGAGCCCTCCTTTTTAATAAGGTTGATCCTTGCTGCCACAATGTCCTCCAATTATGGCCTCTATGGACCTGTCTTTGAATTTGGACTCAATGAGCCCTATCCCGGAAAAGAGGAGTATATACATTCCGAAAAATACCAGATCTATCACTGGGACTGGCACCGCAATACCCGGACGAAGGAGATGATAAGCATTCTTAACAGGATAAGAAACGAGAACGAGGCCCTGCAGACCACCTGGAACATAGAGTTCTGTGCTACAGATAATGACCAGATCATTTGTTATTCAAAGGTAGACCAGGATGAGAATAATAAGCTGATCATCGTGGTAAACCTCGATCCTCACAATACCCAGTCGGGATGGGTGCAGGTTCCTCTAAAAAGATTTAAGATCGAGAACCATGATTCTTATTCGGTTAAAGATCTTTTGACCGGATCCAGTTATATATGGCAAAACGAGTGGAATTATGTGGAGCTTCATCCACGCGCAATTCCGGCACATATATTAAAAGTAGAAACTAAGAAACCAATACAATAAAAAGCTATTAGCATGATCAAACCACTTCAAGCTAGCGATCAGAACACCTGGTACAAAGATGCCATTATATATGAACTTCACATTAAAGCCTTTTTTGACAGTAACGGGGATGGAATAGGTGATTTTGAAGGCCTTCTCCAAAAACTTGATTACCTGGAAGATCTGGGTGTTACTGCAATTTGGCTCCTACCCTTTTACCCTTCTCCCCTTCGGGATGACGGGTATGACATAGCCGACTATTATAGTATCAACCCCTCATATGGGGATCTGGACACCTTCAAAAGGTTAATTGATGAAGCTCACGAGCGTGGATTAAAGATCATTACCGAGCTGGTCATCAATCACACCTCAGACCAGCACCCCTGGTTCCAACGCGCCAGGAATGCACCTATAGGTTCTCCCGAAAGGGATTACTACGTTTGGACAGATGATCCTACCAAGTACAAGGATACGCGGATCATATTTACTGATACCGAACCTTCGAACTGGACCTGGGATCCTGTTGCCAATCAATATTTTTGGCACCGCTTCTTCAGCCACCAGCCAGACCTGAACTTTGATAATCCAAAGGTGCAACAGGAAGTATTTGACGTGCTGGATTTCTGGTTTGACCTTGGTGTAGATGGCTTTAGACTTGATGCCGTTCCTTATCTCTTTGAAAGAGAGGGTACCAATTGTGAGAATCTTCCTGAAACCCATGAATTCCTGAAGAAATTGCGCGAACATGTGGATAGCAAGTATGAGAATAAACTGCTTCTTGCTGAAGCGAATATGTGGCCGGAAGATTCGGCAGCCTATTTTGGCGAAGGAGATGAATGTCATATGAACTACCACTTCCCAATAATGCCGAGAATGTTTATGTCGGTAAAAATGGAAGACAGATACCCGATAATGGACATTATCGACCAGACACCCGATATTCCTGAAAATTGCCAGTGGGCTATTTTCCTTCGGAACCATGATGAGCTGACGCTGGAAATGGTGACCGATGAAGAAAGGGATTATATGTACAAGGTGTACACAAAGGATCCACAGGCGAAGATCAATGTTGGAATTCGTCACCGGTTAGCTCCTTTACTGGAAAACAACCGCAACAAGATAGAGTTGATGAACGTATTGCTTTTCTCTCTCCCGGGAACACCGGTAATATATTATGGAGATGAAATAGGAATGGGCGACAATTACTATCTGGGGGATCGTGACGGGGTGAGAACACCTATGCAGTGGTCGTCGGACAGGAATGCAGGTTTTTCTCACGCAAACCCGCATAAGCTTTATCTCCCTGTAATCATTGATCCTTCGTACAAATATGAATCTGTCAACGTGGAGACAGAGCAGATGAATTCCTCTTCCCTCCTTTGGTGGATGAAAAGGATCATTAGCATGAGAAAACGATTTAAAGCTTTCGGGCGTGGAGACATTAACTTCCTCTCCCCCAGCAATGCCAAGATCATCGCATATACCAGGACCTTTGAAGATGAGGATATTTTGGTGCTGGGAAACCTCTCAAGATTCCCACAGGCTGCCGAGCTGGATCTCGAAGCCTATGAGGATTATATTCCGGTGGAGGTCTTCAGTCATAACAAATTTCCACGAATAACTGAGCATCCTTACTTGTTCACCATGGCACCACACGGCTATTACTGGTTCCAGTTACAAAAAGAAGAAGGTCATGTGGCCAAATCTGAAACGCCAGAAATACAAGTTGGAGAATGGGATCAACTGCTTCAGAATAAAACAAGATCAAAAATTGAACATAATATTCTGCCTAATTACCTGAATAGTTGCCGCTGGTTTGGAGGTAAATCCAGAGTGATACAGAACATCACCATTCTAAATACAGTAGATATCCCGGTGGATGAAATTCCGTCTACCTTAATTACAATTGAGGTAAGCTACAACGACGGTTTGCCGGAAGTTTACCAGCTTCCGCTTGGATTTGTGAGTCCAAGACTGGATGAGGAGTACAAAGAAATTCCGGCTAAAGGTATCATAGCCAAGCTAAAGCTTGGAGAAGAAGAAGGATATCTTTTTGATGCCGTCTACAGTGAAAGTTTTAGAAATGTACTTTTCAGAAATATAAAGAAAGGACGAAAACTGAAAAGTGGCCGTGGCAATCTGGTTTTCTATCACAGTGAGAATGGATTCGAGAAGAACGATAAAGTTCATTCCAAGATCCTTAACGCAGAGCAGAGCAATACTTCGCTCATCTTTGACAATAAGTATTTCCTCAAGCTTTACCGAAAACTAGACAATACAATAAATCCGGACCTCGAGATCACCAGGTATCTAACAGAGAAAACAGAATATAAGAACTCCCCAAGATTTGTGGGAGCTATAGAATATAAGCCCGATGCCAAGAATATTATAGTATTGGGAATGATGCAGGATCTTGT
>CAYLZB010000025.1:16920-23036 GCA_964388165.1 uncultured Flavobacteriaceae bacterium | reverse complement strand
CGGGAAGTAAAATTAATATTCAGATACGCAAAAAAGCTCTTCCTGCTACAGTGGTAAAAATGCCATTTTATAAAGGATAGTTTTTGAAAAAAATATTGATATTAGGGGGAAGCGGCTTTATAGGGAATGCCCTTTATAAAGAGCTTTACCCCTATTTTGATACCCACGCCACATACAATACAGAAAATGCTTTTTATGCTAAGAACCAAAAATTCCATCAATTTGATGTTGAAAGGGAAAGCATAAGTATTCTTCTGGAAAACCTGCGTCCAAATGTGATCATTTCTGCTCTTCGCGGAAATTTTCTCGCACAGGTCCACGCTCATTTCGAGATCATTGATTACCTGCTGAAGAATAAGAACACCAAGCTTATTTTCATCTCTTCAGCCAATGTTTTCGATGCCTTTACAAATTATCCTTCCTATGAATACGACAAGACATTGTCGCAAAGTGTCTACGGAAGGTTTAAAATAAAGATCGAAAATGCCCTCCTGCGATTACCTAATAACAAATATGTTATTGCCAGGTTGCCTATGGTATTTGGAGCCAATTCCCCGCGGGTGAATGAGATCAAAAGACAGCTTAAAGAGCACGAAGCCATTGAGGTCTTTTCTAATGTTGTGGTCAACGCCACCTATGAGACCAGGGTTACACAACAACTTCATTACATCATTAACCGTAACCGGCAAGGCGTATTTCACCTTGGCAGCAATGACCTTATTCACCACAACGATCTCGTGGCCGAAATTTGTGAAACCCTTGGGGAAAAAAGACCTCTGCTCAAGAATGTCTACGACTCCAACTTTGACCGGTTTCTGGCAGTAATTCCCAAGGACAACCTCCTTCCAAAAAATTTACAGATCTCAATACAGGAAGTGGTAGCCAGCACTCTGGTATCTTAGGTGTTAATCTTCTACTAATTCCCCTTTAGCCTCTGGAAGGTTGTGTAACTTTAAGCAACTAAAACCAGAAATTATGGAAATCTTGGATCAATACGAGATCAACAGGAGACTTGATGATCTCGAAGGCTGGGAGTATAAAGACGATGCAATTCACACCTCCTTCCAGTTTGAGAACTTTAAGGAGTGTTTCTCGGTGATGGTGAGGATAGCTTTTGAAGCCGAAGCACAACAGCACCACCCAAACTGGACCAATGTCTACAGTGAACTGCAGATTTCGCTTTCTACACATGATGCCGGCGGGGTGACCGAAAAGGATTTTAAACTCGCCCGAAGCATTGAAAATATAGTAGATGCAGGTGAATAATCTTTTTTAGGAGCTTGATGATTTTTCCTATTTTTACGCCTCAATTAACACAAGGAAATGGGAAGAGCATTTGAATTCAGGAAAGCGCGAAAAATGAAGCGATGGTCTGCTATGGCCAAAGCTTTCACCCGTATTGGGAAAGATATTGTAATGGCTGTCAAGGAAGGCGGACCAGACCCCGATACCAACTCCAGGTTACGGGCAGTTATCCAGAATGCCAAGAGTGTGAACATGCCCAAAGACAATATTGAACGTGCTATAAAACGCGCTTCAGATAAAAGTCAGGGTGATTATAAGATCGTTCTTTTTGAAGGATATGCGCCGCACGGTATCGCAGTGCTGGTGGAAACAGCTACAGACAATAATAACCGTACGGTTGCAAACGTTAGGTCCTATTTCAACAAATGTGATGGTAACCTCGGTACTTCCGGCTCTGTTGAATTTATGTTCGACCATACCTGTAATTTCAGGATCGCTAAAGACGGGTTGGATGCCGAAGAACTTGAACTGGAATTGATCGATTTTGGTGCCGAAGAGGTCTTTGAAGACGAAGACGGAATCATTATTTACGCACCTTTCGAAGCCTTTGGAGGAATTCAGAAAGAATTGGAAAGCCGGGATATTGAAATAATCTCTTCCGGATTCGAGTACATTCCGCAGGTGACAAAGAAACTATCTCCCGAAGAAGCTGCAGATGTTGAGAAGCTTCTGGAAAAGCTGGAAGAAGATGATGATGTACAGCATGTATATCACACCATGGAAGAATCAACCGAAGAGGAGGAATAAAATAGAAAGGCCGGTGAAAAACCGGCCTTTCAGCTTCTAAAAATTTATGGAAACCGAAACCCACCGACAGGCAATTAAAGCTTCGTACTACAGTATTGCCGGCAATGCCGCTTTGGCAATAATAAAAGCTGTGACGGGTATCTTCGGAAATTCCTATGCGCTTATCGCAGATGCTATTGAATCTACAACCGATGTTTTTGCAAGCTTACTCGTACTATTCGGACTTAAATATTCTGCACGGCCGGCAGATGAGAACCATCCCTATGGGCATGGCCGCGTGGAGCCGCTGGTCACCTTTGCAGTAGTGGGTTTTTTAGTTGTTTCTGCGACCATTATTGTGATGGAAAGCATTGACAACATTCAGACTCCTCATAAGGTTCCAAAACCATACACGCTCATCGTCCTGGCAGCTATAATAGCCACAAAAGAGATCTTTTACAGATTCATCAATAAGAAAAGTGACGAGACCAAAAGCAGCTCATTAAAGGCTGATGCGTGGCACCACCGCAGCGACGCCATCACTTCTCTAATGGCATTTATTGGAATTTCCATAGCGCTCTTCATGGGCAAAGGTTACGAGACAGCCGATGACTGGGCCGCACTTTTCGCTTCCGGCTTTATCCTTTACAACGCATATTTGATCCTGCGGCCTGCGCTGGGAGAGATCATGGATGAGCATCTTTATGATGATATGGTAGAAGAGATAAGAAAGATCTCACAAAAAGAAAAGGGCGTCATTGAGACCGAAAAATGTTTTATCCGGAAGACGGGCATGACCTTTCACGTAGACCTACATGTCATAGTGGATGGGACACTTTCGGTGAATGAAGGACACGAGATCGCCCACAACCTAAAGGACAGGCTGCTACAGGAAATGCCCGAAATAGCCGATATCCTTATCCATATCGAACCATACGATACAGAACACTCCTGAAAAATGCCATTTTTGGCACCTCTGTTTTCAGAAGCCTTTGTCTTTCCTAAAAATTTATTAATCCCTTTGCTCTTCTGCAGGGGACGTTTTCAATTGCCTATCTTTATAAAATAATCAAGAAAGTAATATAAATGGATGTAAGATTAGCTGTTCTAATTGACGGTGACAATATTCCTTCAGCCTATGTAAAGGAAATGATGGAAGAAATAGCCAAATACGGCAACCCTACAATAAAAAGAATTTACGGTGACTGGACAAAACCCCATCTCACAAAATGGAAGAATGTACTGCTGGAAAATGCAGTGACCCCTATTCAGCAGTATGGATATACCCAGGGAAAAAATGCGACCGACTCGGCAATGATCATTGACGCAATGGATATCCTCTATTCCCAAAAAGTTGACGGCTTTTGCCTGGTGTCCAGTGACAGTGATTTTACCCGCCTTGCCACAAGATTAAGAGAAGCAGGCATGAATGTCATTGGGATCGGGGAAAAGAAAACGCCAGATCCTTTTATTGTAGCCTGCGACAGGTTCATTTATATCGAGATCCTGAAGAACCAGTCCAAAGAAGAAAGCAAAGAAAAGGAGACGAAGAAAAGCGACTACGATAAGATCACACATAAGGTTATTAAGCTTATCGCATCAACAATTTCTGATGTTGCCGATGACGATGGCTGGGCATTTTTGGGTGATGTGGGAAGCCTGCTGCAAAAGAAGCAGCCTAACTTTGACTCCCGTAACTATGGTTTTCAAAAATTGACTCCTATGATCAATTCCATCGATAAATTTGAGATCGAATCCAGGGAAAATCAAGGTCGCGGAAAATATAAATTGATCTACGTAAGGAATAAAGACTGATCGTTCTATAGTCCTACAGAGTATCGAAATAATAGATGCTTTGACAATATAATCTCGAATTTTGAACCTTAAATTTTGAATCCCAAGGCATGAGAACAGTGAAACGCACCTATAAAGCAGAGTATCGGCCAATTGCCGATCTTATTACGTATTCTCCAATGCCCACGCGGCAGTTAAAGATGATAGACCCTTTCCTGTTCCTGAATCATCATGGTCCGCAGAGATATTCTCCGGGAAATAACGGGTTGCCTTTTGGACCGCACCCGCATCGCGGAATGGAGACTGTCACTTTTATACTTGAAGGAGACATTGCTCATAAAGATTCCGGTGGAAATAACAGCGTTATTGAAAGTGGTGGAGTTCAATGGATGACTGCCGGAAAAGGCCTCACCCATGCCGAAGTTTCTTCTGAAAAATTTAAAAAAGAAGGTGGACCGCTGGAGATCCTGCAACTATGGGTAAACCTACCTGCAAAATTAAAGATGACAGACCCTGCTTATAAGGGGCTCCAAAAAGATGAAATTCCGGTAGCTTCATTTGACGATAAAAAAGTATTAGCCCAGGTAGTTTCGGGCGAGCTTAATGGCACAAAGGGAGCTTTTGAAACTCTTACAAATATTCACCTCAGCACCCTTTTCATCAAACGGGATGGCGTGTTCAGTACCACAGTTCCAACAGATCATAATATTCTTTGCTATGTAATAGGTGGTGAGATCAAGATCAATGGAGAGATCATTCAGTCTCTTCATCTTGTGGAATTCAACAATGACAGTGAAGACCTAAGGCTGGAAGCCCTGACCGAAAGCATTGTTCTTTTTGGTCATGCCAAACCCTTCAACGAACCTGTTGTCGCCCAGGGGCCATTCGTCATGAACACCATGGAAGAGATCGAACAGGCATATCAGGATTACCAGCAGGGGAAGTTTGAGTAAAGTTATAAGGATTAAGGGTTAATGGTTAATTACTATGGGTAAACTCTTCATCTTGTGGAATTCAACAATGACAGTGAAGACCTAATAAAAAATTATATCCGGAATAATCCATGGAATTGGGACCAGTCCTAACAAAAAATCCTGCTTCTCAGCAGGATTTTTCTATTACTTCTTCTTTTTCTTCTTTTTGATATAATCTGCAGTCAACCTACTACGGTTTCCTTTCTTGTAATATTTGGTGAATCTCCAATAAGAGACAGCTCCTAACAGGGCTACAACAACGACCGAATAGTACACGAAATCGGGAGTAATAACTTTATCTCCGCTGGCGTATGAATGTAGTCCCGACAGGTAGAAATTCACTCCGAAATAGGTCATCATGATGCTGGCAAACGAAACAATAGCCATAAAGTTGAATAGCCACCTGCTTCTCATTCCCGGCACCAGGCGCATGTGAATCACAAAAGCATAGACCATGATACTTACAAGTGCCCAGGTCTCTTTTGGATCCCAGCCCCAATAGCGACCCCAGCTTTCATTAGCCCATTGGCCTCCAAGGAAGTTTCCAATGGTTAGCATTACCAGACCAATGGTTAGCGCCATTTCGGTAATTATAGTGATCTCTTTTATAGTGAGATCCATCTTTTTCTTGTTCTTTTTGGTGGTAAAGATCATGAGCAGCAATGCTACGGCACCAAGGATCATTCCCAACGTGAAAGGACCATAACTACCAACAATGACGGAGACGTGGATCATCAACCAATATGAATCTAATACCGGCTGCAGGTTTGCTATAGAGGGATCCATCCAGTTCCAGTGGGCGATCATTAGGATCATGGAAGTGACAAAAGCAGTAGCCGCTATAGTAAGATCACTTTTTCTTCCAAAAAGGAGTCCGAACAGCATAGTGGCCCAGGCTACATAGATCATGGATTCATAGGCATCACTCCAGGGCGCATGTCCCGAAATATACCAGCGGGCAATAAGGCCTGCCGTGTGTAAAATGAAGAAAATAATAATAGCCACTTTACTCACTGTGATCAAACTTCGTATGATCTTGCCGTCCTTAAAGATCTGGAAGATCACAAAGATCAACATGAGCACCCCTGCCAGCATGTACATGGAAAAAAGATTCCTAAAGACATCATACTTATTGTAAAGGATCTCTGTCTCGATCTTTTCTTCGGAAGGCATCACCTCAGCTCCAAACTTCTTTTGAAATCCTTTAATACTGCTCAATAGCTCATTCGCCTGGGTATAATCCCCGGTCTCCTTTGCAGTACGCAAGGCTCCAAAATACATTGGAAGGATCTGCCTTGTATAAACAGAATCCATTCC
>CAYLZB010000025.1:6054-16820 GCA_964388165.1 uncultured Flavobacteriaceae bacterium | reverse complement strand
CGGCCGAATTGCGCCGCATGCTCTTCAGAAACTACATTGGCTTTTATTATTGAGTCGATCCTTTCCTTTGGGATCGTTATGGAATTCTCATGCTCATGTGAATCGTCCTGCGCAAAACCTGCGGTCGTAGAGAATAATACTAGTAAAACGGCTGTGAGCTTCGCCTTCTTTCTCTTGACTTTTTCAAGCATAAGTTTTAGCTCTCCAAATCGCGAACCTCTGGCAAAAAGTATCCACATCAAGCCAATATAAAGCAGTGTATATCCAATATAAGTGATCCAGGTGCCCCAAAAATCGTGATTCACAGAAAGTACGGTTCCTTTTTCGTCAGGATCAAATGAGGCCTGGAAAAATCGGTAGCCTTCATAATCCAGAACGTGGTTCATAAAAATTTCGTAGTCAAAGCTTTCCTCTTCATCGATCACGGTTACCTTACTCTTGAAGGAAGAATAACTCTTCTCGGTTCCGGGATATCTCTCAGCAATAAAATCGTTCAGCTTAATTGAAAAAGGCAATTCATACTCTTTAGAACCGTAACGAATGTAGAATTCTAAACCTCCTAAATTCAGCTTTACCGGATCTGTGAGGCGGCCTTTCCCACCGAGCAGCTTCACAACTTCCGACTCCCCGGCAGTGCTCACCCGCACCACAGCAGCATCCATTTGGCCTTCGGTCTTCTCTTCGGTAGGAATGATATCATATTTTCCTCTTATCACCGGGTCGGGCAGGACAAACTGCATTCCGGCCATGTTATAAAGGGAGCGCAATAACAGGGTTTGCACAGAGTCGGCCTCTACCTGCCCCTGCAGTTGGTCGGCCATACGCATGTAGGTCCCTTCGAAAGGTGAAGTTATCGTGTATTCGCCATTTTCAAGGGTGATGTTAATAGCACCATCTGTATATTTATTGAAGGCAAAGAGTACGTTGTGAATATTGGTCACCTCCCCTTCCTTGAGATAGTGATCATGCCTGTCACCTCCGCCTGCTTCCACGATCTTGAGGTAATTTTCCCCTTCGGGATCTTCTACCAGGCCTTCTTCTGCGCCGTGGATATACTCAAGGATCTCCAGTTTAACGGGTTGTCCATTGTAGTCAGTATTGAAAGAGAATTCGTTTGAAGCCCCTGGAGCAAGCAGCACCTCGTTCTCCACTACCCTTCTGCGTGGTTCCCCGTTTATTTCTCCATCAATAAAGGTGGTCAAAAATGTCTTTTCTGAAAGAAAAGTATTCTCTGTGGCTCCTTCCCTTATGGGCATCATTCCCTCATAACTTATATAACGGGTAACGAATGCACCTACCAGGATCAAAATAAAGGAAAGGTGAAGCAGTAAGGAGGACCATTTTTCCTTTTTATGAAGACGAAATCGAAAAATATTCCCCAGAAAATTGACCACAAAGAAAGCCATGATCACTTCAAACCAAAGGGCGTTGTAGATCCAGACTTTCGCAGTTGCCGTACTGTACCAGTTTTCAATAAAGGTTCCTAATCCCAGTGCCACGGCAAACACGATAAAAAGAAAAGCCATGAGGCGGGTGGAAAATATGATAGAAGCTATTTTTTTCTGCATGGAGGGCTTGCTTTTAAAATGCTGCAAAAGTAATGAATTTATAAAGAATTAAGATTTTATTAATACCACATTTTGGGCCAAACCCGGCACAAAAGGAGTAAAAGAAATTTGGTAATTTAGCCGCATGATAGAAATTGTACTCCTGGGTTCGGGTAACGTTGCCACTCATCTTTTCAAAGCACTATCGGCTGCGGAAGGGATCCGGGTAAAACAGGTCTATAATCATTCTGAAGATTCTCTGGAATTCTTCAGAGGCAAAACAGAAGTAACTACTAATATTTCTGAACTTGCCCCGGCCGATGTTTACCTCATGGCCCTGAAGGATGACGTCATTCCTGAAATAGCTTCAAAACTAGAGGACAGGGACGGCCTGGTGGTTCACACCTCGGGTTCAGTTTCTATAGATGCGCTTAAGGACTGCCGGCGGAGAGGCGTATTTTATCCCCTTCAAACTTTTTCAAAAGATAAAGAGGTAAATTATTGCACCATTCCATTTTGCCTCGAGGCAAATACTGCGGAAGACTTACAAATTCTCAAACAGTTAGCAGATAAGATCTCCGGAAAGAGCTATGAGATCTCTTCAGAGCAAAGAAAGAAATTACATCTTTCTGCAGTTTTTGTGTGCAATTTTGTGAACCACCTCTATGCAGTGGGAGAACAGATCTGTCAAAAAAGCGATATTCCGTTTGAAATTTTGCAACCGCTTATCAAAGAAACTGCAAATAAGGTACAGCATGCCTCCCCGGCTAAGGTACAAACCGGGCCGGCTATAAGAAATGACCGCTCTACAATAAATGCTCATTTACAACTCCTGGATGCTTCAGAAGAAAACCGGGACATCTATAACATACTAACTTCAGCAATTCAAACCTTTCATGGAAAAAAGCTATAAAGAATTCCTTACCCAAATAACAACATTCATTTTTGATGTAGACGGCGTCCTTACCGACGGGTCTATACAAATTAGCACTAACGGCGAACTGCTTCGCACCATGAACATCAAGGACGGTTACGCAATGAAATATGCCCGGGAGAAAGACTACACGATCTGTGTGATCTCCGGCGGAAAGAATGAAGGCGTACGTGCCCGACTCAAAGGCCTGGGAATAACAGATATTTACCTTGGCTGCCCCGACAAAGTGGAGCAAATGGAAGAATTCTTTGATATTTACGACATCAAACCCGCAGAAGTTTTATACATGGGTGATGACCTGCCCGATCTTTACGCGATGAAAAAAGTAGGCCTCCCCTGTTGCCCGCAGGACGCCGTGCCCGAGATCAAGGAAATTTCCCGCTATGTCTCTCATAAAAAAGGCGGAAAAGGCTGTGTAAGGGACGTGATCGAGCAGGTTTTGAAAGTACAGGGTAAATGGGATGACCATAAATGAATTGGTTCCTCCTCATTATCGCCGGACTTTTTGAAGTAGGTTTTGCCACCTGCCTGGGAAAAGCTAAGGAAACTACAGGCAGCACTGCCGTTTGGTGGATGGTAGGGTTTTTCGTTTGCCTCAGCATTAGTATGTCCCTGCTTTACAAGGTGACCCAAAGCCTGCCTATAGGTACGGCTTATGCAGTTTGGACAGGGATAGGTGCTTTTGGTACTGTACTTATCGGGATTTTCCTCTTCAAGGAACCGGTGCACTTCTGGCGCCTGTTCTTTCTTTTTACACTTATAGCTTCTATTATCGGACTCAAATTCGTTTCAGCTTAAGCCATGCCAATAATGTCATTTTTGAAGCTGATAAGGCTGCCAAACCTCCTGATGATCATTTTGACACAGGTGCTGGTGAAATATTTTCTGTTCGAGCCTTTCGGTATAGATACAGTACTCAACGATCTCAGTTTTTCACTGCTCGTGCTTTCCATGATCTGCCTTGCCGCGGCAGGAAATATCATCAATGACCTTTATGACACGGCTGCCGACAAGATCAACAAGCCACACAAATTGCTTATTGGCAAAGAAATTTCAGAAAAGGCAGCATGGAACTGGTTCATTGCACTTAATATTATTGGAGTGGGAATTGGGTTCTACCTGAGCAACCTGGTGGGGAAACCTTCCTTTGTGGCGCTATTCATTTTGCCCTCTGCATTTCTCTATTTTTATGCTACGCAGATCAAAGGGACCATACTTGTTGGCAATCTTGTGGTAAGCGTCATGGTCGCAATGATCATAGTGATGGTAGGAATATTTGATCTGGTTCCGGCCATTACCCCTGCAAATCTCACCACTCAAAAAGTTATTTTTTCGATCCTGGTCGATTATGCAATTTTTGCTTTTCTGGTAAATTTCCTTCGGGAAATGGTAAAGGACCAGGAAGATATTACCGGCGATTACAACGCGGGTTATCAAACGCTTCCCGTGTTACTGGGCAGAACAAGAACGAACTTTGTTATCTTTGCCCTGGCACTTCTTCCGCTCATGGGGGTGCTATATTATTTATATACTTACCTTTATGAGAGCCGGGCTGCAATGCTCTATGTTCTGTTAATGGTCATTGGGCCGCTGCTCTATTTCCAGGTTAGAATTACGGGAGCCGAAACCAAAAAAGATTTCCATCACCTTAGCCTGGTACTTAAATTAATTCTGGCTGCAGGGATATTTTCCATCGGCCTTTATAGATTTGTTTTAATATAGAATATGTTACAGGAAAAACTAAAAGATTACCACATCATACTGGCATCGGGTTCTCCGCGTCGACAGCAGTTCTTCAGGGATCTGGGACTGGATTTTGAGATAAGACTGAAACAGGTAAAAGAAGAATATCCTTCAGAATTAAAGGATGTTGAGATCACCAATTATCTGGCGGAGCTAAAAGCTGCTGCTTTTAACGGAGAGTTAAAAACAAATGATATTCTGGTGACAAGTGATACTATCGTGTGGCACGAAGGCAAAGCACTGGAGAAGCCAAAAGATCCTGCACAGGCGCTGGAAATGATCAAAGCACTGGGCGGAAAAACCCACGAGGTGATCACTTCCGTTTGTTTTAAGACTTCAGAAAAGATGCGTACGGTGCATGCGATAACCAGGGTCACCTTCAGCGAACTGGAAGAGGACGAGATCAAGTTCTATATTGACAAATTCCGGCCGTTCGATAAAGCCGGCGCTTATGGAATTCAGGAATGGATTGGCCTAATTGGAGTGGAACATCTCGAGGGAAGTTATTTCAATGTTGTAGGACTCCCTACCCACCTTGTCTACCGGACCCTGCGGGAGATAGCTGAATAAATTCAGCTAAATTTCAGCTATCCTAATCCTATAAAGTATATTTACAAAAATTCATTTTCAGGAATGCTAGATTTGTTTTTTCTAAACCGCACTGAGATCATTTCAACAGTGGCGATCCTTTTAGGGCTGTGGATCCTGCAGTTCATCATGAAACAAGCTGCCCACAAAGTTGGTCATCGCAGCGAGATCCATATTACCCGTACCAGGCTTATGTTCAAATACATAAACATCCTGGTTACTATTATCGCCATCTTCCTGCTGTCCCTTACCTGGGGCTACAACGCACAGGAGATCGCACTGATATTTTCCTCCCTTTTTGCCATTATTGGGGTGGCCATGTTTGCGATCTGGTCCATTTTGAGCAACATCACTGCAGGAATTATCCTGTTCTTTTCGTTCCCATATAAAATTGGAAGCCGAATCAAGATCCATGATAAAGACATGCCTGTGGAAGCCATTATTGAAGACATTAAGGCTTTTCACCTGCACCTAAGGACTCTCGACGGGGAGTTGATCACTTATCCCAACAACCTCATCCTTCAAAAAGCAGTATCTCTTGTTGAGAAAGAATATCATGCCGATGAAGGGAAAGATGCCCTCTAAACAGGATTACTTCGGAATCTTGTTATATTTGAGAGCTTATCAAAAGAAAATCCTATGCGGAAGCTTTTTGTCCTCGTTCTTTTAATCTTTACCACTACAGTACAGGCTCAAAAACCTGAAAAATGGAGCTCTTCAGAGATCTATTCTGAAATAGAGAAGCTCAATTTTCTTGGTTCAGTGCTCTATGTAGCGGCGCATCCGGATGATGAGAACACCAGGCTTATCTCCTATTTTAGCAATGAACTCGATGCCCGTACTGCGTATCTCTCGCTCACCCGGGGCGATGGTGGGCAGAACCTTATTGGTCCGCAGTTAAGGGAATTGCTGGGAGTCATTAGGACCCAGGAACTTCTTGCCGCAAGAAAGATTGACGGCGGAGAGCAGTTCTTCACCCGCGCCAATGATTTTGGGTACAGCAAAACTCCTGAAGAAACCCTAAGCATCTGGAATGAAGAAGAAGTCTTAAAAGATGTAGTTCGGGCTATAAGAGCATTCAAGCCCGATGTGATCATAAACCGCTTTGATGCTAATTCGGCCGGGGAAACTCATGGACACCATACCTCATCGGCTATTTTGAGCAGTCGCGCCTTTGATCTTGCAGGTAAAAGCTCGGCATATCCTCAACAAGCTGAGGAGCTGGGAACCTGGCAGCCAAAAAAGCTGTTTTTCAACACCTCTCCCTGGTTCTATGGATCACAGGAGGAATTTGATGCGGCAGACAAATCTCATTTTCTAACTTTTGACACCGGAGTATACTTCCCGCTCAAAGGATTATCAAACACAGAGATAGCATCTCTTAGCCGGAGTCAGCACCAGTCACAGGGCTTTGGCAGCACCGGAACCCGGGGCACTGCTTCGGAATATATTGAACTTCTAAAGGGCGAACATCCCAAAAACAATAATGACGTTTTTCACGGCATAAACACTAGTTGGAGCCGCATAAAAGGCGGAAAAGAGATCGGAGAGATCCTGAAGAAGGTGCAGCAAAATTTTGATTTTCAAAACCCTGCAGCCAGTGTTCCTGAATTAGTTAGAGCCTATCAACTCATCCAAAACCTGGAAGACCGGCACTGGAAACAGGTAAAATCAAATCAGATAAAAGATATTATTGCAGCTTCTCTAGGGCTGTACCTCGAGGCTGTTGCAAACTCTTCCCTGGCCACACCGGGAGAAGAAGTAAAACTTAATATGGAAGCCATCAACAGAAGTGATGTTCCAGCACAATTGATCTCCATTAAGCTTTATCCCGGAGAAAGAGAGATCCCGGTAGACTATTCTCTTGGCAACAACAGATCTTCACTGGAAAGAGTCGATTTCATTATTCCCAAAAATGTCAATTTTACCAGTCCTTATTGGCTTAATGAAGAAGGAAGCCTGGGAATGTACAAAGTTGAGAATAATGACCTGGTTGGTCTACCTGAAACTCCGCGAGAGCTTAAAGCAGAATTTGTGGTAAGGATCAATGATGTGGAAATACCTTTTCAAAGGAATATCACCTACAAGTTCAACGATCCTGTAACCGGAGAAACCTATAGACCCTTTGAGGTAGTGCCGGCAATATCGGTCACAGTAGGGACTGATGTCATGGTCTTCGCTAATGGTGCCCCGGGAACTATCCCGGTGACGGTAAAAGCCATGAAAAATGACATTTCCGGAACCTTACTTCCCGGCAACTATCCGGGTTGGAAAATTACTCCCGAAAAACACATTTTTGGATCCCTTCAAAAAGGGGAAGAGATCACCTTCACCTTCGAGGTACAGCCACCGGCGGTTCAGGATAAGGTCACATTTCGGCCTGTAGCTGTTGTAAACGGAACAGAGTATTCAAAATCTGTCGTTCAGATGGACTATCCTCATATTCCGCTGCAGACTTTGGTTCTTCCAAATAAGAGTCAGCTGGTAAAACTGGATATTCAAAAAAGGGGAAATTTAATAGGTTATATACAGGGAGCCGGAGATGTAGTGCCACAGGCACTCGAACAAATAGGTTATACAGTAGAGACTCTTGATCCTAAAAATATTTCTGCCGGTTCGCTTTCCAAATACGACGCTGTGGTGGTAGGTATACGCGCGTATAATACTGTTGAAGAATTGCGCTACAGGCAACCTGCTTTGTTGGAATACGTAAAACAAGGTGGAAATCTCATCCTCCAGTACAACACCAGCCGCGGATTAGTCACAGAGGAACTTGCTCCTTACAAACTGGAACTTTCAAGAGACAGGGTGACCGATGAGAATGCTAAAGTGACTTTTCTCGCACCAAACCACCCGATCCTCAACTCCCCCAATAAAATAACTTCAGAAGATTTTGAAGGTTGGGTTCAGGAAAGAGGTCTTTATTTTCCCGATAAATGGGCAAAAGAATTCACTCCGATCCTGGCAATGAATGACAAGGGAGAAACTCCTAAAAAGGGTAGCCTCCTGGTGGCTCCTTATGGGAAGGGAAACTTTATTTATACCGGCCTTAGTTTCTTCAGGGAATTTCCTGCAGGTGTGCCGGGGGCGTTCAGGCTTTTTGCCAATATGATCTCCCTGGAAGAAAACAACGCTACCACTTCTAAAGAAAACAGCTCAAACTAATGGAGGAGCCCAAGAAATATCAGTGGAAAAAGGCCTATACTGCCGTCCTGGTCGCAAATGCTGTATATATTTTCCTGTTTTACATCCTTATGACAATCTTCTCCTGATATGCAGCTTATTGACTGGATCATTTTAGCCGGAACTCTTGCTTTCATAGTAACCTATGGCGTTTATAAGACCCGCGGAAGCAAAAATGTCCAGGATTATATTCGCGGAGGAAATGAAGCCCGGTGGTGGACTGTAGGCCTCTCGGTTATGGCAACACAGGCAAGTGCTATTACCTTTCTCTCTACGCCGGGACAGGCCTTTCATGACGGTATGGGATTCGTTCAATTTTACTTTGGGCTTCCCATTGCGATGATCATCATTTGTATGGTGTTCATCCCGATCTATTACCGGCTTGAAGTTTACACCGCCTATGAATATCTCGAATCCCGGTTCGATCTAAAGACCCGGACTCTAACAGCTTTTCTGTTCCTGGTGCAACGGGGACTGGCGGCCGGAATTACCATTTTTGCCCCGGCAATTATCCTTTCTGCAGTTCTTGGCTGGAACCTCACCACTTTGAATATTATCATAGGGATATTAGTAACTATTTACACAGTTTCCGGCGGAACCAAGGCTGTGAATGTCACTCAAAAACAGCAAATGGCGGTCATTTTCTTCGGAATGGTGGTGGCTTTGATCCTCATAATCCAATACCTTCCTGAAGAGATCACTTTCACAAAAGCCCTCGAAATTGCCGGTGCCAGCGGGAAACTTGATATTCTCGACTTTTCGTTTGATCTTGAAAACCGCTACACCTTCTGGAGTGGAATGATTGGCGGCACCTTTTTGGCCCTCTCCTATTTCGGAACAGACCAGAGCCAGGTACAGCGCTATCTCTCGGGCAAGTCCGTAAGGCAGAGTCAGCTGGGGTTGATCTTCAACGGATTATTAAAGGTCCCCATGCAGTTCTTCATTCTGCTGGTTGGAGTGATGGTCTTTGTTTTCTATCAGTTCAATTATTCGCCGCTCAATTTTAATCCGGCGGCAACAAATGCGGTCGCGAATTCTGACCTTTCTTCTGAATATAATGAGCTACAATCTGAACTTGAACAAATTCAGGATCAAAAGCAGCAGAAAACTCTTCAATATGCAAGTGCCGAAAAGTTCGAGGAAGGTGATAGAGACAGTTTTAAAAATGATTTGATTCAGCTAAACGAATCTGAATTAAAGGTGAGGCAGGAAGCTACAGAACTCATTAGCAGGGCAAATCCTTTAGTGGAGACTAACGATAAAGATTACGTGTTTATTCACTTCATCCTTAACAATCTCCCGCGGGGACTTATTGGGCTGCTATTAGCTGTTATACTTTCGGCCGCAATGTCTTCAACAGCTTCAGAATTAAATGCACTGGCCTCCACCACCATGATCGACCTCTACAAAAGGAATGTGGGAGAGAAAACTCAGGAGCATTATGTGCGAATGTCCAAATGGTTTACTCTTGGCTGGGGAGTTATCGCCATTGCGGTTGCCAGTATAGCCGATCTTTTTGACAATCTTATTCAGCTGGTCAATATTATAGGCTCCCTTTTCTACGGAAATGTTCTGGGGATCTTTCTCCTCGCGTTCTTTATCACGTACGTAAGAAGCAACGCCACCTTCATTGCAGCTTTGATAACGCAGGCCATTGTTTTTGTTCTTTACTTTCAGGATGTGATGCCTTATCTATGGCTGAACCTCGCGGGCTGTCTCCTGGTCATTGCCATTGCTGTGATCCTTCAAAGTTTTCTGCCGAAGCAATCTCCTAAAGCCATCGAAGAATGAAAGCTGAAAAAATAAAATGGGGAATTATTGGTCCGGGGAAAATTGCTGCAAAATTCGCCACCAGTCTAAAGGAAGTTGAGGATGCCGAACTTTATGCCGTAGCGAGCAGGTCCCCCGAAAGGGCAGAAAATTTCATTAATGAACATGGAGGAAAGAAAGCTTTCAGCTCTTACGAAGAAATGCTAAGCGATGAAGAAGTAGACGTTGTATACATCGCAACCCCTCATGTTTTTCATTACGAACATACTCTACTCTGCCTGCAAAATGGTAAAGCCGTGCTTTGCGAAAAGCCATTTGCCATTAATCGTAAACAGGTGGAAGAAATGATTGCAACAGCCAGGGAAAAGCAGGTTTTTCTTATGGAGGCCATGTGGACACCTTTCCTTCCGCACATCAAATTTGTGATTGACCTGGTGAATTCCGGAAAGTATGGCAAGGTCAAAAAACTTACTGCCGACTTCGGATTCAATGCTCCATACAATGAAACCGGAAGACTTTTCCAAAAAAGCCTTGGGGGCGGTAGTCTTCTGGATATTGGGATCTACCCGGTATTTCTTGCACTTCACAGCCTTGGCCTTCCTGAAGAGATCAAAGCCAAAGCTCAATTGGGGAAAACTGAAGTTGATGAAGTTTGTGATATAGTCTTCTCTTATCAAGACGGTGTGACAGCTGAATTACACAGCACCATTATCAAAAAGACTCCGACAGTTGCAGAGCTGGAATTAGATGATGCTACTATTAAGATAAGTTCCAGATGGCATGAACCCGCCACTGTGACCATCACTACTCCCCTGGGGACTGAAACTGAAAGTTTTGAGGTCGCTTCTTATGGGTATGAATACGAAACCAGGCACGTTCATGAAATGTTACGGCAGGGTAAGACAGAGAGCGATGTGATGAGCTTTGAAAAAAGCCTGCAACTCATTACACTGCTCGATGAGATCAGGAAAGAAATAAAACTGGAGTATTAAACTCAGAAA
>CAYLZB010000025.1:0-5954 GCA_964388165.1 uncultured Flavobacteriaceae bacterium | reverse complement strand
AATGCTATGAATTGCCTCCGGCTTCAGCCGGAGGTTGTGAAACAACAAAACAAGGGCTTTAGCCCAATCTTTTTAAAGCACAAAAAAAGCGGCTAAAAAGCCGCTTTTTGAAAGGTGAGTTTAATCCTTATTTATTGTGCTCCCCATTCTTTAAGGGATTCCCTGTTCATTTTCACGTAATCTTTATTCCCTGCCTTTTCTGCAGCGGCTAAAGATTTTTTGGCAGTAGCGATAGCTTCTTTCTTTTTACCCATATCGGCTTCAATAAGGGCTTTCCTTCTCACTACCCAATAGGCATCTTCTCCGCCCATTTCCACAGCTTTCTGTATCCATTCGTAAGCTTTATTGATATCTTTCTTTTCGTCATGATAATAGGTCGCGGCAGCGAAGTAATCTCCGGCCGAAGGACCATTCATCACCTTCTGAATACTGGCCATTGCGCGCTCGTCTGTCGGAACGCTGAATGGCAGCGTAGCTACAGTATTTTCCCAGATAAAGTTAAGCGCGGCAGAATCGTTTTGAAGTTCATCGATAAGAATGGTGAAGGTTTCCATAGACATGGGCATTTCCTGCACCTTTGCAGTTGCTTTTAGGGCAACTTTGCTTTCGTCCCATTGCTGGGGAAGGCCCCAGTTATTGCTGTCCTTATAAAAGATCACCTCCCACTCATTTTCCCCGGGTACAGTGTAAATAGCGTAAGTTCCTTCTTTTAGTTCCTTTCCACCAATAGTTACATTGGTATCAAAAGAGATTGTAGTGTTGTTATTAGCTCCGGTACGCCATTTCTCTCCATAAGGCACAAGACCACCAAAGATCTCCCTGTCTTTCATTCCGGGACGGGAATATTTCACTACTACATTCGTAAGACCTACCTGCTGCTCAATTTTAGCAGAAGGGCTGGGCTGCGGAACCTGGATCTGAGCTGTAGCAAAACCGCTCAAGAGGCCCGTAAATAGAATAAAAAGAATTTTTTTCATGATCGTTTTAGTTAGTTTTTACCAAATATAGATATTTTCAGGTTGAAGCCTGATGAAGATCTAAAACATAAGATCTCAAAAAGTTGATTTTTAGTGACCTTTTTCCCTGGCCAGCATCTTTCTCGCCTCCTCCAGGTCTTCAGGAGTATCAATTCCTACCCCTCTCACTTGTGTTTCTACCATTTTAATATTCTTCCCATACTCGAGATATCTAATGCATTCAATTTTTTCAGTAGCTTCGAGCTTCAGCATAGGCAGGCGGTAGAAATCCATCAAAGCCTGTTTTCTAAAAGCATAGATCCCAACATGTTTGAACCAGGTCACCCCACTGTTCTCATCCCGCGGATAAGGAATTGGAGATCTGGAAAAATAGAGTGCAAAATCTTCTTTACTGGTGATCACTTTCACATTATTAGGATTATTGATATCCTTTTTATCCTGCAACGGAGTTTTCAAAGAAGCCAGATCGATAAGATGGGCATCTTTACCTCTAAAGACCTGTAGAAGCAGCCTCAGGCTTTCTGTATCGATCATGGGTTCATCTCCCTGAACATTGACCACGATGTCCACATCCATATCTTCAACGGCTTCCGCAATACGGTCACTGCCGCATTCGTGTTCCTTTTTGCTCATAATAGCTTTTCCGCCATTTGCAGTGATCTCTTCGAAAATAACATCACTATCGGTCACCACGTAAACCTCCTCAAAAAGACCGGTCTTCCCGGCAGCTTCGTAAGTTCGCAATATCACAGTCTTGCCATGAAGATCTTGCATCAACTTCCCGGGAAAACGTGTTGCGGCATAGCGCGCCGGGATCATAGCAATTATTTTAAGAGGTTCCTGAGTAGACATTTTAAAAAATTTATTAATCTCCTTTAGAAAGGAATATTTTAATTACAAGTTTAAAAATAAAAGGATCCAAAAATGACTTTTTTGGCTAGTCTGCCTGGGCAAAGAAATCATCCTTGAATCCAATAAGATACAATTTATCCTGGGCCCGGGTCACAGCAGTATATAACCACCGCAAATAGTCCCTGTCAATTCCGTTTGGAAGATAAGGTTGTTCCACAAACACGGTTTTCCATTGTCCACCCTGCGACTTATGGCAGGTCATCGCATATGAAAATTTGATCTGCAGTGCATTAAAGTACTTGTTGTTCTTCACCTTGAGGAACTTCTTGTATTTGGTTCGCTCCTCTTCATAATCCTTCATTACTTCCTGGTAGAGCTTATTCGATTCTTCATAGGTGAGCGACGGATTGTTACTCTCCAAAGTATCAAGAAGCACAACAGTTTCTATAGGTTCCATGTTTGGATAGTCTACCATCTGCGCCCTTATCTCGGCAAACCTGAAACCATACAACTCCTTAATGGCAAATATCTCCAGCACCTTTATTATATCTCCATTAGCAATGAAACCCGCTTCGCTGTTCGGCTTCACCCAAAAGTAGTTGTTCTTGACCACCATAAGGTAATCGCCAGCCGAGATCTCCTCCTCCTGAAACAGGATCCGGTTCCTTATTTGCTGATTATAAAGGTTAGCCCGTTTATTTGAACGCACTATTATTGTTGTGTCTTCGTGTCCCAGGTTGCGATAGGAATCTTCAATAGCTTCCATGATCTCGTAACCATCAATTAGCCTTATCACATCTTTCTTATTACTCAGTTCAAAACTGAAGCTCTCATAAAATTCCTCCCGTAGTGCCTCTCTTATTAAAGTAGCGTTGTGCAGGATGTCACTTTCTTCACTCTGCCGCACCACCTCGTCCAGTTCTATATGGGTTACTTCCCTAAAGTATGTGGTCTGAAGTCTTTGCTCTTCCAGTGCCGGACTCACTTCCAGTTTTACCGGTGGGAGCTGAGCAGTATCTCCAATAAGGATCAACCTGCAATTATGGCCGGAATACACGTACTCGATGAGATCATCCAGCAGGGAGTTATTCTCGAACATTTGGGCATCTGTATTCACATCGGGGATCATGGAGGCTTCATCTACAATGAAAATACTGTTGCGATGCTTGTTGGGCTGCAATACAAAACTTACTCCTGCCCCCGATTTCTTCTTCGGAAAATAGATCTTCTTATGAATGGTAAAGGCCTCCCGACCCGAGTAATTGGAGATGACCTTCGCGGCCCTGCCTGTTGGTGCCAAAAGAATTCCGCTCTTCCTAACCTGCCATAGGTTCTTTACCAGGGAACTTATAATTGTGGTCTTTCCTGTCCCCGCAAATCCTTTTAAAAGATACAGGGAATCGTCTTTTCCATCTACCACAAAAGTTGCCAGCTGCTGCAGGGCAATATCCTGTTTAAATTTAGCTTCAAATTTTAAGTCTTTGAGTAGTAATTTATAGAAGTTCGCAGCGTTTAATTTCTCCATGGTAATATCGTCGAAGCCCAAAGATAACAAGGTTTTTTTCGGAAGAATCTTTTACGAATAAAAAAAAATTGTAGATTTGCCTGAATACTTAATTAAATCTTAAACTGCACCCGCATGAAACTTGTCATTCAGTTAGTTCTTTGGATTGTGATTATTTTCCTTGGATACCTGGTTTTTAATTCCATTTATCAGCCTATAAAGTTCAACGAAGTCAAAGAGGCAAGATATGCCAAAGTAATTGAAAATCTTAAGGATATTAGAGATGCCGAGTTGGCTCACCGTACAGTAACAGGGAAGTTTACCGGAAGTTGGGATGACCTGGTTAGTTTTATCGACACCGCACAGTTCACCCTTACTCAAAGAAGGGATACTACTGTAATGGATGAACAATATAGAAAAACCTATGGGGTTGACCGCAGGATTGAAATCGTAGTAATTGATACTCTGGGTTACAAATCTGTTAAAGATTCTCTTTTCAAGGGATCTGACCGTTATAAAACTATGATGAATGTACCTATTAAAGGAGTTGATGAACAATTCCAGCTTGATGCAGGTACAGTTGATAAAAGCGGAACAAAAATTCCTGTTTTTGAAGCCAAAATTGCTAAAGAAGTTATTCTTTACGATCAGGATCCTGATCTTGTGAACCAGGAAGAGCAGGTAGTATCTGTAGATAACGTTAATGGTCCATTCATTAGGGTAGGTTCTATGGAAGAAGTAAATACCAGCGGTAACTGGCCAAAAATTTATGGTGACGCCGAATAAGGAACTAAAGAACGAGAATATAAAGTTGTCCATTCAGGTTAGCCTGAATGGACTTTCTTTTTGTGCCCTTTCCAAGGACGAGAAAAGAATTCTATTTTTCAAGGATCTGCTTTTTTCCAGGAAGCTCAACCCTGCACAGGTACTTCAGCAAATTGAGAAACAATACGAACAGGAAGCCTTCCTGAGAAATGAGAAGCCAGAGGTATTTGTACTTTTCTCAAATGAGCTGTACAGCCTTGTGCCCCGGCAGTTCTTTGAAGAAGAAAATGCTTCAGAATATCTTAAATACAACACAAAGATCCTGGAAACAGACTATGTGGCGCATGACGAGATTTCTTCAGCAGAAATGGTGAATGTCTATATTCCCTATACCAACATCAATAATTTCTTTTTTGAGAGGTATGGAGAATTTGAATATATGCACTGTGTAAGTGTACTTGCCAGGGAGTTTCAGATCCAGAACCGTTTTCAAACTGAAGGAACGAGGGTTTACCTTAATAGCTTTCCCGGCGGATATGATCTACTGGTCTATCAAAAAGGGCAGCTCCTCCTGGCGAATACCTTTAAGTGTTCTACCCGTGAAGACTTCATTTATTACCTTCTTTTTTGTGCTGAACAACTGGACCTCGATCCTTCAAGCTTTGAATTGATATTGCTTGGCAGGATCAAAGAGAATTCAGATTATTACGACATTGCCTACACGTATGTAAAGGAGATCAAGTTTATGAAAACTTCATTCGGTTATCTCTACAACGGGAAGGAAGAGCCACCAAAAGGTTATATGCACTACACGCTTTTTAAAGTACTTGAATGAGAATAGTTTCTGGCATACATAAAGGAAAGAGGATCATGGCCCCTAAGAAGTTACCTGTGAGACCCACCACAGATTTTGCAAAGGAGGCACTTTTCAATATTTTGAACAACCAATATCATTTTTCAGCTCTTAAGGTGATCGATCTTTTTAGCGGCACGGGAAATATCACTTACGAATTTGGCTCGAGAGGCGCTATAGAGATCATCGCAGTTGACGCGCATTATGAATGCGTAAAGTTCATCAACAAAAAAGCGGAGGAGCTGGAGCTCCCGGTGAGGACCGTAAAGAGTGATGTTTTTAAATTCCTCCAGGCCACGGGAGAAACCGCCAATATTATTTTTGCCGACCCTCCATACAATTTTGAAGCCGGGCAACTGGAGCAAATTGTTGAGCTTACCTTTTCGCGAAACCTTCTTGAAGAAGGCGGTTCCCTGATCATTGAGCATAGAAAACAAGTGGACCTTTCTCAGCTCGATCACTTCTCTGAAGTGCGCAAGTATGGGAATTCTGTATTTAGTTTTTTTGTGTAAATTAGAGGATGGTAATACCCCTAACTATACTTGAGCTGGAATTTACCGTGCTTGAATTCCATACATCCTACGTTTTGTCAAAGCCCAGGGAAGGTCAGGTTCTCGAAGGTCAACAAGTGGCAGATCTTGTAGAGGTGTGCAGCGACTTTTATAGAGGTAAACCCTTCGTATATCTGTCCTACAGAGTTAACGACTATAATGTTAATCCCACCATTTATCTTGATCTCGATAAGATCGATAACCTTATGGGAATTGGGGTGGTTAGTAAAAAGGCATCTTCCCTGAATATGGCGAATTTCGAAAAGAAGTTTTGTAAACTCCCTTACGAGATATTTACAGAACTGGATCCCGCCATAGAATGGGTTAAAAAGATGACTTCGGGAAAGAAATAAAAAAGCAGACCTGTAAGCCGGATTCTGTTTCCCCCGAAAGGGACCCTTATCATTTATCTGAAACTTTTGTTACCAAAAGCCTTTAGCTGCCTACCCTCC
>CAYLZB010000024.1:8245-24261 GCA_964388165.1 uncultured Flavobacteriaceae bacterium | reverse complement strand
AAAACCAATAGCAATGAAAAAATTAATTGTAATTCTGGCCTTACTTTTTGGTGTGAGTTCCTCCTTTATTTCCTGTCGTGAAGAAGCCGACCGTGGAGATCAAATTGAGGAAGCCACCGACGAACTTGAAGAAAGAGGCGATGAGATAGAGGAAGAGTATGATGATATGGAAGATGACATCTAATCCTAATCCTGATCTCAATTAAAAATGAAAAAGCTAATTTTCTTATTCGCCCTATTATTTTCTATAAGTACTTCCTTTGTTTCCTGTAGAGATACAGAGGAGGGAGAGGAAGATGATATGGAGTTAAATGAAGAATTTGACGAGGAAGCTGAAGAAATAGATGAGGAATACTAATCTTAAACTTCCAGTTATGAAAAAGTATTTTTTATTGATACTTTTCGCTTTATCTCTCTCACTTACCTCCTGCCGTGAAACCCAGGATGCTGCTGAAGCTACCGGGGAAGCTGTTGAGGAAGGTGTGAACGAAGCCGGTGAAAATACCGGTCTTGGCGGAGATGACGATCTGTAATAAGATTACTGACCAACTCTAACCTCAGGGTTTAAAGATCCTGGAAAACGGCCTGAAAATCTCAGGCCGTTTTTTAATGTTTTAGAGTCTTGAATTCACTTTTCAGATCCTCCATTGACTGTTGCAGCTGCTTTAGCAAACTACTTTCTGAAGGTGCCTCCAGATTAAAGGTAAGTTTACTATTCACCTGCCACAACTCCTGCACGTCATTTACTTTCACCTCAATAGGGAGATATTCTTCGTTCAATGAAATGAGCAGTAACTTAGAGGGATCGGGAAGCTTCTGAAGTTTCTTTACCAGCACAGAATCGTAAAGCACTACAACGTAGACCCTGTTGTTACTGGCCTCCTCAATGGTTGGCACTGCTTTTCCCAGCACCCATTCACCCGGTCTAAAGTTGGGCAGCATACTGTCTCCTTCAATCTGAAATCCGCGATGCGTGGCATTGCGATATTCGGGTAATGGAATATCAAAGGCCGGAAGCTGTTGATACCAATCTACATCCTGTACATTGTGAGGGTATCCCGCAGCTGCCTTTACATTGACCAGCACAATGTTCTCTTCTTCTGCGCTGTTCAAACTCACTACCTTGGGACTCACATCCCCTTTAGTTACCTGTAGGTATTTTTGATTACTCTCTCCAAAAAGCCATAAGGGGTTGATCCCAAACTGCCGCAGGAGCTCCGCCACTATTTTACCGGAAAGTTTTGTACGTCCCCTTTCAATATCGGCTGTGGAATTCTTGATCCCAAGCAGCTGAGCGAATTCGGTTTGAGTGAAATTGTTTTCATCTCTTACCTCTTTGAACCTTTTGATTTCTTGTGACACGTCTGTTCCCATACCTACAAATTTAGATCTTTTTGGAAAAAATCCTACTTCTGCATTGGATATTCTCCCAAAATTTCAAGCTTTAGTTCTCAATTTTGAAGAAGTAACATTCCTTTATGAAGCGCAGGACAGAATAAATCCTATTTTTCAGTAATGAAAGAACATTATTTGATCCTTGCCGGTCTTGGATTCGCCACTATTATTATGGCCTGGCTGCCTGCTTTCGCGGGAAAACTTAAAATAAGTTCTCCCATCCTGCTCCTGCTCATAGGATTTGGACTTTTTGCCATTGGTTTGCCATTAGGCTGGCCGGATCCTTTGTGGGAAGATCAAAGCCTTATGTATTTTTCTGAAGCCCTGGTGATCATTTCCCTGATGGGTGCCGGTTTGAAGATAGGGGCACACTACGGTCTCAAAGCCTGGCGAAAACCCCTGCTGCTGGTGTTTGTGACCATGCCTATTTGTATGGTATCTGCTTTTTTACTCGGGCAGTATTTCCTTCTGCTTAGTTTACCTTCCAGTCTGCTCCTGGCAGCAGTACTCGCTCCTACAGACCCGGTACTTGCAGCCGAAGTACAGCTTGATGATCCCATGGAAGAAGAGGAACATGCCAATGACATTAGATTTACGCTAACCGCTGAAGCAGGCCTCAATGACGGGATCGCCTATCCATTCTCCTACCTGGCGGTACTGGTAGCACAGGCAGGTAGCTGGGCTGCCTTCAATTTTACGAACTGGCTGTGGGATAAACTGCTTCTAAAGGTGGTGATAGGGGTTGTATGCGGACTGTTCATTGGCTGGTTAATAGGACATTTAATGGATCGTATCTATAAATATGCCGGGGTAAAGACCTTTGTAGGCTTCCTTGCTCTCTCACTTACTTTTATGACCTATGGAGTGACCGAACTTCTGCACGGCTACGGTTTTCTTGCCGTTTTCTTTGCCGGTTTTTCACTTCGCTATTATGAGAAGGTCGACCAGGATTACAAGAAGAAACTGCATGATTTTGTGCAGGAAATGGAACACCTCTTCATGGTCATCTACATCCTGCTCTTTGGAGGATCTATCCTTAACGGAATGCTAAGCTTAACCGATTGGAAAGGGGTAGTGTTTGCAGTTCTGTTTGTAATGGTCATTAGGCCCGTGGCCGGTTTAATTGGCCTGGCGGCTGTCAAAGGAAGCTTCAAAAGTAAACTTGCAGTAAGTTTCTTTGGAATACGTGGGATTGGTTCAATTTTCTATTTATCCTGGGCCTTTGTAACCTTCGATTATTTTGAGCACAAAAATGAGTTATATGCCATCACGGCCTATATTATACTAATATCCATAGTGATACATGGTTTTACAGCCCCCTCTGTAATTGGGCACTTTAAGACCAAGGGCAGATTGGCGGAGTAAGCCGTACAGATCAAGGCATTAACAAATGTTTATAGCCGGCAGGGCAAATTCTGCTGCATGAATTTCTTATTTTAAGAAGATTAATTCAGAAAAAACAAAAAAATGGGTAAGAGTTACAGTCCTTCAAGAAAAGTGGATAAACCTTCAGAAATACCATTTTCAGGCTGGAAAGCTATAGGAATGGGGGTTAAAGACATGTTTGGGGAAGACAATGTTTCAATTGTTTCGGCAGGAGTTGCTTTCTATGCTTTTCTTGCAGTTTTTCCTGCCATTGGTGCATTAGTATCTATATATGGACTGGCAATGGATCCACAAAGCCTTCAGGGTCAATTACAAAAGATATCGCAGGTGATGCCACAGCAGGCTTTTGAGATCATTCAGGCCCAACTTCAGGACCTGGTTTCAACTTCAGGCAGCGCCTTGAGCTGGAGCCTTGCCATTGGGATACTTTTTAGTATCTGGAGTGCCAATAAAGGCACTAAATCCCTTTTTACCGGAATTGATATCGCTTATAACACCTCGAATGACCGCGGCTTCCTAAAACAGAATGGACTCACCCTGATTTTTACCTTTGGTGCCGTTTTACTGTTGATCCTAAGTATAGGGGTCATTGTACTATGGCCCGCAATGGTGGACAAGATCCCACTCCCCTCTACCATTAAAGGACTCATTTCCTGGCTGCGATGGCTTGTACTTGCCGCAATACTTGTTTATTTTCTTGGAGCGATATATCGCTATGCACCCGCCAGAAAGAAACCCGATTTCAAATGGGTCTTACCCGGGGCTCTACTGGCCACTTTATTGTGGCTCATTGCCTCCTGGGGCTTTTCTTTTTACGTAAAGAACTTTGGAAGCTACGGGGAGGTCTACGGATCCATCTCGGCAGTAGTGGTGATGTTGCTATGGCTTTTCCTCACGAGCCTTATCATTCTTATAGGTGCCGAGGTAAATTCTGAAATGGAGAAATATTCAAAGGCTAAAGTGCTCCATACGGAATAGTTATTAGAAAAATTGCCATTTAAAAAACCATTTTTGAAGGTGATGTGCAAAATATGACCGCAATCATATTTTCCAATCTGCTCATTTTCAACCTTTGTACCCGGTACGAAACGAGCAATTTTTATGGAGGAACTTTCTTGCTATCACTGTGGTGATACCATAAAGTCATGCATCACCTTTGACGACAGATCATTTTGTTGCAACGGCTGTAAGACCGTTTATGAAATATTTTCAGAGAACGGCCTTGCTTCCTACTACGATATGGAAGCTGCACCGGGTGCGGCACCTGTAAAGTATGAAGGGAAATACGATTTCTTAAGCAACGACAAGATCGTCGATAAGCTCCTGGAGTTCAACGACGGTAATGTGCAGGTGATCTCTCTGTACATTCCGCACATTCACTGTAGTTCCTGTATATGGATCCTGGAAAACCTCAATAAGCTTAAACCCGAGATCACTGCTTCCCAGGTCGATTTCCCTAAGAAAAGTCTGCGCATCACCTATAATTCAGAAAAACTTAGTTTAAAAGAACTGGTCCTCTTCATTAGTAGCATTGGCTATGAACCCTACATAAGTCTGGACGATAGCGAAACCGGTAAGAAAAAGATCAACCGCAGCATAATATATAAACTCGGGGTGGCGGGCTTTGCCTTTGGAAACGTCATGTTCCTTTCCTTTCCTGAATATTTTGAAGTCAATGAATTCTGGCTGGAGCAGTATAAAGGTCTGTTCAGGTGGCTTATGTTCGCATTTTCCCTGCCTGTTGTCTTTTATGTCGCGCGAGATTACTTCATTTCGGCTTATAAAGGTCTGCGGGCCGGGATCCTGAACATCGATGTGCCTCTCGCACTAGGAGTACTGGTCCTTTTTATTCGTAGTACTATAGAGATCACTTTTGACTGGGGTACAGGATTTTTTGACAGCCTTACCGGATTAGTATTCTTTCTTACCCTCGGAAAATTCTTTCAGCAAAAGACATATAATTTCCTCTCTTTTGAGAGGGATTATAAATCCTATTTTCCAATTGGGATCACAAGGATGAATTCCGAAGGAAAAGAAGAAAGCATACACGTTCACGATATTGAGAAAGGTGATCGTATCTTGATAAGGAATGAGGAGCTTATACCGGTAGATGGAATTCTCATCAACGGGAACGCCAGGATCGACTACAGTTTTGTGACTGGAGAAGCCGAAGCTGTTCAGAAAGAGTCAGGAGATAAACTTTTTGCCGGGGGGCGGCAGGTAATGGGAATGATCGAAATGGAAGCTTTAAGATCGGTTTCTCAGAGCTACCTCACCCAGTTGTGGAGCAACGATGTTTTCCAGGTGAAAAAAGAAGACTCTTTCACTTCTTTCATCAATCACATAAGTAAATACTTCACCGTCGTACTTCTTTTGATCGCATTTACGGCTGCGGGATTTTGGGCGTTTATAGATATAGCTACGGCTGTAAATGTGTTCACTGCGGTATTGATCATCGCTTGCCCCTGTGCTCTCGCCATGTCTACTCCCTTTACACTTGGAAACCTCCTGCGTATCTTCGGAAATAAGAAGTTCTACCTTAAAAATGCGGGGGTCATTGAACAGCTGGCAAAGGCCGATAGCCTCATTTTTGACAAAACCGGAACTATAACATCTAACAAAAAGAGCAGTATTAGCTACGAAGGAATTGACCTGACCCCGGAAGAAGAGTCATTACTGAAAAATACCCTGCGCGGTTCCAACCACCCGTTAAGCCGCACCTTATATGACATGCTTGCTGAATATGACATCACTCCGCCCGAAGAATTCCGCGAGATCACCGGGAAAGGGATTGAAAGCATCCATCAAAAGCAGGCCATGAAAGTTGGGTCGGCAGAGTTTGTAGGGAGCACAGTGACTGTCCCCTCCCTTAATACTTCTGTGCATATTAGCGCCAACAATGAATATAAAGGCCGCTATATTTTCTTCAATGAATACCGGGAAGGTGTTAAAAACCTTTTCTCTGATCTTGCACCACACTACCATCTCTCTATCTTATCGGGGGACAATGAAGGCGAAAAGCCGAGGCTGGAAAAATTACTTCCTCAAAAAACTGAAATGCTCTTCAACCAGAAGCCCGAAGATAAGCTCAATTACATCGCTTCCCTTCAGCAGCAAGGCAGAAAGACCATTATGGTTGGTGACGGGCTTAATGATGCCGGTGCACTGGCTAAAAGTGAAGTGGGAATTGCTATTTCTGAAAATGTCAATGTCTTCTCCCCGGCTTGTGATGCTATTCTTGATGCCAGCAGGTTTGACAGCCTTTTGAAGTTTATCAGGGCCTCTAAAAAAGGAATGAAAGTGATCAAGATAAGTATGGTCCTGTCTTTTCTTTACAACGTAGTAGGGCTATATTTTGCAGTTACGGGCCAGCTTTCGCCGGTGATCGCAGCAGTGCTTATGCCCCTCAGTTCAATAAGTATTATTGCATTTACTACGGTATGTACTAATATTATAGGACGAAGAATAGGATAGCCGCATGTGAAACATGTTTTGACCTATTTTTAGGGATCTCGATTTTCAGCGTTTTGAAGAGGAAGAACTTCTTCTATCGAAGATGTTTTTTACGAGAGAAACAAACGTCGTTGCAATTACGGCTCCTGAAAAGGCCAAAAAGATGTCTTTCTGCGCATCCCAAACATCGCCCTGCAGCCCGAGGTAGGAATCTCCCTGGGCTGAAAAGAAAATATCAGCCACTCCCCATTCAATTATTTCATAGAGGGCGCTAAAGGAGAGAGTCACCTCAATTGGGAGTGCCCAGCCTACCCAGGGTGGGAATTTCCACCATTTAAGGAACAGCTCCCGCAGGGGATAAGCCATGAGCAACCCGAAGCTGAAATGTACGATGCGATCGTAGTGGTTCCTGGAGAGATCAAAAGAATCCTGAAGCCAGAAGCCGAAGGGATTTTCTGCGTAGGTGTGCTTAGAGCCGTAGACGTGCAGACACAGGTAAATGAAAATAAGAAGGTAACTAAGGTCACTAAATTGATACCTCCTGTAGGAAAAGACCAGAAAAAGAAGCAGAACCACCGTCAGCACGTTTTCCAGGAGCCATGTAGAAAGGTCACTGGTCCAGAGAAAAGAATTCGCCCACACCAAAAGAAAAAAAGTAAAGCTCAGAAGAATCCAAAAGTTTCTGAGAGCAGGCTTACGTGCGTTTGAAGATACTGTAGAAAAACTCATTTAATGTTGTCTTGGTTAAATTTAAAAAAATTGTACAAAAAGCAACTTCTTCAAAGAAGCAGCAGCAGCAGGATGTTAAATTTTGCCTTCTCATGAAAATTTCCCGGGAAATTTTTGAGTTGAAAACTAAAAACGGCTACTTTAGAAGAGTGATTAAATTATTTGTATTTCTGCCGTAAGGCAGAGAGGGCCAACGAGAAAGCAAACCCCTACTTGCTTCTTGTTGATTCGGCTTTCAGAATTCTCTCCGAAAACTTTCTACTGAAAGCTCAGAAAAAACAAAATCCTTCAAGATATTGATCTGCGCCGGTTCCATTTTGCGCAATCCTTTTTAAGCAATAGCTTCCCAAAAAATCATTTCTGATTATCTTTATTTCCACGGTAAGTAGCAAGCCCGGTAGATTGGTAAGAGCAGAAATCATTAATCATTAGGATCAGGGTTTCAAAAGAAGAATCTTAATGCCCATTATTTTACAGCAATGATTTTACCTCCGTATCCTGAACATCCTAAAATGGCTTCTGAAGACATACTTCTTCGGGAGCTGAAGTCTTGTGATGTCCGGCAGTTGGTTACCATCTCCTTCTACGACGGGAAACGAGCTGTCAGTGAACCCGAAGCGGCAGCAATGCTTGAAAGGATCCAGCAGGATTACCTCAACGGGGAAAGCATACACTGGGGCATTGAAGAGATAAGTTCAGGTAAGATTGTGGGAACCTGCGGTTACTATCGTGGATTTAAAAATACCTCCGGAGAGCTAGGCTTTGTAATGCTGCCCCAATACAGAGGCAAAGGCTATATGGCAGAAGCTCTAAGGCTGGCGATAGCTTTCGGCTTTAAAATAGGGCTAAGGAAAATCATTGCCGTGACCACCGAAGAAAATCTTAGCGCAGTAAAGCTCCTGGAACGGCTAAAATTCAAAAAAAGCGAAGAATCGGGTGAGGAACTTCGGTTGGAAATACTGCGGGAAGGGTTTTTCAGGATAAGAAAATATCGAATTGAGGATCAACAGCAGGTCCTGAAGTTATTGCGACTGAATAGCCCGGATAACTTTCATCCTTCAGAAGAAGTGGATCTTCAGGAGTACCTCAATAAGGAGGCAGAGCACTACTTTGTTGCCGATGGTTTGGGTACAATACTAGCCGCAGGTGGATATAATACCGGATTCGATTCAGGAAAGACAGCGAGGATCTCCTGGGACATGGTGCACCCGGAATTTCAAGGTTTAGGAATTGGAAAAGAACTCACAACATTCAGAATAGCTGAGATCAAAAAGAGTCCGGAAGTTCAAAAGATCGTGGTGAGAACTACACCACAGGCAGAAAAATTCTATGAAAAACTGGGGTTCCAAAAAAGTCATTTTGAGAAGGATTTTTGGGCGCCGGGTTTTGATCTTGTTGTAATGGAGATAAGCATTAGATGAAAAACCTGTGGGAACGAATAAAGACCATGGCCGCCAACCTGAAGCAGGAACTAAAGGCCTTGCGCATTGCCCTTGCTGAAGATCTGGTACCGTGGCATGTAAAGGTCCTTATCATTTTTACAGTGGCCTATGCCCTTAGCCCAATAGATCTCATCCCCGATTTCATTCCGGTGTTGGGTCTACTGGATGACCTCATCCTGTTGCCACTGTTCATCTATTTTATCCTGAAGTTCATTCCTGATGATGTCATGGCTTACTGCCGCAAGAAAGCAGAACACACTCAGTTTAGTCGCAGGAAGAACTGGTTTGCAGGCTTTGTGGTAATTCTTATATGGCTCGTTATTCTGCTGTGGCTAGTTGTGCAGTTCTTTCCTCAAATCCTACCTTTGTAGGGATTTGTCGCAATGTTTACAGGAAGAATTCAGGAAAAAAAAGGCCTTCAAAAATGTCCTTTTTGAAAGCCTTTCTCTCCTGATCCTGAAAATCAAATCTAATTCGAAACTTCAGTATTAATTGCCTCTACAGTTTCGGTATTGTCTACTCCAAGACCTTCCTGCTGGTGGACCAGCACTCCTTCCTCGTCAAATACACTTATAATATTGGAGTGGGAAAAATCTATAGGAGATATCTTCTTATAGCTTACAGCCAGCACGGTTGCAAATTCCCGGGTATCTTCGGGCGTACCGCGAAGGAACATCCAGTGGTCGTCTTCCATCTCGTTCTCCTTTGCAAAAGCATTTAGTCGCTGTGGCGTATCGGTCTCAGGATCTATACTCACCATGATGAACCTGGTTTTCCCGAGGTATTTTTCAGGCACTTGTTTTTCGATATTCCGCATATCGGCAATAAGACGTGGACACGCCGCTTTACAGGAGGTGTAGATCATCACCATAACAAGCACATTGCCTCGTAAATCCTCAAGCTGAATATGCTCATTATCCTGAGTGGTCCAGGTTGAAGGCAGGTTATAGATGGAAAGCTCGGGAATCTCTCCTGTTATCTCCTCTGTATTCACTGCCATTTCTTTCTCTACTTGTGCCTCCTTCTTTCCGGCATTATTACATGCTGCGAAAAGGAAGAATGATAGCATTATAAAAATTGTTTTTCTCATGATCATAATTCTGTTTTTTCGATATCCTGAACACATCTGAATCCAAGGTTCTTTACCGAGTATTTTGCTTTTACGCTTCCGCGGAAAGCATATCGCATAAAGGCTGCATAGTTCATTAGATCTGTAGCGCCAACTGCGGCCGCCCCGCAAAATAGGTTGTTATCACCGGTGCTGTCCTGTCTTGATTCTCCTCCTATCATCACCGAATTGAAATCGGCCGTCCACTCCCAAACCAGCCCGTGAAGGTCATAGACTCCCCAATAATTCTTAAAAGTCTTGCCTATAGGGTTATTGAAGGTAGCGGGAGTCTCATACCAGCTCAAGATATACTGGTTGTAAGATTTCTCGGTCCGCGCATCGGGAGTGGTCTCATTGGCCATAGCCACATATTCCCATTCATCTACGGTAGGCAACCGTTTTCCCTGGCACTCGCAGTAGTTCTTCGCCGCGAACCAGGAAACATTGGTAACCGGGGAATTGGGCAGCATATCTCCGCCAAGGCTAAGGTCGCTTTTCCAGCTTCGCAGGTAATTTTCATCGGCAAACAATTTCTTCACCCGGGATTTCCTCCAACGCGGATTATCTTCAACGAACTTCAGAAATTCGGCATTGGTCACCGGGTAGACATCCATTTTAAAATCTTCTACGGGAACCTCTGTTTTTGTTCCGTAGAGGGGAAGGAACTCCCCTCCACGAACCTCGACCATAGAACCAGACTGGCTATAGGCCTGGCTCTGGATCATTGTAGCGATGCAAATTGCCAATCTGATTAAGGTCTTCATTTTATCTTATTTTATCTTATTTTATTTTACTTCTTTTACCATTTCGGGAGTAACTTCTGTCTTGTTGTTGCCCCAGTTGTTGTACACATAGGTAAGTACATTGGCAATATCTTCGTCAGAGATATTCTGCTTAGGCATGGCGCTGTTGTAAACGTTCCCGTTCACCTTGACCTCACCGGTTAGACCGAACTTCACAACTTCAATAGCACGGTGCACATCGGCATTAAGATAATCTGACTCAGCAAGTGGAGGGAATGCATTTGGGATCCCTGCTCCTGTAGCCTGGTGACAGGCAAGACAATTTTGAGTGTAGACCTGTTTTCCCCTCTCCATTTTTTCGGCTAAAGAAGTGCTGGCAACCGGTGCACTTTCAGAAGTCTCTTCGGTTACCTCGGTAGCAGTTACGCCGGGATTGTAAACCTTCTCTTCGATCTTTCCACCAAATACCTCTTCATTCTCCTCACCTTCAACCTTAAGGATTCCCAAAGCACCTTTGTTGAAGGCTCTAAAGATAGAGTGATCAACCAGTACCAGGTTTCCGGGAACTTCAACTTTGAATTCAACTATGGCAGCTCCTCCGGCAGGGATAAGGGTGGTTTGTACGTTCTCGTTGATCATACTACCTCCTTCCAGGTAGACTTTGTCAAAGATCTCTCCTATCACGTGGAAGGATGACACAAGGTTTGGTCCTCCGTTCCCTACGAAAAGACGAACAGTTTCACCAACTTTGGCAGTTAAGGCATTGTCCCCTGTAAGACCGCCAACTTTTCCGTTAAATACTACATAATCTGCATCTTCATCAACTGCTTTTTGCATGCTGAAGGCCTGTAGTCCTCTTTCCCCATTTTCCCCTTCGGTGTAAAAATCCCCTTGCATTACATAATATTCTTTATCAACAGGAGGAAGACCACCTTCGGGCTCTACAAGTATAAGTCCGTACATTCCGTTCGCGATATGCATCCCCACAGGAGCGGTAGCACAGTGGTAGACATACAATCCCGGATTCATAGTTTTAAAAGTAAAAACAGACTCATGGCCCGGAGCTACAAAAGAGGATTCGGCTCCACCACCGGGTCCTGTCACCGCGTGCAGATCAATGTTGTGTGGCAACTTACTGTCGGGGTGGTTCTTTAGGTGGAATTCGATCTCGTCTCCTACCCTTGTACGAATGAAACTTCCGGGTACGCTACCGTCAAAAGTCCAGTAGACGTAGGTGACACCGTCGCTCATTTCCATTTCCTTTTCAACCACCTCCATATTCACAATAAGTTTGGTAGCAGCCCTTTTTCCAACAGGTCTTGGGACCATAGGAGGAGCAGTTAGTTCGGCTTCACTCTCTCCATATACCTTCATTAATTGAGGATCTTCTTTGGCAGCCACTGCTTTTTCACAGGCGCTAAACAAGCCGGCCATGAGTGCCGCAAAGAAGAAGACGTATACAAATCTCTTTTTTAAGTGTTTCAAATTTTTCATGATCAGATGAGTTAAAAATTATATTCAGATACAAATGTCCGAATTAACTATCCTCCTATATATGAGCGTAATCATATATGCCTGAATTTTTTACAAAATCAATTTGGACAAACCTGACCGAAATCATATTTACAGTTTTACAATGCCTGTAGCTTTGCCCCCTATATATAAATAGGTATGAGCGTCATCTATTTACTCCTTACAATAAGCATTATTGTAGCGGTATTGTTTTTCGTTGTTTTTATTCTTGCTGTGCGCAATGGTCAGTTCGACGATGACTATACCCCTTCTGTGCGTATTCTTTTTGAGGATGAGCTTGTAAAAGAGAAATCAACAAAACCCAGTAAAAATTAATCTAGACAATTAAAAAATGGAATTGCAACAGTTCTACTACGACAACAAAATCGTAAAAAAATTCCTCTACGCTACCCTTTTTTGGGGAGTGATCGGAATGCTAGTCGGGCTACTCTTAGCTTTCTTATTCCTTTTCCCTAACCTAACTGACGGGATCTCCTGGTTGAGCTTTGGACGTTTACGCCCATTACACACCAACGCGGTGATCTTTGCATTTGTAGGGAACGCAATTTTTGCGGGAGTTTACTACTCCACGCAGCGACTATTAAAGGCGAGGATGTACAGTGACATTCTGAGCAACATTAATTTTTGGGGCTGGCAATTGATAATAATTGGAGCTGCCATTACGCTCCCATTAGGTTTCACGAGTTCCAAGGAATATGCCGAACTGGAATGGCCTTTTGACATTGCTATTGCAGTTGTTTGGGTGGTTTTTGGCTGGAACCTTATCGCCACGATCTTTAAGAGAAGACAAAGACATCTTTATGTGGCCATCTGGTTCTATATCGCAACTTTTGTCACTGTTGCAGTACTTCACATCTTTAACAGCCTTGCCATCCCGGTTGGATTATTTAAAAGTTACTCTGTTTATGCAGGGGTGCAGGATGCGCTGGTGCAGTGGTGGTATGGGCATAATGCAGTGGCATTTTTCCTTACCACTCCTTTCCTGGGCCTTATGTACTACTTCGTTCCCAAGGCTGCAAACAGACCGGTCTACTCCTATAAATTATCTATTATCCACTTCTGGTCCTTAATATTCATCTATATCTGGGCAGGACCTCACCACTTACTATATTCATCCCTTCCCGACTGGGCTCAAAACCTGGGGGTAGCCTTTTCTGTAATGCTGTTAATGCCTTCATGGGGTGGTATGATCAACGGACTGCTTACCCTGCGTGGTGCATGGGATAAGGTAAGGGTAGATCCTGTTCTAAAATTTATGGTGGTTGCCATCACCGGATACGGGATGGCCACATTTGAAGGACCCATGCTTTCCCTGAAGAACGTAAACGCTATTGCCCACTTTAGCGACTGGGTTATCGCACACGTTCACGTAGGTGCGCTGGCATGGAACGGTTTCCTCACCTTTGGTATGGTCTACTGGCTGGTGCCAAGAATGTTCAAGACCAAACTTTACTCTATAAAACTTGCCAATGCTCACTTCTGGACAGGTACTTTAGGAATCATCCTTTACGCCCTGCCAATGTATGTTGCAGGTTTTGTACAGGCTTCCATGTGGAAACAGTTCAACCCTGACGGAACTCTTGTCTACGGAAACTTCCTTGAGACAGTGACCGAGATCATGCCGATGTATTGGTTTAGAGCTATTGGAGGTAGTATGTATATCTGCGGAATGTTCATCCTGTTATATAACGTCTACAAAACGATCAAAACAGGAACCGAAGTCACAGATGAACTGGCTGAAGCTGCTCCGCTACAAAAAATAAGCAACCGCAGACTGGTAGGAGAAGGATTCCATACCTGGTTGGAGCGTAAACCGGTTCAATTGACCATTTTGGCCACCATCGCAATTTTGATTGGAGGGATCATCCAGATCGTACCAACCATTCTTGTGAAGTCAAACATTCCAACCATCACAAGTGTGAAACCTTATACTCCGTTAGAACTGGAGGGACGTGACATCTATATTAGAGAAGGTTGTGTATCCTGTCACTCGCAAATGATCAGGCCTTTCCGAAGTGAGGTAGAACGCTATGGTGAATACTCAAAAGCAGGAGAGTACGTGTATGATCACCCGTTCCTGTGGGGAAGTAAACGTACAGGGCCGGACCTTATGAGGGTTGGTCAGAAATATTCAGACAACTGGCACTTCAATCACATGTATGATCCCCAAAGTACTTCGGCAGGATCGATCATGCCGGGCTACAAGTGGCTCATTACAGATGAACATGACCGTTCTTCCATAGAAGCCAAAATGGAGGCCATGGTGAAGTTGGGAGTTCCATATACAGAAGCTGAGATCGCCAACGCACAGGCACATATGGAGGAGCAAGCAAGCCAGATCCAGCAGAACCTTTATAGCGACCCGGACTTTGTTGCCACATATGAAGCCGACAAGAAATATGCAGAAGAGCAGGGACTGGAATTTGTGGAAATGAAAGACCGTGAGATCGTTGCCTTGATCGCCTATATACAACGACTGGGAACAGATATCAAGGTGGTGAATTCAACAACTTCAAACTAATTATCATGCTAAAATTCGTAAAAGGACATATGGAAACCATTGCAGGGATAGAGATCTATCCGATCATTTCCCTGCTCATTTTCTTCATCTTTTTTGTAGCACTTTTCTGGTGGGTCTTCACCGCCAAAAAAGATTACATCCACAGTGTAGAACAAATCCCTTTAGAAACAGATAACGACCAGAAACTATGAGACATGCAATTCCAGCCTGGATAAGGATTTCAGTTCTTTTCCTCATCATTGCGGGAGCCCTAGAATTTTTTGTAGACTCAGGCGATAATTTTGCCTTTATTGAATACCCATTGCTCGGTGGGGTTTTATTAGTGATCCTGTTATTCCTTATAGCTGCTGAAGTTATTCTGGGAGCAGTTGAGAATATCATGTTCCGGTCGCTTACACCTGAAGCTAAAGAGCGCTATATGGCAGCCCAGCAGAAGAGGATGGAAAAATACGACCTCAAAAGGATCTACAGGAAACTTGCCGGGACCCGTCCAATCTCTGAAGAAGGGGAACTGGAGCTCGATCACAACTACGACGGCATCAAAGAACTTGACAACAAACTTCCGCCATGGTGGCTGTACTCCTTTTATATTTCCATAATATTTGCAGCAGGATACCTTGCTTATTATCATATCCTGGGCGGCGAAAATCAGGTAGCCGAATTTGAGCAGGAAATGCTCGCTGCCAAGATCGCCGTAGAAGAGTATAAGAAAACAGCGCCCGATCTTGTGGATGCAGACAATGTTGAACTTCTCACCGATGCAGGCGACCTGGAGGAAGGTGCGGCTATCTATCAAACAAACTGTATGGCTTGCCACGCTGCAGACGGTGGCGGTGGTATTGGACCTAATTTAACAGATGAACACTGGATCCTTGGTGGTGGAATAAAGAATGTCTTTCACACGATTAGTGAAGGTGGACGTGCAGGTAAAGGTATGATCGCCTGGAAGTCTACTCTTAAACCTGCTGAGATACAAAAAGTATCCAGCTATATCCTAAGCCTGCAAGGTACTACACCAGCAAACCCAAAAGAAGCCGAAGGAGAGATCTGGACAGAGTAAAATTTACTCATTAAGAATAAAAGCAGAAGGAGTTGGAAAAAGCAGGAAATAACTTTAGGGACAGGATAGGCACCATCAACGATGAAGGAAAACGTGCCTGGGTATATCCTAAGAAGCCCAACGGCCGGTTCTATAAGTACCGTACCCGTGTTACCTGGATCCTACTGCTAATTTTGATTGCATCTCCGTTTATTCATATCAACGGAAACCAATTTATGCTGTTCAATGTAATTGGTAGGGAATTCCACATTTTTGGACAGCCCTTCTGGCCCCAGGACTTTTACATTGGAGTGACCGCTATGATCATTGGGATTTTGTTCATAACCCTTTTCACTTCAGCATTTGGACGGATCTTCTGCGGATGGATCTGTCCTCAGACCATTTTCATGGAGATGGTATTCAGGAAGATCGAGTATTGGATCGAAGGAGATCGGGGTGCCCAGATCCGCCTGGATAAGCAGGAGTGGAATTCAGAAAAGATAAGAAAGAAGGGGTCCAAGTGGTTCCTCTTCTTTCTCATCTCCTTTGGAATTGCAAATGTGTTCCTGGCCTATCTCGTGGGGAGCAAAAAATTACTGCAGTATATCACTGAAGGGCCGCTGGAAAACCTCAGCACCTTTATTGCACTTTTGATCTTTACCGGAGT
>CAYLZB010000024.1:0-8145 GCA_964388165.1 uncultured Flavobacteriaceae bacterium | reverse complement strand
GAAAAGGAACAGCAATTCAGGTTGAACCCGAGAATGAAAGGTTTTGCAGCAATATTATTTGTGCTGGTAGGGATCCTTTCAGGAATGTTGTTCTTAAGATCTGATGTGGAGGCGACAGTGTTGCGATTGCCGGGGCAGCTTTATGAGACCAAGGCAGATAATATGATAAGTAATGTGTACACCTTTAAATTGATCAACAAGACCACCGGTAGTTTTGAGGACGTACATTTCAAATTAATGTCCCACGATGGAAAAATTGAATCTGTTACACACGACAAGATCATAGTGCCCGAAAAAGGGCTTGCAGAAGGAACTCTATTTATAGAGATCCCCAAAGCCCTGCTGGAGAAGGAAAAGAATAGCGTGGAAATAGGTGTTTACAATGGGGAGAAACTCATTGAAACAACCAGCACGAATTTTATGGGACCAAGGAGTTTCAGGTAAAATAATTAAAAAAGAGAAGAATGTTAGTAAAGGAAATATTATCTGAATTATCCACCGCTACAAAACCGGTGGTAAGAAGATTTGAACAGGAAAATGGATCTCATGTATTGGCCATTGGTCTTAATAGAAATGTGATCCTTAAGGAACACAAGAGTGACATCCCTGCCAGGATCCTGGTGATCAAAGGAGGCATTACTTATATAGCAGGTGAAAAAAGGGTAAAACTTGAACTTTTTGATGAACATATTATTCCCATTGGAGAATTCCATTCTGTAGAACCACAGGAAGACAGCATCTTTCTGGTAATAAAGAAATAAGATCATGAAGATATCCTGGGGAACGGCCATAGTTCTGGCCATAGTAAGTTTTATAGCATTCATAATGTACTTTGTGGTCACCATGATCACAGATGAGAATTACAGTCATGACCTGGTTGTGGAAGAGTATTACAAGACTGAGCTCAGCTTTGAAGAGCAGCTTGACAAAACACGAAATGCAAACAGATTATCAGAGAATATAAACCTGAAGGAATCTATTGATGGATTGGTGATCACCTTTCCTGCAGAACTAGATCCTTCAGATATAACAGGAAATGTGTTCCTTTATCGGCCGTCAAACAAGCAATTGGATTCTGAAATTCCTCTTTCATTGTCCTCTAATCAATTGCTCGTACCTGATAAGCGCTTGATAGGCGGCCGTTGGAACATTATTATTGACTGGGAATACCGGGGTGAAAAATTCTATTTTAAAGAGGATATCATCTATTAATGCTTTACTCTGCGTTCATACTGGGTATTTTGGGAAGTTTCCACTGCATAGGCATGTGCGGGCCCATAGCCTTTATGCTACCTGTCTCGCGGGATAGTAAGCTGCTTAAGTTCTTCCAGATCTTTCTTTATCACTTTGGACGCCTTTTATCCTACAGCATCATTGGTCTGGCTTTTGGCCTGATAGGGAAAAGCCTGAATATCTTTGGCATTCAGCAACAATTGTCAATTGGGATTGGAATACTAATGATCCTGGTTATCCTCCTGCCTTCGAATAAGCTTCAGAAATTTAATTTTTCGAAGCCTATGTACCGCATGGTAGGAAAAGTAAAAACCTCTTTGGGGGCGGCTTTAAAGAAAAGGACTCCAGATACCTTCTTCACCATAGGATTTCTTAATGGTTTTTTGCCGTGTGGCCTGGTCTATATGGCAGTCTTTGGCGCAGTTGCTTCGGGAACCATTCTTTCAGGAAGTCTGTACATGCTGCTCTTTGGATTGGGTACGGTTCCTTTAATGACTACAGCAGTATACTTTAGCAGCATTTTGACCGGAGGTATAAGGAGTAAAGTACAGCGACTAATTCCCACTTTTGTGGTAATCATTGGATTGCTCTTTATCCTGAGAGGAATGGGACTGGGAATTCCTTACCTGTCCCCTGCTCCGGCGACTGCTATGGTCGACACTTCTGCCAGCTGCCATTAAATCTCTTAAATTATTGTTACTGTTTTCTTTATCGCTGAAGAAGACTTCCAGAAATTGGACACTTTTATCCCATTTATGGCATTCAATATCTGAATGAAAAGTTAAAAAAATTCAATCTATTGCCGGGAAAATTCCTCTTTTAGAACTTTATGTTGATTTAAAGGGTCTGAAAGTATGAGTTTTATCAGCTTTTTCGAGAATAATAAAGACATCTACGTCCTCAAACCGCTTATTTCTAGCGGGTTGATAAAAAATGTGAAAGCAATCACAAAATTATATTATGCAGGCACAAGAATCTTACCGAAACCTGACCCGCGTCATACTATACCCTGCATTTGTACCCCATCTTTGTATCATAATTAAAAACAAAAATCATGAATACAACAAAGAACCTTTGGTTAGTAATTGGAAGCTTTCTGGTAATGGTTTTTTCTGCCACTCCAATGGTAGCTCAAACCTTCAACGTGAACAATGGAGCATCCAATTTGAAAGTGGAAGGAACCTCTAATATACATGACTGGGAATTGGCTGCAAAAGAGCTCCAGGGAAGTATGAAGGTTCAAATGGAAGACGGACAACTGGTACAACTTGATCAATTACAGTTTGCAGTAGTTGCCGAAAGCTTAAAAAGTGGAAAGGGCGGAATGGACAAAAACACCTACAAGGCTCTTGATACAGATAAGCATAAGACCATTACATATGAACTAAAAAATGTAAAAAATCTGGACTGTACCTCAAAAAGCGCATGCAAGATCACTACCAGCGGGGTACTTACGATTGCGGGAACAAAGCAAAATGTGGAACTGGTATTTGATGCGAAAGTAGCAGGTGACAGAATAACCCTAAGCGGTAGTAAAAAGCTCAAAATGACCGATTTCAAAGTGGATCCTCCAACAGCAATGTTCGGAACTATTACCACAGGAGATGAGGTAACAATTAAATTTCAAACTGTTTTCACTAAATAATTCTAATACAAAAACAAATTTTTAAAAATTCAACTATCAACTTTTTAATTTATCAAAATGAAAAATTTAATTAAATATTCAAGTATTGCTCTCTTGATGGCCATGGGCTTTCAGGCACAGGCACAAGATGTAGATGTCCTGGTTGTAGAAGAAGAGGATAAAACCCTTTGGGACAGAAGCCTTCCTAACTTCCAATATCCAGACCAACGTGGTGTAAACGTTTTTGAAGCAAACAAAGATCTTTATCTACTTGATGATTTTGACGGGGTACAGGTAAGAGTAGGGGGAGCCTCTACTATTCAGTTCCAGGCTTTAAGTCAGGAATCGGATGGTCCTGTTGAACTGGTTGATCTTGGAAACAACTTTAACCTTGCAACTGCCAACCTTGACCTTGATGTTCTTTTAGCTCCAGGTTTAAGAATGCACTTGAGAACCTATCTTTCTTCTCAACACCACCCAGAAGCCTATGTTAAAGGTGGATATATTCAAATTGATGGCCTTGACTTTATCAGCGAAGGTTTAGCTTCTGGTCTAATGGAGCACTTAAGGATCAAAATAGGTCACATGGAGAACAACTATGGCGATGCTCACTTTAGAAGAACCGACAACGCAGAGGCTATCCACAATCCTTTCGTTGGAAACTATATCATGGATTCCTTTACTACCGAAGTGGGTGCTGAAGTATACTACTTCGACGGACCATGGTTAGGTATGGTTGGTTTCACAAATGGAAAATTGAACCAAAACGTTACAGATAAAGGCACTACAAGTCCTTCCTGGTTGGCAAAAATTGGATATGATGACCAAATTTCTGATAACTTTAGATTTAGACTTACAGGATCTGTACTTCATGCCCCACACAACTATGGAAGAGGTGTATACCTTTACAGTGGTGACCGTGCAGGATCTCGTTATTACTCTGTACTTAGCGACGTAGATGGTGGTGGAGACGGCTTTAGAGGTGGAATGTTGGTTCCAGATGTGAACAATGATATGACTGCCTTCATGATCAACCCGTTCTTTAAACTTGGTGGCCTTGAATTCTTCGGAATCGTTGAAACAGTTACCGGTAGAAAGAAAAGCGAAGCAAACTCTGAAACAAGATCTTACAACCAGTATTCTGGAGAGCTTCTTTACAGATTTGGAGCTAACGAAGACTTCTACGTAGGTGGACGTTATAACACCGCAGGTGGTGAAGACATCAACGGAAATGATCTAGATGTAAACAGATTCCAACTTGGTGCAGGTTGGTTCTTAACTAAAAATGTTCTTACAAAAATTGAGTACGTAAACCAACAGTATGATGGTTACCCAACAGGTGACATCCACCACGAAGGAAGCTTCAACGGTTTCATGGTGGAAGCTACAATAGGTTTCTAGTCCAAAAGAATTGTTTGAATTAGCCAGGAAATGGGGGAAGTTGATTCCCCCATTTTTTTTAACTTTAAAAAAATGAAAAAAATTGCGTTTGTTTTAGCGGTACTACTGTGCGGTGGAATAACACACGCGCAAAGTTTTCAAAAAAAGAAAGTAACCGTATTACCTTCCAGTGACCTTACCATCATAGGAGATTCTAACATCGCCGCTTTCCAGTGTGAATTTGACACTTCTCACCTGGAAGAATCACAGGAAGTAACCTATGCCCAAACCGGAAATGAGATCAAATTTACCGGAGCAGTGTTGGTTTTAAGGAATAAAGGCTTTGACTGCGGAAGTAAAGGTATCAACAGGGATTTTCACGATCTTTTACAGACAGATGACCATCCCCGGATACTCCTCGAGCTAAACAATGTCACTCTCTCCTCCCCATCTCAAGGCGTGGCCACGGTTGCAATTACAATTGCAGGAAAGAAAAGGGCATATAAAGTACCTGTCACTGTTAAGAATGGCGTGATAGCCGAATTTAAAGGTAACCTCCATCTCAATATAAAGGATTACGGTCTTGAAGCTCCAAAAAAGCTGTTTGGGATGATCGTCGTAAAAGATGAAATTGATATTGATTTTAATCTTCTTGTAAAAAAATAATCTCCATGAAAATTGTTTCTGCTGCCGAGGCTGTATCATATGTAGAATCCGAAAACAGGGTGTTCTTTCAGGGAGCAGCAATGACTCCCCACGTGTTGATCGATGCACTTGTTGACAGACATACGGAACTCAAAGGAGTAGAGATCTTCCACATTCACACAGAAGGCTCTGCCCGCTATACCCAACCACCTTACCACGATTCTTTTTACCTTAACAGCTGTTTCGCGGCCGGAAATGTCAGGGACGCTGTAAATTCCGAATACGGAGCATATATTCCAATTTTCCTGAGTGAGATCCATCTCCTGTTCAGAAAGAATATTCTACCTCTGGACGTTGCCTTCATCCAGGTATCCCCTCCCGATAAGCATGGTTTCTGTTCCCTTGGAGTCTCGGTAGACATCACCCTTCCTGCAATTCAAACTGCAAAAAAGGTGATCGCACAGATCAATCCGCAGGTACCCAGAACGCATGGTGACGGAATCATTCACGTGAGCAGGATCACAGCAGCGGTCGAAACCGATGAACCTATTTATTCTCATGCACCGGTTGCACCTTCAGAGATCGAAAAGCAAATTGGAAAACATGTTGCCGGGCTCATAGAAGACGGTGCGACCCTTCAAATGGGAATAGGCGGGATCCCCAATGTTGTCCTAAACAACCTGATGAACCATAAACGCCTGGGGATACACACCGAAATGTTTTCGGACGGGATCTTACCTCTGGTAGAAAAAGGGATCATCACAGGAGAAGAAAAGGAAGTTAAAACAGGGAAGATCGTTACCTGTTTTGCCCTTGGTTCTCCTAAGTTATATGATTTTATAGATGATAACCCAATAGTGCATTTTAAAGAGGCAGCATATACCAACGACACTGCAATTATTCGCAAAAACCCAAAAGTTACTGCCATTAACAGTGCTATTGAAATAGACCTTACCGGCCAGGTGTGTGCCGATACAATAGGAACTTATCAATATTCCGGGGTTGGGGGACAAATGGATTTTATTCGGGGCGCCTCCCTTTCTGAAGGTGGAAAGGCTATAATCGCAATGCCTTCCATTACAGCCAAAGGAATTTCAAAGATCGTCCCCAATTTGCGGGAAGGAGCCGGCGTCACTACTACCCGGGCGCACGTACATTATATCGCTACAGAATATGGCGTTGTCAATCTCTACGGAAAGAACCTGAAACAGCGGGCAAAAGCCCTTATCTCCATTGCTCACCCAGATCACAGGCAGGAATTGGAGAAGGAGGCTTACTACCGCATCAATAAAACCCGTTAAGCTAAAAGCTTTCTAAAAATGCCATTTTTGAGTACCTTTAAAAGGCTTTAAAAAAAGGACAGTATGAAAAGTAGTTTTAGTGAGATCATCAACGATGATAAACCCGTATTAGTAGATTTCTTTGCCGACTGGTGCGGCCCATGTAAAACTTTGGCCCCAATTCTCAAAGAAGCCAAAGCTGATCTAGGCGATAAAGTGAAGATCGTTAAAATAGATGTGGATAAGAATCAGCCTCTCGCCGAAAAATATCAGGTGCGTGGAGTACCTACCCTTATTCTCTTTAAAAAAGGAGAGCAGTTGTGGCGACAATCGGGTGTAGTGCCGAAAGGAGACCTGGTAAGGCTAATAAACTCCCACCAGTAAGCTTATTATGATTGATGAAAACCTGTTGCTTAACCATGGGGCGAAGAAAGTCGCTTTTTCCAAGGGAGACCAACTGTTCCGGGAAGGAGAATCGGCTATTAACTTCTATCAGGTAGCTTTAGGAGAAATAAAGATGAACAACTACAATGAAGATGGCAAAGAGTTCATCCAGGGCATCTTTTCTATAGGTCAGAGCTTTGGGGAGCCTCCCTTGCTGGCAAATGTGAAATATCCGGCTAATGCTGAAGCAATTTCAGATGCTGAAGTTTTTCAACTGTCAAAAGAGCAATTTTTTGAGCTGCTTTCTTCTAATCCCAAAGTACATCTAAAGATCACCGAGACCCTTGCTAAAAGGCTTTATTATAAAGCTATTATGGTTTCTGAAATTTCAAGCCAGGAACCCGAACACCGCATCCTTAGAATCATTGATTACCTTAAACAGATCAATAAGATTGAAGGAGAATTCTCTTACCGGCTGGACCTGACCCGGCAACAACTCGCCGATCTAACAGGGTTGCGGGTGGAAACAGTGATAAGAGCAACTAAATCCCTGGAGAAGAAGGGTGAAGTACAGATCAAAAAAAGAAAAATTTACCGCTAAATTCTCATTTTTAGCACCTTATGATATTTATCATGGACACAAATGTCCTGTTTTATGATTTCGATCATATGTCCTCCTCTCCTATCCCTTTAATTTTACCTCCTAATTAAAAAATAAGGGTATGAGATTTTATAACACACTTTACAAAGATTTTGAGGAGCTCTATGTAGGTTATTCGGCGGTAGCCATAATCCTTTCCACCTGTTTAGGTGCTGCTGCAGCAATGGTGATTTTGATGAATGGACATGATCTTGTTCAAATGTTCCAGCTATTCCTGGTAGTTGCAGTGTGTATGATCTACATGGTAACTGTTTTGGCACAATTGAGACCGAAATTTGTATTTAATAGTTTAGTCGTAAGTTTGCTTGTCAGCGCAATTCTGCTCGTGATCAACGTGGCAATGCGTTACTAGAAAAAGATCTTTATGAAAACTGATATAAAGGACCGGGAGGACGTTTTTCTCCTGGTTTCTTCTTTTTATACCAAGGTGAGGGCAAATCAAAAGATCGGTCATTTTTTTAATGATACGATCCAGGACTGGCCGTCACACCTGGAAAAGCTCACAGATTTTTGGGAAACTAACCTTTTCATGGTAAGCAAATTCCGCGGAAATCCCATGAAGGCTCACAAAGAAGTAGACCGGGAATTCAACAACAGTATAGAACAAGCACATTTTGGGGAGTGGCTTAATATGTGGTACCAAACTATTGACGAATTGTTCGAAGGGGACAGGGCTAACATTGCAAAGAATCGTGCGAGAAATATGGCGCACAACCTGTTTTTGAATATTTATATGAGCCGGAAGTAAAAGCTGCTTTAATTACCGGTTTACAAGCCTCCAATCCCAATTTTCGGTGCACCATCCTGGCGATCGAGCGCCGGGATCGCGGCAATCTCCCGTCTTTGAACCGTCTTTGCGAGCAACCGAAGGGAGCGAAGCAATCTCCCGCTTGAGTTGCAAACTCTTCCTTTGAACCAGAAAGTATGAGCAGAAATCC
>CAYLZB010000023.1:0-24652 GCA_964388165.1 uncultured Flavobacteriaceae bacterium | reverse complement strand
TGAGATATTTTTTGGAGCTGGAATACTTCGGAAAAGCCTATCATGGCTGGCAGCGACAGCCTACGGCAATTTCGGTGCAGGAAGTTGTAGAGAATTCTTTAAGAACACTGCTTCAGGAGGAAATAGAAATAGTTGGAGCGGGAAGAACAGATGCCGGAGTTCATGCCCGGCAGATCTTTGCCCATTTCGATTCTGAAGCTAACCTCTCAAAAGAGTTCATTTTTAGACTGAATTCCCTGTTGCCAAAGGATATTTCCTTAAAGGATCTAAGGCCTGTGAAGCCCGAAGCTCATGCTAGATTTGATGCCGTGTCCCGTTCCTACGAATATTGGATAACGACGCGGAAAAATGTGTTTGTGACAGACTCTGCTCACCTGGTACATAAAGATCTCGATGTAGCTAAGATGAACGAAGCAGCGCAAATTTTATTGGAGTATAATAATTTCAAATGTTTCTCAAGGTCACGCACAGATGTACATACTTACAACTGCAGAATAGATAGGGCAGAGTGGGTGCAGGAAAAAGAAATGTTGGTATTTCATATTACTGCAGATCGTTTTCTGCGCAACATGGTAAGAGCTATTGTGGGTACCTTGTTGGATATTGGTCTATCAAAGCTTGAGGTGCAGGAGATGCGCCGAATTATAGAAAGTGAAAACAGGAGTGAAGCAGGGGCATCGGTGCCTGCTCATGGACTCTATTTAACCGGGATAGAATATCCCGAAAGTATTTTTAATTAATGGCAGCATCGGGAAACGCATTTGATTTTTCTCTCTTCAAGCGATTGCTCAAATATGCGCATGTATATAAGTGGGCATTCTATTTTGTAGCGATTGCTGCTATTCTCCTGTCGTTCCTGGGAGTCATGCGGCCTTATTTGCTGCAGCTCACCATAGATAATTCTATTGTTCCCCAGGACAACGATCAGCTCTTCTTCTACATAAGTTTAATGGTAGGTGTGCTCTTGCTCGAGGTCATCTTCCAGTTCTGTTTCATCTACTTTGCAAACTGGTTGGGGCAGGAGGTGATAAGGGATCTGCGGGTCAATCTTTTCAAACACATGCTGCAATTCAAAATGAAATATTTTGATAATTCAGCAGTTGGACGTTTGGTGACCAGGGCTGTGAGTGATATTGAAACAATCGCCAGTATTTTCAGTGAAGGATTATTTGTGATCATTAGTGACCTGCTAAAAATGCTGGTGATCCTTGCCTTTATGTTCTATCAGAGTTGGCAGCTTACTTTGCTGGTTTTGGTAGTGTTACCGTTCATTCTCTATGCGACAAGGGTCTTTCAGAAAAAGATGAAGCTGGCATTTGAGGAAGTACGTACACAGGTTGCCAATCTCAACACCTTTGTTCAGGAGAGAATTACGGGTATGAAGATCGTTCAGCTCTTTACACGGGAAGAGAAGGAGTATGAGAACTTCAAAGAGATCAATGATAAGCACCGCAAGGGCTGGGTAAAAACAGTTTGGTATAACTCCATCTTCTTTCCAATTGCCGAAATGGCCACTTCCATTACCATAGGTTTGATCGTGTGGTATGGAGGATTGAGAGTGGTGGCCGGGAGTGAAGCCATAACTCTGGGGGTAATAGTAGCATTCGTGGAATTAAGCCAGATGTTGTTCAGGCCTCTTCGTCAAATAGCCGATAAGTTCAATACTCTTCAAATGGGAATGGTGGCTGCAAACAGGGTGTTCGGGATCCTGGATACCGAAGCTTCAATACCCGATAATGGTAAGATCGAAGTCGACCACCTAAAAGGGGAAATTGAATTTGAGAATGTAAGGTTCAGTTATGTAGGGGATGAAGAAGTGCTTAAAGGAGTTTCCTTTAGAGCCGAACCCGGTGAAACTGTAGCGATCGTAGGGGCTACCGGCGCAGGAAAATCCACTATCATTAATTTGCTGAATCGTTCCTATGAAATTTCAAGTGGGCGTATCCTTCTCGATAATATCGATGTCAAAGATATGACCCTCAAGAGCCTGAGAGGGGAAATTGCGATTGTGTTGCAGGATGTATTTTTATTTGCAGACACAATCTTTAATAACATTACCCTCAATGATCCAAACATCACAAAGGATCAAGTGGTGCGGGCCGCAAAAGAAATTGGGGTTGATAAATTTATTGCGAGTCTGCCCGGCGGCTATGATTACAACGTAAAGGAACGTGGAGTAATGCTTTCCTCGGGACAGCGTCAATTAATTGCATTTTTGAGAGCTTATGTCAGTAATCCGAGTATCCTGGTTTTAGATGAGGCTACTTCTTCCGTGGACTCCTACAGTGAGCAGCTTATTCAGGATGCTACCCTAAAAATTACTCAGGATCGAACTTCCATAGTAATTGCCCATAGACTTGCGACCGTTAAGAAAGCTGATAAGATCCTGGTGATGGATGCCGGAAGAATTGTGGAGATGGGTACTCATGCCCAATTGCTCAAGAAAGAAAACGGGTATTACAAGAACCTGTACGAGGTGCAGTTCATGCAGGAAGAGTCGGCATAATTCAAAAATGGCATTTCTAATCAAAAGAAATTAAACAAGATCTGCTCTTAATTTCTTGATGAGATCTTCCTTGTCCTGGTACATTACAAACTCCCCGTCTTTGATATAGGAGATCTGGCCGGTTTCTTCACTAACAACCAGTGCAACGGCATCTGTCTTTTCGGTAATTCCCACCGCAGCCCGGTGCCGCAGTCCAAAACGAAGAGGAATGGTGCGATCGTTTGATACCGGTAAAATGACTCTCGTTGCCGTAATGTAGTTATCTTCGATTATAAGGGCACCGTCATGTAAAATACTGTTCTTATAAAAAATGGCTTCGATGATTGGCTGGTTCACCAGGATCTTCATAGGATCCCCGCTTTGCTTTACAAAATCAAGGCTGGTATTCCGCTGGATAACTATGAGAGCACCGGTATTAGTCCTTCCCATATTCTCACAGGCTTTCACTACTGCCTCTATATCATTGGGGGTTTCAAGATCATCTTTAATGATCTTCAAAGTCTGTAGAAATCGTCTTCTTCGGGCGAAATTGGTGGAGCCTATCATAAGCAGGAATTTTCGTATTTCCTGTTGGAATACCACGATAAGTGCAAACATCCCCACCCCAATGAATTCTCCAAGCACACTGCTTAGCATTTCCATGCGCAACAGCTGGGTAAGTTTCCATACGAAATAGATGATCACGATCCCTATGAAGATATTTACGGCAACAGTTCCCTTTACCAGCCTGTAAATGTAATAGAGCAGGGCTGCTATAAAGATGATGTCGACAATATCCAGAATGCGTAGGTCCAGGAACTCCAAAGTAGGTTGCTTTTTGGTAAATGTAAAAAATTATGAACTAGTATTGGAGTCGCTGCAGCAATTTCACACATTCCACAGCCTCTTTCACGTCATGCACCCTTAGGATGTGGGTGCCTTTCATTAAAGCGACTGAATTGAGAATTGTAGTGCCATTAAGGGCTTCATCCGGGGTGGTGTTGAAGGTTTTGTAGATCAGGGATTTTCGGGAAAGACCTGAAAGTATAGGTAGTTCCAGGCTTTTGAAGAGCTCTAATTTAGAGAGAAGCTCAAAATTCTGCTCAATATTCTTGGAAAAGCCAAACCCGGGGTCAATAATGAGATCGTTTATTCCCAGTTCTCTCGCACGGTCTATTTTTTCGGAAAAGTAAAACACGATATCCTGTACGAGATCCTCATAATGGTTGAGGTCTTTCATTGATTGAGGATTGCCTCTCATGTGCATCATGATATAAGGTACCTGCAGTTGAGCCACGGTTTGCATCATTTTTTCATCAAGGCTGCCGGCCGAAATATCATTGACCATAGCTGCCCCTGCCTCCACGCATTGTCTTGCAACTTCACTTCGGAAGGAATCTATGGAAAGAATGATTTCAGGAAATTTTTTCACAAGGTCTTCCACAACCGGAAGTATTCGCTTTAGTTCCTCTGCTTCAGAAATATTTTCGGCGCCCGGCCTGCTACTGTAGGAGCCAACATCAATGAAATCGGCACCCTCGGCGAGCATTTTTTCAGCCTGATGCAGGTGCTCTTCCCGGTTATTCCTGCGACCTCCATCGTAGAAAGAGTCGGGGGTAAGGTTGAGGATTCCCATTACTTTAGGAACAGAAAGATCTATGAGTTGGCCTTTACAGTTGATATACATCCTGAAAAATGCGGTTTTTTGGTGGGAAAAATTAACTTTGACAAAAAGAATTAAATCAGCGAAATTTACGCAAATTAACTGTTTATATGAAGGATACTTCTTCCCAATATGATGCTGTGATCAATGAATGTCGCGGCCTTTTCATGAAAAAGATGAAAGATTATGGGTGTGCATGGAGAATTTTAAGATTACCGTCACTTACAGATCAGATCTTTATAAAGGCGCAGCGCATAAGAGGGCTTCAGGAAAATGAAGTGAGAAAAGTTGATGAAGGAGAGGTGCCAGAATTTATCGGGATCATTAATTATTCAGTTATGGCTTTGATCCAACTGGAAAAAGGGATCGCTGTACAACCCGACCTTACTCCAGAAGAGGTGGAGGAGCTATATAACCGCACCGTTACCCGAACAAAAAACCTCATGGAAAACAAGAACCACGACTATGGGGAGGCCTGGCGTGAAATGAGAGTGAGTTCCCTTACAGACCTTATTCTTCAAAAAGTATTGCGAATTAAACAGATCGAAGACAATAAAGGCAAGACCCTGGTAAGTGAAGGTATTGAGGCGAACTATGAAGATATGATCAACTATGCTGTTTTTGCCCTTATACATATTCAAGAAGAGAGCGAGTTGAGTAAATCTTAAAAAAATCATACATGAAAATTCTGGTAGGTTTTGCCCGTTGGGTAGTGGGTCTCTTGTTCATCTTTTCGGGATTTGTAAAGCTGAACGATCCAATTGGTTTTTCTTTTAAACTCGAAGAATACTTCAGCCCCTCGGTGCTCGACCTCGAATTTTTAGCTCCTTTTGCTCTTATTATTGCAATTCTCCTGGTAGTCTTTGAGCTGGTGCTGGGTATCATGCTGCTTATTGGGTATTTGCCAAAGTTCACCACCTGGGCCCTTTTGCTCATGATCATCTTCTTTACCTTCCTCACTTTTTATTCGGCGTATTTTAATAAGGTGACCGATTGTGGCTGTTTTGGAGATGCTATTCCTTTAACTCCCTGGCAGTCTTTTTACAAAGACGTTATTTTGTTTGTGCTCATTCTTATACTCTTCTTTAAAAGGGAGTATATTACTCCCTATTTTGCAAGAGCTTCACATCGATGGATCGTTTTTCTTTCTTTTATGTTGTGCTTCGTTTTTGCCTACTATGTATTAATGCACCTGCCGGTTTTTGATTTCAGAGCATATAAGGAAGGAACTAATATTGAGCAGGCGATGACGGTACCACCGGGTGCCCCCGAAGCTGTTTATGACTACAACTGGAAATTTCGTGTCAATGGAGAGGAAAAGATCTACACTACCAGCGGCGCCTATCCGTCAGTAGACGGTGAATTCCTGGAAGTAGATACAGAACTAGTACAGAAAGGTTATGAGCCGCCGATCCATGATTTTTCTATAGAAAAAGATGGCGAAAACCATATTTCTGAAATTCTTGCGGAAGAGAAGCTACTTATGATCATTGCTTATAGCCTTGGCCGGAGTGAAAACGACGGAATGAAAAAATTAAAAGAAGTAATAGAAAGGGCGCGTAAGAACGGGTACAGAGTAATTGGTCTTTCTGCTTCCGGTGAGGAGCTCAAGGAGCAAATGAACCAAAAGTATGGTCTTGACCTTGAGTGGTATTTCAGTGATGAAACCGCCCTTAAGACTATAATCAGAAGTAACCCCGGCTTTGTCAGGCTTCAGGAGGGAACTATAATGCAAAAACGGCACTGGAATGATACCGAAGAGCTTCAGTTTTAAGAGGCTCCAAAAATGCCATTTTTGGCACCCCTTTATTTAAGCTTTTTCTTCTAAATCTGCAGGTTCTTCGGGCCTGCAGCCTTATATTTGCACCTATAGCTGAACAATATACTATGAGGCTTAACATTCTGATTATTAAGAATTTCGGCTGGATTTTATAAAAGTTTTAGCTAAACCATCAAAAACAGAATACTAACTTACCTTTTAAACAACCATTATGAGAGAAAAAATAGTAGCCGGAAACTGGAAAATGAACAATGATCTGGCACAAACAGAAGATTTACTGTCAAACATCAAGAAGCTTTATAAAGATAATGAAGGTGTAAGAGTAATTGTAGCTCCTTCTTTTACCAATCTCTATCACACCTTCGAATCTTTGAGAAATTCAAAGATCGAAGTTGCTGCTCAAAACATGAACGAAAATAGTGAGGGAGCTTTCACAGGGGAGGTTTCTGCGAGAATGTTGACCAGTGTAGGAGTTAAGACTGTGATCCTGGGACACAGCGAGCGCAGAGCGATATATAAGGAGACCGATGAATTACTGGCCAAAAAAGTTGATGCTGCCCTTGAAAATGACATGGAAGTGATCTTTTGCTGTGGTGAGGAATTAAATGAACGTAAAGCCAATAAACACTTTGAAGTGGTGAAGCAACAGTTGGAAAAAGGTCTTTTTCACTTGTCTCAATCACAATGGAAGAAAGTCATCATCGCCTATGAACCTGTTTGGGCCATTGGGACCGGAGAGACTGCTTCTCCCGAGCAGGCGCAGGAAATGCACGCTTTTATACGAAAGACTATTTCCGATAAATTTGGAAGTGAATTGGCCAATGATGTTGCCATTCTGTATGGTGGTAGCGTAAAACCGGGTAATGCCGCGGAGATCTTTGCTAAGGAAGATGTAGATGGTGGTCTTATTGGTGGCGCCAGTTTAAAAGCTGAAGACTTTATGGCTATTGCCAACGCATTTTAATATGAAGAACATGAATTATCTGGAGTTTAAATTTGTAATTGAGCCTCCACAACCAGCATCAGAGATCCTTATTGCCGAACTGGGCATGGCGGGTTTCGAAAGTTTTGTGGAAAATGAAGATGGGATCACTGCATACATTCCAAAAGAGGAATTTGAGGCAGAGAGTATGACAGGAATACATATCCTCCAGTCAGACGAATTTGATATTTCTTTTACCCAAACCGAAATTGAACAGGTGAACTGGAATGTGGAATGGGAAAAGAACTTTCATCCCATAATTGTAAATGAGAAGTGTGGAGTAAGAGCGCCTTTTCATCCTAAACCCGATGTTACTTATGATATTGTAATAGAGCCAAAAATGTCATTTGGAACGGGACATCATGCTACTACTCATATGATGATCGAATTTCTTCTGGAGCATGATGTTGAGGGCAAAAAGGTGCTTGATATGGGCTGCGGTACGGGAGTCTTAGCAATAGTTGCCGAAAAAAGAGGAGCCTCTCAAATTGACGCTATTGATATTGATAACTGGTGCTACCAGAATACACAGGAAAATGTTGAGCGAAATGAATGCCTGAAGATACAGGCTTTCGAAGGTGGTGCGGAGTTATTACAGGATCGTAATTATGATGTCATTATCGCCAATATTAACCGAAATATCCTTTTGGAGGATATGCAGGTGTATTACAACAGTCTGAACAAAGGAGGAGAGCTTTATCTTAGCGGTTTCTACTCTAAAGACATTCCGGTCATCAGGGAAGCATGTGAGCAACAGGGGCTGGAATACAATGACTTTAAAGAGCGGGAAGAATGGGTAGCTTTAAGATTTTTAAAAAAGAATGATTAGAAAGAAATTATTATATTTAAGCCCTGTTTCTCCAATGAAAATGATTGATTATGAGTACACAAGAAGAAGTTCTTGAGAAGAAGAAAGTAGAAAGCAAGGAGTCAAAACTGTATGAGATCGTCCTTTACAACGATGACTACAATACCTTTGACCATGTTATTGAAACCCTGATCATTGCATGCGACCACACTCCCGAACAAGCAGAGCAGTGTTCGCTGCTGGTGCATTACAAAGGTAAATGTACGGTCAAGACAGGGACCTATAAAGAACTTGAACCAAGATGTGGAAAGCTTCTTGAAGAAGGTCTAACGGCAGAGATCGTCTAAAATAAGATCAGTTAATAAATTTTTCAAAGGGTAGGACGATGGTTCCTGCCCTTTTGTTTTCTCTTTGAAAAGTGGAAGAGATATTTGGGCCTTCACCGGAAGGCGACTAAAGAGTTTTTTAAGCTCTAATGTATGACCAACATCTTCCTACTCCCGGATAGATCATGATATATCCGGGAGCCAATAAAATCGTATAAGGATCTTCTACAGTTCCTCCTCCTCTTTAGAACTTGATGTTCTCCGGGAATCGCGCTGCATCATTCGGCGATATTGATCGGTATATCCCCAGTCTTTTCTTCTTGTTCCTCTTTTTGAGTCTGGGTTTTCAGGGGATGTGGATCCTCTTACCGTCCTACTCCGGGAAATTGTGTTGTCGGTCATGGCAGAAAATTTTAAAGTAATAAAATTGGGTGATCCGGGAAATTTTTGCCACTTCTCCACCCGTATGAAGTAGCTGTATATCAAAGGTAAGTAAGGTTTGGTTATCGGTAAGAAATCCGTTTTGCTTTAACTTATTTTTAGCCTATTTAAATGTGTTTGATTGAAAATTATGATCAGAAAGATTTATGTTATTTCTATAATTCAGGAAAGGGTCTCATCAAGAAGACCTTCGTCAGTCTAAAGAGATTCTCGAGGTATAATTCCAGGGTCTTGTGGTTGCCATAGAATTGCTGTAGCACTACAAGGTTTTCATAACCCGCTAAATTATCCTCAAAAAATGGGGTATTTTTCCGCTGTTTTCGCAAAGTTCCTAAAGCTTTGTTAATGCTTTTTTCTTATGTTTGTGTTTATGAAAAAAGCGGCGGAAATCCCTTTTATAATATTGCTTTTCTTCACCGTTTTAATTGGATGTGAAGGAGAGGTAAAGGAAGAGCCCGGTGTTGTCCCTGAACCAGGTACCGCAGGCCATTACTATCTGTTAGGGCTTGATACTTCAGATATTGAAAAGAAGTTAGAGCTTTACAATAAAGGTCTGCAGGCAATTAAGGACAAAAATGATACTACCCTGGTTGCCCTTTTGGATGGAAAGATCTATGCATACTCAAGGCTGGGTAAAACGGACAGCCTCGATTTTTGGATCGACAGTTTGATTTCGGCTGCCGAATATCAGGAAGATCTGTTCTACCAGGCTAAAGGATACTATAGAAAATCCTGGTCCTTCCAAAATGTTAATCCGGAGGAACAATTTAGAAACGCTTATTACTCCCGCAATCTTTATCTAAAATATGGAGACACTTCCCTGGCGGGGAGACGTTCCTTGGATATGGCCAATGCCCAATTAGGTTATGGAGATTTTGCAGGGAGTCAGGTATCGGCAATAGAGGCATTGAAATTTCTGGATGCTGAAAATGATCCAAATTACGTGAGTTCTGCTTACAATGTTCTGGGGCTGGCATATGGGGAGCAAAAATTGTATTCAGAAGCGCTTAAGGAATACGAAAACGCGTTGAAATATGCGGTTGATCGTAAGGACAGTCTTAGTTACCTGCATAATATTGCACTTCTTCACAAGAATCAGGAGAAGTATTCAGAAGCGACCAAAATTTTCCGGGAGATAATCGATGCAGATGAAGCCAGTGAAAGTTCTCAGATAAGATTTAAAGATAACTATGCTTTTATGCGTTGGTTGCAGGATTCAACTTGTGAAGCCGACAGGGTGATGCTGGAAGCATTGGAGGAACGACAGGAAATTGGAGATCTGGCAGGTACACTTGCCAGTTATTCACACCTTTCTGATTTCTACCGAAATGAAGACCCCGAATTATCCAGGCATTACGCCGAGAAATATTTGGAGGTTTCAAAATTGTTGTCAAACCCTACTGCTGAGGTGGATGCACTAAGCCGGTTGATCCCTCTTACAGAAGGAAGAGATGAGGATGAATACGTGCAGCGATATCTTTACCTGAGTGATAGCCTTAAAGAGGCGAATGTTAGATTAAAATATCAGTTTGCCAAGATCAGGTTTGATGAGGAGCGAAAGGAACAACAGATCAGCCTTCTCAAAGCTGAGAATCTTACTCAAAGTTTAAGATCAGAGAAACTGCGAACCGGTAATATCATCACTACTCTTATTGCCCTGGTCATCCTGCTTTTCGCGGTAGGACTTTATTATTATTTCAGGCAAAGGGGTAGAAGAGAGAAGGTAAAGCAAATATATCTTACTGAAAGTAGAATATCCAGGAGGATACATGACGAACTGGCCAATGATATTTACCACGTCATGAGTTCCCTGGAGACAGTTGCTCCTATGCCTATGATAGATAAACTGGAACGCATATATCAACGTACGCGTGACTTCTCCAGGGAAAATAGCGAGATCGTTACCGGCCCCGAATTTTTAAAAGGCCTTCTCAATATGCTTTCGGGAACTGTGCCGGAAGGAACAAAGCTTATCATTAGGGGAGAAGACACCATCAACTGGAGTAAGTTGGAGCCCGAAAAGAAGATCGTGGTCTATAGAGTTCTCCAGGAGATGATCGTCAATATGAAGAAGCATAGTCAGGCAAAACTGGTAGCTCTTGTTTTCTCTACAGAAGGGAAGAGAATAAAGATCAGCTATTCAGATAACGGGGTAGGAGCTGAACCAAAAGTGATAGAGAATGGAAACGGCATAAAGAACCTTAAGGACCGCCTGAAAACAATTAAAGGAAATGCCATTTTTGAGCCTGCAGAAAAAGGAGTAAAAGCTGAATTCTACATTCCTTTCAAATCCTGAAAAATACTTTCTTTAAAAAACTTCTATTTTTCCTTTGGCGGTGGAAAATATCTAAGGAAGTACATCTTGTCCCCACTGGGATGATCCCACTCGTTGAATAATTCAAATCCATAGCGTCTATAGGCAAGACTTATTCGTCTAATCCTGGTCTCGGCATAAATTGGAAGTTGCAGGTCCTGGGCAATGGCATAGAATTTATTCTTCATGTCATAAGCCGTCTTTGCATCATCACTTCCTCTGGCATCACTCAGTATTCCCCAGAACCAGCAGTACAGGTAATCTCCTTCTTTTGGTCTCTGTGCCTTTACATATTCCTGCACTTTCATCGCCTTTAGACCTTTTTTGATCCCTGTGACATTCCACGCAAGCTTGAGGTCCATGATGAGGTCCTTCCAGAAGTTTTTATCCTTGCTGTTGGTCTTGAAAAGGATCGCTATTCCTTTCCCATCGGGAGAAGTAATAAGGGCATCCTTCTCTATGGCTTTTTCTACCATATACGTGGCCAGGTAACGGAATCTTTTATCTTTCCTAGAATCATCTTTAACGATCTCCATAGAAGTAGGAATTTCCTGTAAAAGTGTGGAGACGTTATTGATTATTTGTTGCTTATCCAAGGGGCTGAAAATTTTTCGGAAAGATAGAAAATTGGCTGCAGTTAAACTTCCGGCAAAAAAGAAAATATTTCAAGCTTCGTTTTAGCTCCGGAAAAATATTTGGAAAAAAATGTCATTTTTGAGAAGGTTTGGAATGGTTTTTTACATTTGTTTTCTCTTTATCAAAAATTCTATGAAAAAAATAGCAGCCCTTTTACTTGCTTTAGTCGTATTCAATGCTAATGCACAGTCAGATACACAACAGGATTCCACGACTATCCGGAATCTTTTCGACGTTTCTTTGCTGCATGGGCAGAGTTACGCCTGGCTTGATCATCTTTCCAATAACATTGGAGGTAGACTTTCGGGTTCTGTCAATGCACAGCGAGCTGTTGAGTATACCAAAGCTGAATTAGAAAAGCTCGGACTTGACCGGGTGTGGTTACAACCGGTTATGGTGCCAAAATGGACTCGTGGTAATCCTGAATATGCCTATGTGCAAACTTCCGGAGGTCCTTCCAACACTGTAAATATTTTGGCTCTTGGCGGTTCTGTTGCTACTCCCGATACCGGGTTGCGCGCAAAGGTGATCGAAGTACAAGGGATCGAAGATCTCGCCAGGTATGGCCGGGAACAAATAGAAGGAAAGATCGTATTTTATAATCGCCCCATGCGTGCCGATCTTATTCACACTTTTGAGGCTTACGGCGGATGTGTGGATCAGCGCTATTCCGGTGCGGCCGAAGCTGCCAAGTATGGTGCAGCAGGAGTGATCGTGCGTTCGCTTTCTCACAAAATTGACGATTATCCTCATACCGGCTCTATGAGCTACGGCGATCTGCCAAACAATAAGAGGATCCCTGCGGCTGCGATAAGTACTAAAGACGCAGAATATCTTAGCAGCATGCTAAAACTGAACAAGGATCTTGATTTCTACTACAAAATGAGCTGCCGCAATTTTGAAGATGTGGAATCTTTCAATGTAATAGGCGAGATCAAAGGGAGTGAACGTCCAGATGAGATCATAGTGGTAGGGGGACACCTGGATTCCTGGGATGTTGGTGACGGTTCACACGATGATGGTGCCGGAGTGGTTCAATCCATGGAAGTGTTAAGGCTTTTTAAGGAAGCAGGAATACGACCAAAAAGAACAATACGGGTAGTGCTTTTTATGAATGAAGAAAATGGTCTTAGAGGCGGAAATAAATATGCCGAAGTAGCCAGGAAGAACAAGGAGAATCACATTTTTGCTCTGGAGAGCGATGCCGGAGGTTTTACGCCCCGCGGTTTTTCTTTTGATGCCCGTGATTCTCAGTTTGATAAAATTCAAAGCTGGAAACCCCTTTTTGAGCCTTATCTCATCCACTACTTTGCAAGAGGAGGTAGCGGTGCCGATATAGGTCCGTTGAAGAACGGCAGCACTGTACTGGCAGGGCTTCGTCCCGATTCACAGCGGTACTTTGACCATCACCATGCTGCTACAGATACTTTTGATGCAGTTAATAAACGGGAACTAGAACTGGGAGCAGCGACTATGGCTTCCCTGATTTATCTGGTTGATAAATATGGATTTGATGATATTCAAAACGATCCCGAGATCCTGAAATAAAAAGAATTGCCGGGCTTTGTCACCCGGCAATTAAACTTTCTATCTTTGCAGCCTTAAACTCCAATGGTTGCAGCTCACTGCCTACACAAAAGAATTTAGTAAGAACCTGAACATTGCATATCCTGTGATGCTCGGACAGTTGGGGCATGTGCTGGTTGGTCTGGCCGATAACATCATGGTGGGACAACTCGGTGCCGCACCTCTTGCAGCCGTTTCTCTGGGCAACAGTCTTGTCTTCATTGCACTGTCCCTGGGAATTGGGTTCTCTTTTGCCATTACTCCACTAATTGCTGAAGCCGATGGCTCAGGCGATATCGAGACCGGGAAAAGCTATTTCCATCACGGAATTATTATGTGCGGGATCAACGGAATTTTTCTGTTCATCTTGTTGTTACTGGCAAAACCAATTTTGTATCACCTTGATCAACCGCCCGAAGTTGTAGACCTGGCGATCCCTTACCTGGAGATCGTAGCTTTTTCAATGATCCCCTTAATGTTTTTCCAGGCATACAAGCAATTTGCCGATGGGCTTTCGCAAACCCGCTATGCCATGTATGCGACCTTGATAGCAAATGTGGTGAATGTCGTGTTTAATTACCTGCTCATTTATGGGATCTGGATCTTTCCAAGACTTGAACTGGAAGGTGCGGCCTGGGGAACCCTTATATCGAGATTCTTTATGCTCTGGTTCATTTGGGAGATCTTGAGAAGGAAGAAAAAATTTCGCCGGTATTTTACCTGGTCCAGAAAAGGATTGCTCCGAATTGACATTTTTAAGAGGCTATTCTCACTTGGCTTTCCCACCGCATTACAAATGTTATTTGAGGTGGCGATCTTTACAGCTACAGTCTTCCTTGCCGGTACTTTAGGAACGAATCCCCAGGCCGCAAATCAGATCGCATTAAATTTGGCCTCCATGACCTTCATGGTGGCTGTTGGCCTTGGAGTAACAGCTACCATTAGAGTGGGAAACCAGAAAGGAAAAGCCAACTTTGCAGAGCTAAGACGTATAGCCTTTTCCACCTTTTTGCTGGTCTTCCTCATAGAGGCAGTATTTGCAGTTGGTTTTATCCTGCTCAAAGATTGGTTGCCGACCCTTTATATTGATAATGTGGAAGTGATCTTACTGGCAGCCCAGTTATTGGTTGTGGCAGCTTTGTTCCAGCTTAGTGACGGGATGCAGGTAGTGATCCTCGGGGCATTAAGAGGTCTGCAGGACGTGAAATTTCCTACCTTGATCTGTTTCATTGCCTACTGGATCATCGGGTTTCCGGTTTCCTGGTATTTAGGAAAAGAATCGGCGCTTGGAAGTATGGGTATCTGGTTCGGGCTTCTTGCCGGGCTTAGTGCATCTGCTTTAATGTTGTATCTTCGGTTCAATTATTTGAGTAAAAAATTACTTTTTTCGGCTATTGCTTCGGGCGAGCCGGAAAGAAAAAAAATATATTAGTGACTATGGATTTTCCCAAATTTCTTCTTGGGGATAACACAGATTATCCCGATGCTATCTTTATCGTACATACCGAGTATCCCCGCTTTATTCTTAACCTTGAGAATGATGAGGTAGAATGGTTGGAAGATTTTGATGCAGCCGATGAAAAGGAACTGGCTTCTGAAGCTGAAGGCCTTATTCAACAGGCGACCGATTTCTATGACCGCGAGATCTCGAGATACGAGGACTAAACTATGGAGCAGCTGGTAGAACTGGATCAGGAAATCTTTTTGTTTCTCAACAATCTGGGAAATCCTGCCTGGGATGATTTCTGGAATTTTATCACCAACAAGTTTGCTTCGATTCCTTTTTACGCGCTGTTGGTCTTTTTCCTCTATAAAGCCCTGGGCTGGAAGAAGACTTTGCTTAGCCTTATTCTTATTGCAGCTGTTATCACCAGTACAGATCAACTTTCTAACCTCTTCAAGCACTTTTTTGAGCGGCCCCGGCCCTGCAGACAGGAAGGGGTGATGGAATATGCCCGTTTCGTGGCGGTACGCTGCGGCAGGTACGGCTACTTTTCTGCACATGCGGCCAGTTCGGCGGCATTGGTAGTCTTTCTGGGATTGATCCTAAAGAGCTATTGGAAGCACATTTTTGCAGTGCTCATTGTATGGGGGCTGCTTGTCTCGTATAGCCGGATCTATATTGGAGTTCATTATCCGGGGGATATTCTCACCGGTTGGATCTTTGGAGTGGTGATCGGCTATTTATTTTACAGGCTTTTCCTGTTTTTGCTGAAGAAATATTTTACTCCTTCCGTTGCAGAAGATAAAACTGCCTGATCAACCTGTCCTTATATCCGGAAGCTTCGGGATGTACATAGTTGAGGTCATATCTTTCTGAAGAAAGCACCTCAAAATCCCTTTTTAGAGTATCTATTAAAGCCGAATCTTTTTCCTGAAGTATCACCCCAAATCTTTCTTCTAAAGGTAATTGGAAGTCATCCCTGTGCAACTTCGGTATAGGTTTGCCATATTCCCAGACGATCTCAGGCGTTTCGGCATTGTACTCATAAACCGGAAGATCTTCAGCTTCAGAGTACTCCCGAAGCTCAGCAAAATTCCTGAACTGCGGATTCTTCAGAAAGGCATTCGAGAGCGGAAATGCAAAGACAATGATTCCGCAGATGAAAGCAACTGTGAGATAGAACACAGGCGGATAGTTTTGCTTTTTCAGAAAATAAAAGATCGCAAACCCCAACGCAGCAAGGACCAGAGAAGCCGAAATATACCAGAACCAATATCCGTGAAGCTCCAACAGGAAATATGCAGCAACGGGAAAGACAATTCCGATCACTGCTATAAGGCCATGATGGAAATACACCACCCATTTTTCCTTTTTTGGAAGGGATTTGAATTTTCTGAAAAGGTATTCAATATAAAAACTTGTGTTCAGGGCCATAGGAATAAGCACCGGCAGAAGGTAGCGGGACTTCTTTTCGGGAATTACAGACAATAGAACAACAGCCGCGAGGGTCCAAAAAAGGGCAAATTTATAGGCTTTTTTGTTGGAAACGCGGTTCTTCAGATATGGATAGAGAAGGGCAACAAAAGCCGGAATGGTCCAGATCCCGCTCTGAGTGAAGAAACTCCAGTAGTAATAGAACGGCCGCACGTTATAGCTGGTCCAGCGGGTGGCTTCCCGGGTAGTGATCTTGATAAAAGAAACAGGATCGGCAAGGCGGACGTAAACAAACCACCAACCGCTAATTACCACGGCCAGAACCAGGAAGACCAAAAATGGTTTCCACTTTTTACCAAATCCTTTGAATCCATATATGCTTCCATACGCAATAAGAAAGGGCAGGAGCAGGGCGTACAGAGAAACCGGGCCTTTGCTCATAAAAGAAAAGCCCAAAAATAAGGCTCCAAAAATGGCATTTTTGAAGAGGTTTTTTTCGCTGCTAAAAAAGTTCCACAGAAAATAAATGGCGACCACCATAAACGAGTGGGTGAAAATATCCCATTGACCGTTGCGGCCCATAAAAACGATATAAAAGGAGCTGGCGAGAATTAAAGTTGCCAAAAAAGATTGCTTCAGGCTTACTCCTAGTTTCGGGATAAACCTGTAAAAGGTGTAGAGCAGCAGGAGGGTCACCAGTGCCGCCGGGAGCCGCATTCCAAAGAGGCTTGTAAACCCGAAGATCATTCCGCTTATGGCGGTGAGCCAGGTGGGCAGCGGTGGCTTCTCATAACGTGCTTCGGCATTCATGGTGGTGAGGATCCAGTTGTCACTTGTCACCATTTCACGGGCGGTAATAAAATTACGGGCCTCCATGATGTTCACATAGATCACATCCAGGTGCACGAGAAAGATCAGGACCCAAACTAACAGAAGGTAAAGCAGGTATTTTTGATCTTTAGTCATCTGCTCTTCTTATAAGGACCATATTTCTAACGTAGATCACGCTGCCTACCATGTGGCCAATAAACAACACCGGATCCTTTCGCAGGATCGCATAGATAAGGATCAGTACCGCACCTGCAAAACTCAGGAGCCAGAAACCCATAGGAAGTACAGATTCCCTGATCCTTTCTGAATACACCCATTGATATACAAAACGCAGGGTGAAGATCACCTGCGCCAGGGAGCCAAGTAGCAGCAGCCACAAGGGAATATTTTCATTGTAAAAAAGCTTTTGTACATCATAAGTGTTGTTGTTGTAAGAATAGATGAACAACAGCACCGGGAACAGGTAGAGAAAAATTTGCAGCCATCTCGACATTTTGCTCCATTCTCCCTGCAGCTGCATATTTCTTATATAGATAAAATAAGTGAGTGCCTGCCCGAGCATGATCGAAAAATCACTCCGAAGATATCCGTATACGAACAATAGAAATGAAGCGAAAAGTGAGATCTTCCAGAAATTGGCCGGGGTAAGAACTTTTTGCTGTTTTTCAGAAGCTATCCACTGGAGCAGGAGCCGCCCAGAAAAAAGGATCTGTGCAGTGAAGCCAATGGTGTAGACCTGCCAGCTACTCATTTTTATGAGCTACTTTGTAATTGATGTAATTTCTCCTCATCCATAAATAAGCAAAGCAGTCCACAAGAGGACCTATCAGCCGGTTTAGGAGGTGAAATTTTGCTTTTCCCGCAATGCGGGCATAGTGTCTTACAGGAACCTGTTTGATCTTTCCGTTCTGCAGGAGGATCATGGCAGGCAGGAACCGATGCAGCCCTTTGAACATTGGGATCCGCTTGGCATAATCTGCCTTGATCACTTTGAGAGGGCAACCCGTGTCATCCATGCCGTCCCGGGTAAAACTGCGTCTTATTCCGTTTGCGATCAGAGAAGACAGGTTCTTTTTAAAAGAGTCTTTTCTATTGGTGCGCATTCCCGTCACCAGGTCGAATTCGCCAATATGCTCCAGTAGGAGATCGAAATCGTCGGGATCTGTCTGGAGGTCGGAATCTATATAACCAATGAGTGGTGTTTCGGCATAGTCAAATCCTGCCTTAATGGCCGAACTTAATCCGTAGTTGCGGTCAAAGGAAATATACTTAAAGGCTTTGTTGCGGCGGGAGATTTCTTGCACCAGCTGCAGGCTACCATCTGTAGAACCATCGTTGACAAAAAGTACGCAGCTCTTTACCGGTGCTTTTTTTAAGTAGGAATCGAGCTCCTGCTCCACACGTAACAAATTGGGCTCTTCATTGTAGAGAGGGACAACGATCGTAAATTCGTATTCCATTTAGTTGAGGTATGCCGGACAAAGGTAGTAATATTACAATTCTTGAGAGACGGAGGAATCTAGGCCATCTTTAGAAAAATACTTGTTTCTTTGTATAGATCAACCAACCGATTTCATTTCGGGTAAAAAATCAAACATGAAGGTATTGGTGACGGGTGCAGCCGGCTTTATTGGCTCTCACGCAGCAGAACGTTTACAGGAGGAAGGTTATGAAGTAACCGGTCTTGATAATTTTTCAGATTATTATGATATTACTTTAAAGCAACTAAATGCTGAAGTTCTTCGTAAAAAAGGAATTGAAACAATCAAGATGGATCTACGTAATACTTCCGATTACAAGCTACTTCCTTCCGATTTTGATTTCATTCTTCATTTTGCTGCTCAACCCGGAATTTCCTCTCAAAGTACTTTCGAAGAATATTTCAGCAATAATGTAGTGGCTACGCAAAACCTACTTGAATTTGCTGAAAGGAATAAAGACCTGAAACATTTTTTTTATATCTCCACTTCTTCGGTTTATGGGCTCGAAGCTACTTTTCCCGAAACTGTTGCGCCAAGACCGGCTTCTTTCTACGGAGTCTCGAAATTGGCAGCCGAACAGCTTGTGCTGGCCAGAAGCAGGGCAGAGCAACTTAAAGCTTCTTCTCTCAGGCTGTTTTCTGTCTATGGACCCCGCGAGCGCCCCGAAAAGCTTTACACCAAACTCATCGCCTGCGGAATAAAGGACGAGGTTTTTCCCATTTTTGAAGGGAGTGAAAAGCATTTAAGGAGTTTTACCTATGTAGGAGATATTGTTGATGGCATCTACAGAGCATTAAAAAAGCATGAGGATCTGGATGGGGAGATCATTAACCTGGGGGCCGAAGATGAACATAAAACTCAGGAAGGGATACAGATAGTGGAGGAGATCCTGGGAAAACGAATTAAGCTGGAGGTGCAGCCACGTAGACCGGGTGACCAATTCAGGACGCTGGCCAACATTCAGAAGGCAAAGAAAATGTTGGGATATGAGCCAAAAACCACACTTAAAGAGGGGCTTCGGCTTCAGGTAGACTGGTATATGGAGAATTTTCTATAACTCCCGGTAACGCTGAAGTAAAAAACTGGCTGCTTCAAAAGGTGTAGTTTCATTATTCTCCAGGGCTTCCAACTGCTCCTTAAGCAATTTTTTTATTTCCGGCTGATTATAGAACCGGCTTTTGAGATGCTCATTGATCGTCTGCAAAAGCCAGAATTTGTTCTGTTCGTGTCGCTTGCGGCTGAAATTTCCGCTTTCTTTCATTTTCTGCTCATATTCAGAGATGAGCTCCCAAACTTCGGCAATTCCTTCTTTGTAATAGGCACTACACAATAGGACTTTAGGCTGCCAGCCACTCTCTTTGGCTGGATACAAATGTAATGCCCTTCGAAACTCTGCCCGGGCTCTTTCTGCAGGCTTCAGGTTTTCACCATCGGCTTTATTGATCACCAGTGCATCGGCCATTTCCATGATGCCGCGTTTTATTCCCTGTAGTTCATCACCGGCCCCGGCAAGCTTCAGCAGCAAAAAGAAATCGGTCATACTATGCACGGTGGTCTCACTTTGTCCTACTCCTACAGTTTCTATTAGCAGGGTATCGAATCCTGCAGCTTCACATAAAATGATGGTCTCGCGCGTCTTTTTGGCGACCCCTCCCAGGGAATCTCCCGAAGGGGAAGGCCTTATAAAAGCATTTTCATGGTTGACCAGCGTCTCCATTCTGGTCTTATCTCCAAGAATACTTCCACCCGAAATCGAACTGGTGGGATCTACTGCCAGAACTGCTACTTTTTTACCGGCGTCGGCCAGATATCCGCCAAAGGCTTCAATAAATGTACTTTTTCCAACCCCCGGAACTCCGGTGATCCCGATCCTGATGGAATCATTTGCAAATGGCAAACACTTTTCAATGAGCTTTGCTGCCTTTTCCTGGTGCTTTGGTTGATTGGTTTCAACCAGTGTAATTCCCTGACTTAAAGCAGATTTATCTCCTGTTCTTAACCTGTCGAAAAGTTCATCTACAGTTAATTCTTTTCTTCGGGAATCCCTTATCTTTTTTGCCATTGCGGCATTGACTTCGGAGGAGGGACGACTGCCTTCTTTTTCATGTAAAGCCGATGGTTTTTTCAAAACAGGGAATTAGTTTTTAGGTGGAGATCTTATTTGTATATTGAAGTACTAAAATAATAAAATAAAAGATCATTATGAAGACATTGTATACCGGCGTAGCCACCACAACAGGCGGGAGAGAAGGAAGCGTAAGAAGTGACGATGGAATTTTAGATTTGGAACTTAGTAAACCAAAATCCATGGGCGGGAAAGGTGAAGAAAAGACCAATCCCGAACAACTTTTTGCGGCAGCATATTCTGCCTGCTACGGTAGTGCCCTCCAGGCTATTGCCAAAAAGCACAAGGTAGATCTGGGAGACTTTTCTGTGACCGCTTCAGTAGAACTTGGCACAACCGAAGAGGGTGATCTCCAGCTTTCGGTTATTTTGGATTCCTATATCCCGGGAGTTGATGTGGAAACCGGGGAAAAGCTCGTGAATGAAGCTCATGAGATCTGTCCTTATTCCAGAGCCACGATGGATAATATCGATGTAACTCTAAATCTCATGCTGGACGAGGAGGATTAAACTTCTTCTCCTGTAATTCAAAATTAAAAAGGGCATGGAAAAATGCCCTTTTTTAATACTCTATTTTTAGAGATTAGAGATTGTCTTCATCATCAGTATCAGGATTGTAGGCGAGATGCAGGCTGTTGTAAACTGCTTCAACGTTTCGCTGATTTTCCATGAGTACTATCAAAGTATCATCCTCCTTAACCTGTGTTGCACCGTTAGGAGTTAAGAACTGCCCGTTCCTGGAGATCATGGCTATTATGGCATTCCGCGGAAAATGCAGGTCTACGATTCTTTTTCCTACCGAAAAATTATCCGGGGGAATGGTGATCTCCCGTATAAGTGACTTGGTGCCATCGGCAAGGAAAGCATCAACAGGGGATATTTTTTTTGCTTTTTTTGGCAAAGCAACATGCAGCCAGTGTGCTACTTTTGATAGCGTGGTTCCCTGTACCAGTACAGAGGTGAGGGAAACGAAAAACACAATGTTGAAGATCATGTGTGCCTTTTCAATTCCCGCAAGCAGGGGATAGGTGGCAAATACAATTGGAACGGCACCTCGTAATCCCACCCATGAAATATACCAGCGGCGGCGCATCTTCATCTTGAAAAAGGAGAGGCTTATAAAGACGCCTATGGGACGGGCAACAAAAATGAGAAATATCGAAATTAATATTCCAAGGCCAAGTACAGGTATAATGTCACTGGGGAATACGAGAAGACCAAGGGTAAGGAAAAGTACGATCTGCATAAGCCATGCAACACCATCGAAAAACCGCATTATAGTACGTTTATGAATAAGATCCTGGTTTCCGAGATAAACACCGGCAAGGTAAACTGCTAAAAAGCCGTTTCCGCCCAACCTGTCTGTAGCCGAAAACGCGAGGAACATCAGGGCAATGGCCAGTACAGGATAGAGTCCTTCAAAATCCAGGGTGATCTTGTTGATGATCATTTTGCTAAGTTTTCCGAAGAGAAATCCGAGGGCAGCGCCAATCAGGATTTGCTGGAGAAATAGCGGAATAATAGAAAGCAGACTTTGATCCTGGTTCACGACCAGTCCCAAAAAGGCTATTGTAAGGAAATAAGCCATGGGATCATTACTACCACTTTCCAGCTCGAGGGTTGGTCGCAAATTTGCTTTTAACGCCATATTTTTGGAACGCAAAATGGAAAAAACAGCAGCAGCATCGGTCGAAGAAACTATGGCTCCCAGCAAAAGACCTTCGTAAATAGTAAAATCTGTAATCGCCCATACAAAAGTACCTATAGACAGGGCAGTGAACAACACCCCGAGAGTAGAAAGGGAGATCCCATGCCATACAATGGGTTTAATGCTGCGCCAGTTGGTGTCCAATCCACCCGAAAAAAGAATGAAATTAAGGGAGACTATTCCTATGAACTGGGCTAATTGAGGATCATCAAATTCTATTCTTCCAATGCCTTCAGAACCGGCCAACATCCCAACCGAAAGGAATAATATAAGCGTTGGCACTCCAAATTTGTACGAGGTCTTCCCCGCCAGAATACTGATAAGTAGTAGCAGGGAGCCTATTAACAGTACATTCTCTGTGGTAATATCCATTTATGGAGAGACTTATTCGGTTTCCGCAAAGAAAGTCATTTTTGCCCTTTTTGAAGGGAATTTAGTTTTGGTTTTCCTTGAGTAACTGCGGAAATTTCTTCTTGAACCTGTTCATTCGGGGAACAGATACATTCCTGATGTATGGATCGTTGGGATTGTACTTCTTATAATCCTGATGGTAATCTTCTGCTTTCCAGAATTTCTGAAAGGGCAATACTTCTACGGCTATAGCTTTTTTATATTGGCTTGCCAGTTCTTTCATTTTTTGCTCAATGATCTTCTTTTGCTCCTGGTTTTGATAAAAAATAATTGAGCGGTATTGGGAGCCTATGTCGGGTCCCTGCCCATTCTTTTGCGTGGGATCCATAGAGCCGAAGTAAACATCGGTGAGCGTGGCAAAATCAATAACCTCGGGGTCGTAAATTACTTCTACTGCTTCGGCGTGGCCGGTACGACCGGTGTTGCTTTCTTCGTAGGTCGGGTTTTTGGTATGACCACCGGAATATCCGGAAATAGCTTCTTTTACTCCAACAACGCTTTCGAAGACCGCTTCTACACACCAAAAACAACCGCTGGCAAAATATGCCCTTTTAAGGCCGTCCTGCATAGGAACTTCAATCGGTTCTGCATTGGCAATTTCAGGGAGGGTCACGGTTTCTCCCGAAGAATTTCCGCAGGCAGTAAAACTTATAAGTAGGGTTAAAAGTAAAAACTTCATTCTAATCTTTTTTGTATGTTCCTTCTAATGTCTTTTTACCGTACAGGGCATAGTCTGTGATGACTTCCCCATTCTTAGAAAAACCCAGCCAGTCCAGTTCAGCACTGCCATCGGGTTGAAAAGTAAGCGTTGCCACAGGCGTGTTGGTATCGAACTCCTCCCAGGGTATTTTTCTGTCCGGAGATATTTCCCTGCCGGAGGCAACAAAGTACACATCTGCAGTATTATCTCCTGTTTTCTTACAACGGGCGCTCATATATACCTTATCCTTGTCTATGCACCACTCTGTCGCCCTGTCATATGCGATGTCAATGCAGTTACAGTTGCAATCGTCGGCTGCCTCGTCGTTGATCATCTTTCGATAACGTCCTTGATTGACTGCCACCGGTTCCACACCGGTTCGCTTGACTTCCTTCTCGGTTTGCAGTGCGTCCCGTTCTTCCTGAAGATTTCCCGGAGGAAGCGTATCTGTGGTTATTGTATCCGGATCAACTCTTTCTGAAGTGTCGGATGAGGTGGTTTTTCCTTCGTTACAGGATTGGAACCCAAACAGTAAGATGATGAAAAGAAATTTTTTCATAGCTGTAGGTTTATTCCTTAAAGGTACAGCATACAAAATAGATTTCTGTGAAACAGATGTTAACGCCCTGCTAATTCAAAATCCAGGATTTAATATTCAGAATTCGTTTTCCTTCTGATATGCACGGATTTTTTTGACCGTAAGAATTTAGATCTACCGTTTACAGTCTATGACTATAGACCAATAAAAAACCCCTCACTTTCGTGAAGGGCTCCTTTATAATTATCAGGAAAAATTAGAAGCTTTGGAAAAGCTCGTTCATTTTTTGTCTTTCTTCCTGTGCCAGTTCTTCATCAACAAGGATTCGGCCACTGTGCTCATCGGTAATGATCTTTCTGCGACCTGCGATCTCCATGATCACCTGCGGTGGGATCGTGAAGAAAGATCCACCTGAAGCTCCTCTTTCAACCGGAACTACTGCAAGACCATTTTTAACGCTGCTACGAATTCTCTTGTATGCGTTAACCAAACGCTCTTCTATTTGCTCCTGAAATTCTTCTGACTTCTTTAGAAGTGCTTTTTCTTCTTTTTCAGTTTCAGCAAGGATCTCGTCAAGCTCTCCTTTTTTATGGTCAAGGTGCTTTTGACGCTCGGCCAAACGTTCTCTTGTTTGCTCGATCACCTCTTTTTTCTGCTCAATTTGTGCGCGGTATTCCTTGATCTGCTTTTCAGCCAGCTCTATTTCCAGCTCCTGGAATTCAACTTCTTTGGAAAGGGCGTTGAATTCACGGTTGTTACGCACATTTTTTTGCTGCTCATTATATTTTTTGATCAAGGCTTTTGCTTCTTCCATCAAAACTTTCTTGGTGTTGATATCCTGATCGATCGCCTCAAGGTCGGCATCCATTTTTTCCAAACGGGTATTAAGGCCTGCTACTTCATCTTCTAAATCTTCTACCTCAAGCGGAAGTTCGCCTCGTACATTTCTTATCTCATCCACGCGGGAATCTATAAGTTGA
>CAYLZB010000022.1:14000-24657 GCA_964388165.1 uncultured Flavobacteriaceae bacterium | reverse complement strand
CTGCCGAAGCAACCGAAGAGGTGATCTATGATTGGGATCTGCTTAGTGACGAAGTTATTAGGTTCCATAAAAGTGAAGAAACTCTGTTTGGTTACTCCAAAAAGGAAATAGATGCTCAGGATTTCTGGATATCTAACATTCATCCAGATGATCTCCCCGAAATTTTAGAGAAGCTTAAACAGCATTTTAATGATCCCGGGTCAAGGAACATTAAATCCCAATACCGGTTTCGTCGTGCAGATGGCTCTTACGCGCAGATCATTGACAGATCCATCGTAGTGCGGAACGAACAGGGAGCAGCAATAAGGTTAATTGGTGCGACGGCAGATATTTCAGAGATCCTAAGCAGTAAAGAAGCCTTGAAAATGGCAAACCGACGCTTTAGTTATGCGATGAGAGCAACCAAAGAAATGATCTGGGATTGGGACATCCTTAAAAGCCGAATGAAACGAAGTAGTTCCTTTAGAAAAATGTTTGGGTACGGTACTTCGAAAAAACCTTCTGTTGAAGAATTCTGGTTTGAAAAGATTATAGAAAAAGACAGGGACAGAATCAGGAAATCGCTGTACTCGGCACTTGAAGATCCTGCCGTAAAAAAGTGGCGGGAGGAATACTGTTTTCTCAGTAAGAATGGCGAAGAAGCGCATGTGATTGACAGGGGTTACATATTAAGAAACAATAAGGGAGAAGCTATTAGAATGGTAGGAGCTGTTCTGGATGTTACAGAATCCAGGCGCATGATCAGAGAAATTCAGAAGCAGAACCAGGTACTCAAAGAGGTGGCATGGGAACAGGCTCATGTAGTAAGGGCTCCATTAGCGAGATTAAAGGGGTTGGTGGAACTGCTCGAGGAGGAGTCTTTTGAAGAAGAGTGGAGTAGGGAAGAAATAATTTGCCATATAAAGAACTCGGCTAACGAAGTAGATGAAGTCATTGAAAATATCGTAAGAAAAACAGAGAAAGTTGGAAGAGAGTAAAGATCTGGAAATATTAATTATTGAAGATGATATGATCGTGTCCCGTATGCACAAGTTTAGTCTTAGTGGATATGTAAGGTCAACCCCTAAAATATGTTCAAATGGAAAAGAAGCCATTGACCGTTTGGATGACATAGCAGAAGAAAGGGAAAAGGTCCTTATCCTGCTGGACCTTAATATGCCGGTGATGAATGGCTGGGAGTTCCTTGAAGAATGCCATTCCAGGCCCTATTCAGAAAAACTCTACGTGGTGGTAGTTACCTCTTCCTCATTTATTGAGGATAAACAGAAGGCCCTCGAGTACGAAAGGGTGAAGGCCTATTATTCCAAACCTATGAAAAGGGAATACCTCTCTGAGATCTTTCAGGAGCCCGAGATCGCTGTGTTGACTTCAGCAAAAATTCAATAGCTCTCTTTCCTGAGTACTTCCAGCGGCGGACTTTTAATTACGCTCAAGCTATTGGTGAGACCAATGATCATTACCAGCAATGTTATAGCCGGGAAAAGAACCAGGAATGGGAAATAGGAAGGTACAAAGGCCGTATCGAACAGCAGCCATGCCAGTAGTTGCCCGCTTACCAGGGAAAGGAAAACCCCTGAAAGGGTTCCCAATGCACCCAGGTAAAAGTATTCCAGGGCCAGGATCTTCAGGATCTGTTTGCTGCGGGCTCCTAAAGTCCGGAGTAGCACACTCTCTTTGATCCGCTGAAACTTACTGGTCCTCACTGCTCCCAGTAGTACGATTATTCCCGTCAAAATGCTGAAAAAGGCCATAAAATTGATGAGCCATGCGATCTTGTTCAATAGATCTTCTATTACCTTGAGGATCTGTCGCAGATCAATGATCGATATATTTGGATATAAATCCACGAGGTCCTGTTGAAGTGAAGCTGAAGCATTTTCATCTGCTACCTTCGTAGTAATTACTCTGAACTGTGGTGCATTTTCAAGGATCCCCTTTGGAAAGACTATGGAGAAATTCGGTTGCATCCGGCTCCAGTCCACAGTTCTCACACTGCGTACCACGGTATTCATTATCACACCCTGTACATTAAAGGAGACTTTATCTCCAATATCAACTTTTGCGTCCTCAGCGAAATTGTCACTTACAGAGATAGGAATAAGATTAGGATCTGTTACTTCGGGAATCCATTCCCCGGAAGTGAGCACCTCAGAATTAATTAAGGAATCGCGGTAGGTCACCCTGAATTCATGGTTTAAAACCCACCTGTTGATGTTCGAAGTGGAATCTTCCCTAATCTGGTTCACAGTTCTTCCCTGTAGGGTATGCACCCGCATCGTCACTATTGGAATATCATCCAGCACGGGATTTCCGCTATTTTTGATAGTTTGTTCCACATCTTTCTCCTGTCCCGCCTGCACGTCGAGCAGAATCATGTTGGGGCTATCGGCTTGGGCATCAAGAGATGCCTGTGCCAGCAGAATATCTTTTGTGAAGTACAAAGTGCTTATGAGAAAAGCACCGACTCCAATAGCGAGAACAAGGGTAAGGGTCTGATTTTGCGGCCTGTAAAGATTTTGTAAGCTCTGCCTTGCCGGAAAACCCCAGTTCGAAGGAAAATTCTTCCGAATGGCTTTCATGAACAGCCGCGCTATACCGGCCAGGATGGAGAAGGTCACTATTATCCCCACAACAAAGGCCAGAGAATATCTCCAGTCCTGTAACATCCAATAGGAGAAAAGGAGAATAAAGAGAAAAATAGCTCCTAAAACAGCCAATTCTGCTTTACCCTTTTTCTTGTTACCGCCACTTTGTACCCTTAAAGCCTGTAAAGGTGATATGTAGAGGGTTCCAATAAGCGGGATAAGCGCAAATAGAACCGCCATAAAGATTCCCAGTAGAAGCCCGATCATGACGATCTGCAGCGAGAAATTCATCTGTACATCCACCGGTAAAAGATCTTTAAGCAGCAAGGGGAAGAGCTGCTGTAAAAATAATCCGGCAACAGTACCTGTAATACCCCCCAGCAATCCCATTCCCGCTATTTGGAGTAGGTAGATATAGAAGGTTTGTTTCTTCGTCGCTCCAAGGCATTTCAATACCGCAACTGCCTTTAATTTTCCTTTGATATAGATGTTGATCGCACTGGCGATCCCAACGCAACCGAGGAGCAGTGCAATAAAGGCGACCAGGTTTAAAAACTTTCCGAAATTTTCATAGCGGCGTCCCAGTCTTTCACTGGTCGAGGTATGGGTATCAAGATCTGCTTCCATTTCATCCAGGCGTGGACCCAGCACTTCATCCAGCTGTTCCAGGTCTGTATTTGGTGGTGCAGTAAAATAGAAGTCATAAGAGATCCGGCTACCGGTTTGTACCAGGCCGCTGGGTTCAATAAAACGAAAAGGAATAACTGCCGGTGGTGCTATCGAAGAGAAAATGGCATTGCTGCCGGGCACCGAAATTAAGGCGCCGGCTATTGGAAGCACCACTTCACCAATTTTTACTTTGTCACCGGGTTTTAAACCCAACTGTTTCATGACAGTGGCATCCACAAGTGCCTGCCCTTCTTTCTGGTATGTTCCGGCCGCACCGGGAGGCTCTGTCTCTAACTCCCCATAAAAAGGAAAACCGCCATCAATTCCACGTACCTGCACCAGCTTAGTGCCATCATTGCCGGGAAAAGCTGCCATAGAGACAAAGCTGACTTCCCTGGCTTCGGCTCCTCCAAGGGAATCCATTATGCTTATGATCTCCTCCCCGGGAACCTTATCCATATCAATCTTGTAGTCGGCACCCATCATTGCCTTCGATTGTAGGGAGATATTGTCTTTAAGGGTCTCACCAAAAGATTGTATGGCCACAACTGCTGCGATCCCCAGAACTATAGAGGCCATGAACAGAACCAGTTTACGGCTGCTGGCTTTGCCGTCGCGCCAGGCCATCTTTACCAGCCATGAAAAAGAGGAGGTAGGTTTAAACTTGCTCATGAGACTCAATTATTTTCCCTCCTTTAAGGCGCAAAATTCGCTGGGTCATTCTTGCGAGATCCATATCATGCGTTACTATGACGAGTGTGGTGCCGGCTTCCCTATTGAGTTCAAACAGCAATTCAATGATTTTTTCCCCGGTTTCGGCATCGAGATTACCTGTGGGTTCATCGGCGAAAAGGATCTGCGGATTATTCGAAAAAGCCCGGGCTACTGCAACCCTTTGTTGCTCCCCACCCGAGAGTTGAGAAGGATAATGATCATACCTGTCCCCAAGCCCTACCTTGTCAAGTAGTTCCCTGCTTACTTTCATGGCATTTTTGGCGCCCTGGAGTTCCAGGGGGACCGCCACGTTTTCCAGTGCTGTAAGCGTGGGGAGTAGTTGAAAATCCTGAAATACGAATCCAATCTTTTTATTGCGCAAAACTGCGCGCTCATCTTCAGAAAGTTGGCTGAGGTTAGTACTGCAGAGCTCGATGTTTCCGGAATCGGGTCGATCGAGTCCGGCGCAGAGGCCAAGCAGGGTGGTTTTTCCGCTTCCCGAAGGCCCTACAATAGCAAAGGTCTCCTTTTCCTCAATATCAAAACTTATATCATGCAGTACGGTGAGCCTTTTGGAGCCGCTGGAATAGCTTTTCTCCAGGTTGCGCACGTTCAATATTTTTGTCATCTTTAATTTCGCTTTCAAAAAAAGCAAAATAAGAAATGATTTCCACTTCAAGACTGTAGCTATGAGAAACCTGTTGTATTTGCCATTTTTGATCCTCTTCGTGTTCACCTCTTGCGGTGACACTGCCAGGGAGGAAAAGCAAGCTGAAGAAACTACTTCTGAAGCTGATGAAACTGAAGGAACTGAAGATACTGAAGACAGCGGGAAGATCCTCTTTTTTGGAGACAGTCTTACTGCCGCTATGGGATTAGATCCTGCTGAAGGTTATCCCGCCGGGATCCAGGAGATCATAGATTCCCTTGGGCTCAATTATGAAGTGATCAATGCAGGACTCAGCGGGGAAACTACCGCAGCCGGTAAGAACCGTATTGATTGGGTGCTTAATCAGGATGTTGATGTGTTCGTATTAGAGCTTGGAGCTAATGATGGCTTACGCGGAATTCCGGTAGAGGAGACCAGGAGAAATCTTCAGGCTATCATAGATACCGTAAGAGAGAAAAATCCCAATGTGGAGATCATCCTGGCAGGAATGCAGATCCCGCCTAATATGGGGCCCGATTACACTTCGGAATTCAGAGAAGTTTTTCCAGAACTGGCCCGTGAGAACGACCTTCACCTGATTCCCTTTCTTCTTGAAGGCGTAGCAGGAAATGCAGAGCTCAATCAACAGGATGGGATCCATCCCACAGCTGAAGGTTATGATATAGTTGCTCAAAATGTTTGGGAGGTACTGGAACCTGTGATCAGGAAAAAAGAATAGGTCTCCAAAAAAGGCATTTTTAAATGCTATGTTCTTGAAGACTTTGAATAGTAGGAAAAACCCGTTCATTCAAGGGTGTCAAAAATGATATTTTTGAATAGTCTTTAGGATTCCTTTCCTTTTTCGATCTTTTCTTCTGCCCATTCTTTCTCTTCCCCGTCGGGTTCTTCAGTGCCGTCATTTTTATTAGGTTCTTCGGGTTGGTAGACCAACTTAATGAAAATTGGGAAGTGATCTGACCCAATGTCTTCCAGTCTCTTCAACTTCAGCAATAAAAAATCCTGACTGTGAAAAACGTGGTCAAGGGGCCATCTGAAGATGGGATACTGTGCATGGAAAGTATTAAAGAATCCACGGCCAATACGGGGATCCAGTAATCCGCTTAGGCGCAGGAAGAGCTTTGTGGTTCGGGACCAGGCCACATCATTGAGATCACCAAAGACCAGCGTAGAATTTTTTCCATCAACTTCTTTTCCCACGAGCAGTAATTCTGCATCGCGATTGGTGGAGGTGTCATCTTCAGAAGGGCTTGGAGGTTTTGGATGCAGGCAGTGCATATTGATCTTTTCCCCCGTTCGCAGCTTTACCTTGCCATGTATAGAAGGAATTTCTTCAGAGATCAAATATTTGATGTCAATATCTTCCAGCTCCAGCTTTGAATAGAGGTGCATCCCATAGAGGTTATCCTGTGGGATCTTTACAGTATATGGGTATTCATCTTCAATTGGTCTCAGTTCTTTTTCCCAAACCTCATCGCTTTCAAGAGTAAGCACGAGATCAGGGTTTTCACGTATGACAAGTTTGATCAATTTGTCGTAATTGTCATTCGTTGTAAGTACATTACTTACCAGTACCGAAATTTGTCTTTCTACATCTTCCCCATGATACTCCTTTACCTGCTTGGGTGCCATATAAGTGTAGGGATAGATCTTGACGGCCTGGTAAATAAAACTCAGTGCCAGTAAGCCCACCATAATATATTCCCAAATGGCGCTAAAATCAAAAACTGCTACACAGTAAATGAGCACAGCTATTACAAGGGTGCTTATTTGCAATCTGGGAAAATCAAAGTCCCTTATCCACCAGTTGTCAAGCTTACTTATGGATGCTATGGTGGGAAAAAGTATGATGATCCCTAGGATGTAAGCAGCGAATTCGGCGATGTCCATATTGTGGTTAGATAGGCATTTCAAATATACAGTTTTGGTTTTAACTGCTAAACCACTCTAAGAATTTCTTATGAAAATGTAATCGTCGGCATGTCATTTTTTCAACAAAAAGTGATGGGTGCGAGACCGGGAAAACAAAATTTAATTCCTTTTTTTGGGCAAAATGTGGAAAACCGTAAAAACTCCTGAATACTTTACTTTAATTTTGAATATATAATAGATCAAGTGGTGATTTTAGCTAAAGAAGTAGGAATGTTTCGAAAAGTTTTGGTGGCCGAAGATATGGACAGCATCAACCTTGCAGTTTCGGGTTTGCTTAAAGATCTTGAGATAGAGAAGGTGGAGCATGCTCAATACTGTGACGAAGCCTGGTTGCTGGCTAAAAAAGCTCTTTTAGAGGGAGAACCTTTTGATCTTCTCATTTGTGATCTTTCTTTTAAGAACGATCACCGTACCCAGAAGATAAATTCCGGAAAGGAGCTTATCTCGGTCCTTAAACAAGAAGATCCGGAGATCAAGATCCTGGTCAACTCTATTGAAGATCATCCTCAAACTGTGCGGGACCTTTGGGAATCGGGGAATATTGATGGGTACATTTGTAAGGATCGTCATGGAATGCGGGATCTGCATGACGCTATTCTCGCAGTGAACAGAGGTGAAAATTATAATTCTGCCCGTATTGAGAATGTATTGAAGAGCAACAATATGTTGATCCTTGGGGATTGGGAGATGGAAATGCTTAAAGCTGTTGCTTCCGGTTATACACAGGAGGATATACAGGAAGATTTTAGAAATAGAAATATTTCCCCGAGCAGTAAAAGCTCAATAGAAAAAAGATTAAAAGAGTTGCGGGAGGAGTTTGGTGCCAATACCACACCTCACCTAATTGGGATCCTCAAGGATCTTAGGTTGATATAAATAAAGAAAGGCCGTTTCTTTCGGTCGATCTTCCGAGAATGTAGGGTAATCGGAATGATCGTAGGAGAGGCGGCTTCTTTATTTCCCGGCTTTTTTGCAGTGAGTATCCAAAAATGGGTTTTAAAGCCTCTGTTTTTTGAAGTAGAACGCTGTTCTGCAATGCTGCTGCCTTTAACCTGAGATCTTATCAGGTTTGATAGAAAAAATTACTCTCTTTGGGTCATTCACATCATTTTAGTCCGCATGGGCGTATTCAGATTCTACTTTTGGTGATATAATAATACTAAAACTCAGAACTATGAAAACGCTCATTTTTTATTTGGTACTACTTGTTTTCGGAACAGGTCACGCACAGGAATTTACTGAACTTAAGGAGGCAAAGGTAGGATTTGCACCCCTTTCTTCAGAGGTAAAGCAATCGGGTAACAGATTCTCCTTTAACGTAAAAGAATCCTATTCCGGCGAATTCGAAAAAGATCCGCTGGGCTTTATGGAGGCGTATTTTGACATTGAAAACTTTATCGATGCGGTTAGCCACGAAAATTATGACTCTTATGAGGTAAGTTTTGTAAGCAGAAAAGGGATCTTAAAAGCCGATTTTAACTCTGAAGGAGAGCTGGTGAGAAGCAGTTCAAGATTCAAGAACATTCTTCTCCCCGAGAAATTGAGAAGTCAGCTCTACAGGGATCATAAAGGTTGGGCTATGACCAAGAACGTCCATGTTACCAGAGGTAATGGAGGCATCTTAAGTAAAAACTATTACAAGATCAAACTTGAAAACGGAAAAGACCGCAGGAGGATCACTTTAGAGGCACCCCTTGGAGGAACAGAAGTGGCGAGCAAATAACCATTCAGGTTTTTGATCCCATACCATCAAACGACCCTACCGTTTGATGGTTTTTACGTGGCAGGAGTAGCAGGAACCTTTAAAATTTATAAATTGGAGGAACAAAACAGCACAGGTATGAAGGCACTTGTCATTGATGACGAGGAACTGGCTCGCCGGCGGGTCTTGAACCTTCTGGAAGATGTTTCAGAGATAGAGGTGATAGGAGAATGTTCTAACGGGCAGACTGCTATTAAGAGGATCAATGCCGACAAACCGGACATCATTTTCCTTGATATCAACATGAAGGACATGAACGGTTTTGAAGTGCTGCAAAAGATCGAGACCAGGCCAAAACCCATAGTTGTCTTTGTTACTGCATACGATTCCTACGCAACCCGCGCTTTTGATGTGGAAGCCTTTGATTTTCTACTGAAGCCTTTTAAAGATCAGAGGTTCTTTAAGACGGTGGAGCGAGTGCTGCATACCAGCCGTAAGGAAGCCGATGATCTATTTGAACGAAGGATCAAGGAGCTGTTCAGGATCTTTTCAAAAGAAGCTCAACAGGGAAAGATCAGTAAAATTCCGGTGAAGCAGGGTAATAAAACTGTACTTATAGATCCGCCCGATATTCTCTACATCATAGCATCGGGATATTATGCCGAGATCTACACAAGTGATGGAAAATTTGTTTTAAGAGAATCATTGAACAACCTTGAAGAGCAACTGCAGGGAGGGAACTTTTACAGGATCCACCGCTCTACGATCGTCAATGTGAACCATGTCAAGGAAATTGTGCATTCAGATTATTCTGAAGTTGATGCAAGAATGAAGGATAACAAGTTGCTACACATTAGTAAATCGAACAAAAAGGAATTCCTTGAAAAACTGGGGATCTGAAGATGAAACTTAAAAAATATATCGACCTTAAACTCATCCTGTTACTGGCCGGGTTTTACGGGTTGTTCAATCTGGTCTTTATAACCAAATCGGCTTACCTGCGCAGCGTTCTTCCCAATATGAGGCAGGAGCCGTGGTCTGATTTTCTTATTCATAATATTCTTATCGATTGGTTGATCGTGGTCTTCTATATGACCATTATTGCCATAAGTACCAAACGTTTCCTTCACAAGAATTACTCCTGGGTGAAGATCATTAGTATTCATGTGATCTTTTCCCTGCTAATAGGCTTTATAATCAGGCTCATCTTTGATATCTATAACATCCTCACCGGCAGGTTCACTATCGAGGAGTACCAGCCCGAAGAAAGCTTTACCAGGTTCATGATCGTAGTAGACCTGAATTTTCTCATTTACTTTGCCATGACCTTTATTATCTACACGTATTATTACGTGAAACAGGTAAAGGAAGCCGAGCACCAAAGAGCGCAACTGGAAACTCAACTGGTAAATACCAGAATGAAGATGCTTTCCTCGCAGTTACAGCCGCACTTTTTATTCAATACTCTTAACAGCATAGCAGTCCTGGCCGATCTTGATAAGGAGAAGGCGAAGGACACTATAGCCGATCTCAGTGATTTTTTACGAGAGATCCTCTACAGTGGGGATGAGAATGTCATCCCGTTGGAAAGGGAACTGCGAACTCTGGAATATTACCTGAATATTTTGAATGTAAGATTTTCAGATCATTTAAAGATCAGCCGGGAGATCGAAGAAGATCTCTTATCAAAGAAAGTTCCTGCCTTGTTGCTACAGCCTATACTCGAAAACTCCATCAAGCACGGTTATTCTTATGAGCATACCGATCTTGAAATAAATATCAGGATCTATTCAGAAAAGAATGAACTCGTGATCAAAGTTGAAAATAACGGGGCAGGACTCACCAGAGGACAGGAGGAGCTAATGAAAAAAGGAAAAGGGCTGGCAAATATAGATGCCCGGCTGGCAAATCTATACGGAAGTAATTACAGCTTCATAATTAGAAATAAAGGGAAGGGAACAGGAGTAGAAACGGTAGTAAGGATCCCGTACACTCCAAGTCCCCCATCCTCTAATGTCTAGGTGCTGCCTATCCAAATCGAAATGGAAAGCAGAACAATGAGTACAAAAAGCAAAATGGTCAAAAAGGGCCGGTAGGTCAAGGCCTCGTGCCCTGTTTCTTTTTTGCTGATCAAAATTTCTTCTTGTTCAGGGATTTCCTCCTGCTCCAAAAAAGAGCGCACGCCTAATTCTTTTGCTTTTCTTCCTTTCTCTGTAAGTTCAAGTTTTTCATGATTGATCGAAATCAATTCATGTTTGAACAATTCATTAAGGCTAAAGGTGTGTTCCGGAGAAAGTATGACAGTAGGATCCCCTTGCTCAATAAGATCGAGTAGCTTATCATTTATTTCTTCCAGATCCTTAACGGGTTGTACTGTAGCTTTCATAC
>CAYLZB010000022.1:4651-13900 GCA_964388165.1 uncultured Flavobacteriaceae bacterium | reverse complement strand
CAGCCTGCCGTTTCCATACAGATCAAAAATTTGCAGGACCAGTTTGAGATCCCTCTCCTGGAGGTGATCGGGAGAAAGTTATTCATCACTGAATTCGGAAGGGAAATAGCAGAGGTTGCAAAAAGGATCCTGGGGGAGGCAGAGTCAATGAAGACAAAGGCAGCGGCCTACAAAGGACATCTTATTGGAAAACTGAGTATTACAGTGGTTTCAACCGGAAAATACGTAATGCCGCATTTCCTCACTGATTTTCTGAAACAGCATCCCGAAATTGAACTGGTACTCGATGTTACCAACAGGGCGAGAGTAATAGAAAGCCTGGAGAAGAATGAAGTCGATTTTGCGCTGATGTCTCTTTACCCCGAAAATCTAAAGGTGGAACATATTGACCTAATGGATAATGAGTTATTTCTTATCGGTTCCCGGGGTTCAGGTCTTAAGGAGCCGCAAGACAGAACGTTTTTGACCCGGGTACCACTCATCTTCAGGGAGCAGGGGTCCGGAACCAGAAAGAGCATGGAAAGTTTTTGCAAACAGCACAACCTCAAAGTCAATAAACGCCTGGAGCTTACCTCCAATGAAGCCGTGAAGCAGGCAGTTATAGCAGGATTAGGTTATTCAATTATGCCTGTAATAGGAATAAGGCAGGAGCTGAGTAGCGGGGATCTTCAAATAATTCCTATAGAAGGCCTACCTGTGAATTCTACCTGGAAGCTGGTTTGGCTCCACTCCAAAAAGCTGTCCCCTGTTGCTGAAGCATACCGTTCCTTTATTGAACAGGAGAAGAGCCGGATCATCTCATCCAATTTTCCGACTCTTTAGGTAATTAGTGAGTTAGGAACCTGGAGCAACAGGTGTCAAAAAAGCAATTTTAAATACCTTTTTCAGGAGCAGTTTTTGTAAATTTAAATAACTGATATTCAGTTAAAAAGAATGTCAATTTTCCCTGGAGGAATTTAAAATTATAGGCTATGAAAACAGGTAAGATCAATATTGAGACCCTGGTTCCCCTTCCGGTAGAAAAGGTGTGGCACTTGTGGACCGACCCGGAGCATATAAAGAAATGGAATTTTGCTTCGGCCGAGTGGCATACTCCTACAGCAGCGAATGACCTGCGAAAAGCAGGAACCTTCAATTATAGAATGGAAGCTAAAGATGGCAGCACCGGCTTTGATTTTTCGGGAAAATATGAGGAGATAGAGCCTCACAGGTTCATTCGATATACCTTGGAAGATGGAAGGGAAGTAAGTGTCCATTTCAAACCTGTGGAAAATGCCACTTTTATTGAAGAATCATTTGATCCTGAACAGCAAAACAGCCGTGAGATGCAACGGGATGGATGGCAGGCTATCCTTGAAAACTTCCGGAAATATGCCGAACAACAGAGTTAAAGGCAGGCTGTGAAAAAGCTCTGGACCTATGGCCACCCAAGGTGAAAAATAATATGCAGGTCCACAGCCTCATCAATCAATTCAACTGTTTCGGGGCGGGTCTCTATTTTATCCCGCAGCTCTATTTTGTACGAAAGTCTGTCCAGCATTAAGTTCTGGCTCATGCCTCCTCCGTCAACATCACCAAGTCCGAAATCAAAGCCGAACATTGGATTGACATAGAGATCCTCGGCCGACAAGTCCCAGCTCAGGCTGCTTTCATTTTCATGAACTTCTGAAATGAACCAGGTGGACGTGCGGTAATCATTCTTAACAAATCCTACCTGATGAGGTTTTTCAAGACCAAAAATTAAGTCGGCAAGCTGGTCTTCACCGCTAGCTTCCGGATCCCAGGAATTCCCTTTGTCGTAGAAGTTTACCACTTCAATCCCGGTGATCTGCACGGTATTTCCCGGTACCACCTCAAAGCTAAGTTCTTTTTGAAGGATCTTTCCGTTGAGATCTTTGAATTCCAGAACCACCGGATAGGTGCCGGGGAAAGGAAACTGAAAATAGAGCTGAATGTTTTCTTCTATAGTTTTGCCATCAAAAGCAGAATAGGCTTTGCTGCTATTTTCTCTCACCCATTTCACTTCAGATAAGGGAGTGTCACTTTTAAAACTTACTACTGCCGTTTCGTCGACATCAAGAGAGAGGGACGAGGGGGTAAGATCTACTTCAAATTTCACAGGAGTTTCCTCGGTAGGAGAACCGGGGTCAGAACTGCAGGAAGCTAACAGAAAGGTCAGCAAAACCGCGCTTAAGATTTTCTTCATTGAATAGCTGATATTGCAGCTAATATAAAGTTATTTCCAAAAATTATCTTTTAAAAAAATCGAATAAATTTCTTCTTTTAACCTCAATGTAAGACCGGGAAGGACAAAAGGAAAAGAGGCTGTCTAAAAGCCCAAATTTCGTCAACCTAAAATGATTTTAGGTTCTTTCGATCGCTGATATTCAGAAAAGTAAGATTCTGAAATAGACCCAGAATGACGTTGTATTAGCTCTTAAGACAGTCTCTTTAGCAGAATTTTACCGGGTGGCAAAAACAAATCTTTTTAAAGTTCAATTGGTAAAAGTACTGCATTGACAATGTGGATTATTCCATTGGAAGCAGAGACATCGGCTGCTTCGATAGTTGTAGAATTACCTATGGCATCTATGCTTTCATCGCTATTGACCCAAAAATATTCTCCGGCCAGGGTTTCGATCTGCTTTGGGTTTTTGGGAGGTACTACACTATTATAGGCTCTGCGACCCTCAACGACATGATAGAGTAATATGAACTCAAGGAGTTCGGGGTCAACTCCGGTATCAGGATCAGCACCAAGTACTGCATACGCAGCTTCAAAAGCTTCATTAGTAGGAGCGAAAACAGTAAATTGATCTGTTCCTTCTGAGAATAACTGTACATACTGAGTTCCCAGATTACTATCTACATAAATTAGTGCTTCTAGAAGACGGGTGAATCCGGCTTCATCGGCAATAGCAGCAATGGACTGTTCTCCCGGTGCCGGAGCTCTATTATTAGCTTTGGCTGCTGCTTCGGTCTGTAAGCTGGCATTAAGATCAGATTCATTTATTTCTTGCGTGGAACAGGAAAAGAATACGAACATCAGAGCGCCAACAAAAAGCATGTTCACTGACAATTTTCTCAAGGAAATAAGGAAATAATTTTTCATAATTAAAGAGTTAAAGGTTACAATGCTCTAAAAGTAAGCAAGTTAAATTTATTTGTTTAAATAATTAACAATAAATTAAAACAAAATATCCTTTATCAATGGATTAGAGCTATTGATGTTTCACTTCAGGAATGAGTAATAAAACATATTGAGAGATTTTGTAACATTTGATCGATCATTCAATTCTCCTGTCAAATGATAATAATTTTATCAGCGGGAATAAAGATAAATGCCGATCCTTAAGAGGTGAGATCGAAACTGGAAAAGCACGAAATGTGAAGGAAAAATAGAAATGTAAGGACTATTATTATTCTAACAGGAAATAATATGTAAGTAGTCCTGCGAGAACAAACAAGCTAAAGATAAACTGTATGCGCAATAACCGGGAATCCCGGTTGATGTAGTTTCTGTAATGATGAAGATCCTTTTGTCCCAATTTATCTTTCGCTTTCATAGCCTGCTGATTTTACATTTTTTAGGGGGCAGCTTTAAAAGAAAGACGGATGGAAAATGGAATTGTTTCAGCTTGAAAATCAGTTTAACACGAATTTAATCCTGTTGATCTACTGCATGAACCAAAGGAGAAATGCAGCCAGCCCGAGTAGTACGATACCTAGAAAGATAAGTTGGCCTCTTAGAAAGAGCCAGTCCCAGTTTATTTGGGAAACATAAGCCTGGAAAAAGTCTCTTCTTCTTAATTGTTTTTCTTTTGCTTCCATAATTTTCCGGTGTTGGTCCTACAGGAGTAAGGCAAAACCGATTCCAAATTGAAACACTTCTCCTGGAAAAGCACTGATGTTGTTCCTAAACATGAATGGATCCCTTTAAAAAGATTACTATTTCGCTACAGTCTATGCAGGCTGTAGGGCTTTTCTTTCTATCTGCCAAAGTGGAAATAATTCGATACACTTCAGCTGCCTTCTTATGTTGTTTATCGAATGCAGAAACAGAAAGTGGTGAAATTTTCTACAGAATGTGTAGAATTAAGAGGGGTTGTTCCGCAGATGTCCGGAAGCAAAAAAAAACCTCTCACAGATCGGAGAGGTTTTGAGGTCTATTTTGGATTATTTTCTTCTAAGGATATCGGGGACCTTATCCAGGTACATTCTTTGGAAATCTGGCTGGAACATATCTCCGTCTCCAACGATCTTCAGGTCATTTTCTTTAGATTTCTGTTGGGCAGCTGTTATGGCACTAATAGTGATCCCCTGGATATGATTTAGAGCAGCCTTAAGGAAAGGCTCTTCAGGATCACCCAATGTTCCCAGGTTGTTGATATCTTCTGAGATCTCTATATCGGGAAACAAGCCGTTGACATAATCTGATTTTCCATCTACGTTGGCCGACTTCAATACCAGTGGCTGTAGGGCGTAAGTATGATTCTTATTCACTCCGGACTTTGAAAAGTCTTCGCTGTCATAGAGTGTTACCGAAGCCTGGAATTTACCGGTAGTAGGTTCACCGATCTGTACTACATCTATATAAGGTTCCAATCCATTGATGATCAATTCACTGGCCGACGCTGTACTCTCTGTGGTCAATACATAGACCTTTGAGAGGTTAAGGCTGTTGATGGCCTGTCCATTTCTTATGGTACTATTGAAAAGCTGTGTAAGTCTTTCGGGTTCATTGGCTTCAAAATAAGCCTGGTATTCCGCATTCCACTGCTCCCTCATAAATATTTTTCCGTTGAACTGACCTGTGATCATACTTGCAAGGTCAATAGCGGTCTCCACATTTCCACCTCCATTATACCTTAGGTCTAATACCAACTCAGTCACTCCCTGGCTTTTTAATTCTGCAAAGGCAAGGTTAAGTTCATCGTCAAAGTTTGAAATGAAGCTGTTATACATTAGGTAACCTACCTTTTTGCCATTAAGGTCGAGCGTCTTTACCACATGCACAGGATTCTCGGTGTACGTGGAATGGCTAAGCGTAACCGTTCTATCGGTAAGAACCAGGGTTCCATCCTCAACCTTCCCTACATTAATAGTAAAGGAATTGTTATTGAGAAGGGACTCAAGGTTATTTAGGGTTATTTTTTGACCGTTGATCTCTGTAAAAACAGTACCACGTGTAAGCCCGGCTTCTGCTGCCGAAGTATTAGGGATCACATATTGAAGAAAACCAAAAAGATAGTTGGTGCCGCTTATACGGCCAAGGCCGAACTCCATTCCGGCAGTACTACTGCTTATTCCGTTAAAGCGATCTTCTAAAGCTTTATAATCATCGGTCATGAAGCTAAAACGGTCACTACTTGACTTCAGCCGTTCAAAAAGATTCTCGGGAGATGTAAATCCGGCAAGGAAATCATATTTCTCATCCTCAGTAGCAAAATAATCATCGGCAAGAACCGAAACATCTGCCTTATAGAGGTAAATTTCGTTCATCCCGGCATAAATAAAATCCTCAACCTCAAGCTCTGTATTATCAACAGTTTCTTCAGGATTTTTGGAAGTAAGATTTTGCTCCAGGACTTCATCGTCTTTCGAACAGGAAGTGAACATCAGGGCAAAAAGGGCAAATAGCAGGGGGATATTCTTCATCTTCATATACGGGGGTTTTAGTGGTTATGGTATAGCCCGGGGAAAAGCTTTACCGGAACATAATACTCAGCAATCATGCCAATATTAGTTAATGTCTTCTGCGAACAAGACTTAGGTTGTTAAAAATGAGGAATTTAGGCTTTATTAGCTTAGCTGAAGGACTTGCTATTTATTGGGTGTAAAGGACAAATCCCAATGGAGTTTAACCTGAGAGAGGGCAATTATGTTGTAACATAGAAAGGAGCAGATAAGAGCCTGAAAAACGACATTTTTGGCTGACTATATTGAAAAAGGTCAGTTAAGTTTATTCTTTTCCTCTTCTTCTTTTTTGGTTTGCTTCACCTGTTTCTTGAGCTTAATGACGGTATAGATCAAAACGGCAATGATCACCAGGCTCATGATGATGCCAAAACCCAATGCTGTATTTAAAGCTAATTCAACCATTCTTTATAAGATAAGGAATTTTTTCAAAGCTTTTCTACTAACTGAAGGTAAAGAAATCCTGCCACTATAGCTATCGCAAAGCTCAGCAGGGTACCAATGAGTACGTACTCTGTGAGCTTCCGATCCTTGGCGCGCGACAGGTCACTGAAGCGCAATATGGATTTTGCCGCTATAAGCCAGCCTATTGCTGCCCATTGCTGCAGTACTATAAATCCAAAGACGAGGAACCTCTCAAGGATCCCGATATATTTCCCCGCCTGGGGAAGAGAATCAGCTTCTTTGTCTTCGGGTAATTCCCATCTGCTCATGAGCAGTCGCATGAGAATGGCTCCAAATGGTCCCAACAGTACCAGGGCAATACCCAATGCGAGAATCTCAGGATCCAATAATTTTTCCGGCTCTAGTTGAAATGGATAGTAGCTGTAGATGACCACCAGTATGACCAGGAGATGAGAAACCTGGTCCAACACGAACAGTTTTCCCTTTTCATACCGATCCTCAAGGTATAGCTTGATAAGATCTATTACCAGGTGTGTGGTTAGGATTACCAGGATGCCCACCCAGTATTTGAATTGAAATCCCAGGAGAATGATCATTGCCAGGGCATGTACGGCTATATGTACATAGAGCAGAGGGGAACGGTACTTTTTTTGCCTCTTTTGGACGACCCAGCTATCTGGCTGCAGTAGGAAATCTCCCAGGAGGTGGGCCAACAATAACTTTAATGCAAAAGCAGTCATAGGTCAGAAATTTCTTTGCGGTAAAAATTTTCCAGCTGCATGATCTCATCATATCCGCCTCTTTTAAGAGCTTCACTCAGGCTGCTTTGGGATTTTTGAAGTATACCTGCCATTTCGGTCTGGCTTTTTTCAGGGTGCTTCAAAAACGAATTCACGGTTTCGGCTACGATCGGGCTCCAGTTATTCATCGTGAGTAAGGCCAGGCTGAAAAGTAAGTTGAGGATCTCATCTTTTGACTTATTGCCTGTAGAGATGCCAATTAGCTGCTTTTTAAGATCCTCAAAACATTCTCCCGACCTTACGTAGGCAGAACCATTGGATTCGCTAATGCTTTTCCCCCGGTAGTCCTGTTCCCCGATCCCTATAGCCAGTCGTACATCGAGGTCTTTTCGTTGCTTTATTGCCGCTTTAATATGGTATGCTGCCTGCAAAGCCAGTGCCGGCTCCAGGCGAAGTTGAAAACTATCACCCCTAAAAATTTCCCAGTCCCGGGCATTCATTCCAAAAGTATTGAGACTATCCTTTAGCAAAGGAAGCCAGTCATCGGCTACAGCCTCTCTGGAATTTACTATGTCTCCGGTTATTACTGCTATCATAGGTGTAATATCGGGTTAAGAAACGATATATGCAAATATCGGGTTATTATCCGATAAATTAATTTATCGGCCCCCGAAGTCTTTTATTATATACACCGGAAAAAAGGTTATTTTTGAACATAACCCAATAACACCGGCACTTATGTCTAAAACAAGTATAAAAGTCAACAGCAATGGTTCCCTATTAATTTCGGGGGATTTTGAGATCGTCGATAAGAATGGTAACCAATATGATCTCGGGGGAAGAGATAAAGTAAGCCTTTGCCGCTGCGGAAAATCAGCAAACAAACCTTTTTGTGATGGTTCTCATCGTGGGCATTTCGAACACGAAGCCGAAGCTTTTGACCTCCCAAAAAAGCCATAAGCAGTCATTATTTATTTTTATCCCCAGTTGAGGGAACAAATTTGTACACTTTCATACTGAAAATTTAGAGAGGCTTAACGCTTTTTTGGCGAATTGCCGACATTCCTCCTGTTGAACTAATCTGTTTTGGCATTATACTCCGCAAATAACAAGTCAGGCGCAAACATATGATTAGTATTGTTCTGCATAGGGCCTGAGACTCTTGGCAATACCCTGACAAATAATCTCAAAAGATCGCCGAAAGATGGATGACATTTGTCATTCTTTATCTCTCTGTTGATGCTTAACTTTAAGAGCCATTTAAAATAAAATGAGCTGTTATAACAGGCATTTAGAAGGAATGGCTATAGATTTCTCTTTTGATTTGTGAAGATCGATATAGGGCTCAAACCAAAGTTTCCCCTTACCTGGTTGAATTAGAAAAAAGAGAGCCCTGGAATGACTTTAACGGGAGAGATCCCTTCACGATACACAAGATTTTTCTACTTAAAATCTACAGTTATGAGAGTCAAAAAGAACCCTAAGGCCGAATTGAGCAGGTTCAGTATGATCTTCTTTCAGATAGGAATGATAATCATGCTCGGCCTCACATATGTTGCCCTTGAATGGAATTTTGATCCTAACGAAGATCTGGATCTTCTAACGGTGGAGATCTCAGATTTTGAACAGGAAGATATTCCTGTTACACAACTAAATACACCACCTCCGCCACCGCCGCCACCCCCACCACCAATGCCGGAGGTGATCGAGATCATCGAAGATCAAAAAGAGGTGGAGGAAACTACCATTCAATCTAGTGAGAGCAGCCAGGATGAAAAAATGGAAGATATCGTGCAGGTGGAAGAAATTTCCATTGAGGAAGAGGAGGAGGAAATAGAAAAGGTACCCTTCATGGTTGTAGAACAGATCCCTATTTTTCCCGGCTGCGAGAACATCAGGGGAAAAGAGGATCAAAAAAACTGTATGTCCAGGAAGATAGATGAGCACGTAAAAAAGGAATTTAATACCAGGATAAGCCAGGAATTAGGACTCTCCGGGATGAACAGGATCTTTGTGGTATTTAGGATCAATGAGAAAGGTGATGTGGTAGACATAAGGAGCAGGGGGCCGAATAAGCGCCTCGAAGATGAAGCTGCGAGGGTGATAAAACTTTTGCCTAAAATGATCCCCGGAAGACAAAGGGACAAACCGGTTGCAGTAGAATATTCTTTACCGATCATGTATGAGATACGGGAACAGATCTAACCAACCCATCATTGCAAAAGGCCCTGAACATTTCAGGGTCTTTTTTTTAAAAGATGCTGAAACAAATTTTGTTTAAAATGAAGTTAACGTCACCCTGAATTTATTTCAGGGTCTTGTTTTTGGGGATGCTGAAACAAGTTCAGCATGACGGTCTGGAGAGACTGGGGCCCTCGTCACGGATTGCAAATCCGCGCCATCGGAA
>CAYLZB010000022.1:0-4551 GCA_964388165.1 uncultured Flavobacteriaceae bacterium | reverse complement strand
TTGGATTTTATTTCAGGATATTTTGGGATGCTGAAACAAGTTCAGCATGACATTGCACATTCATAACAGTAAAAACCCCGGAAGATGATGGAGTAATTCCATTCTTGTGGATTTTTTCCTACTCTTCAGAAATAATTCTTATTTTTACCCTTTTTGAGAGCCTTCATGAAAGATCAATTATTTGCCGTCATAGATGTAGAGACCACCGGGGGAGGAATTAACGGAAACCGGCTTACCGAGATCTGTATTGTCCTGCTGCGCGGTACCGAGGTCATTGACAAATTCACCAGCCTTATCAATCCCGAAAAAGAGATCCCCCGGCAGATCACCGCCCTCACCGGGATCGATAATAAGATGGTGGCCGATGCACCCAGATTCCACGAGGTGGCAAAAAAGATCGAAGAGCTTACCCGTGAGGCCATCTTTGTGGCTCACAATGTCAACTTCGACTATAATGTACTGCGGAATGAATTCAGGGAACTGGGTTTTGAGTACAGCCGCAGAAAACTCTGCACGGTTCGGCTCTCTCGGAAACTCATTCCGGGGCTATTTTCCTATAGTCTTGGCAGGTTGTGCGATTCAATAAACATTCCGCTTATAAATAGACACCGTGCCGAAGGGGATACCGATGCTACTGTCATTCTTTTTCAGCGCCTGTTGTCTTTAGATGATGATTATAGGGTAATTAATTCTTTCCTGCACGCCCGTTCGCGGCAGGCTACCTTGCCGCCGCATATTGATGCCGAACAAATTCACAAGCTTCCCGAAAGTGCAGGGATCTACCTGTTCAAAGACAGACAGCACAAAGTGATCTATGCAGGTAAAGCCATAGACATTAAGAAGCGGGTGGTCTCTCATTTTTACGACCGCATGAGCAAGGAATACGAACTGGGGCAGGAGACATTTTTTATCGATCATGAAACAACCGGAAGCGAACTGGTCGCCCTGCTCCTGGAAGCAGAATGCATCAGGAAGTATTATCCCCGGTTCAACAGGGCACAGAAACGACCGGGACCGGTCTACCAGATAGTCAGCTATACCAATCAGCGGGGAGTATTGCAACTGGCGCTGGAAAAAACGAATAAGCAACGGGAGTCGATAGGCACCTTTTACAGCCGTTCCCTGGCTCAGGAAAAGCTGGAGTTTTTATGTCGGGAATTCAATCTCTGTCCTAAGTACTGCAGTTTACAGGCGAACGTTGAGATTTGTTCCCATTACGAAATAGAGAGCTGTGAAGGAGTATGCTCGGGGAAAGAACCTGTAGAAAACTATAATAGAAAGGTAAGAAAAGCCATTGCTTCTCTTACAGAGGAATCCTCAACTTTTGTCATCAGGGAGAAAGGCAGGCACTTTGAAGAAGAGGCCTTTGTTCTGGTAAGAGACGGTCGGTACCAGGGCTTTGGATTCATTGATGCCGACGCGCAGGTGAGTCGGCTGGAAGATTACGAACCCTTTTTAAAGAGACAGGTCGCTACCTACCACACCCATAAGATCCTGAGCAATTACCTGCGGAAAAAAGGAGCGCCAAAAGTGACATTTTTTGAGAGTCAGCCGGAGGCCTATGGAGCGCGGCCGGGGAACAGGGCCAGAAAGAATGCTGCGGTCATGGCGAGTCATAAGACGCTGTCGCTTTTTTGAGAACGGTAATCTGTTTTGATGACATCTCTGTTAGGAGCCGGAAAGCGACGCGGCAACTGCAGGAAACACAAGAATTCAAGCACCAAATTCCAATGCTTCTAAGTTTGTTTTAGAGGAAAGTTTCGGTTTTTTCCTGTCATTGCAAGAAGCCCGAAGGTATGAGGCAATCTCATTCTTTTGAAAAACATCCTTCCTCGCTTTCTTTATCTGTCAGAACCTTTGCAGTCTCTATGTAAAAGACTAAGTCGAAAGTGCTGTTTGTTCAAAAATTATAATTAGCCTCATTAAAAAAGATCCGCCCCAACCCGGAGCGGACCTTGATTTTTTATGCTAATACTAAAAGATCAGTAAGCTTTAGCCTTTAATCTTTCACCCTTATTTTTTAACGGGTAATTCCCTGGTCAACCAACCTCTCCTGTTTGCTGTAGCCATGGCATAAGGAGTGATCCAGAACAATCCGAAGGTATAGAAAAGACTATATGAATAGGCCCAGAAGGCTTCCGAAATGTTGTATTTCTTTGCATAGAAGAATGCCGGCAGACTCGAGAAAATAAGGATGCTCAACAAGGTAGAGCTAATGAACAAAACCGGATGCATGATCAACAGCACGATCATGATGAGGAACAGGGGATAGGCAGTAAGCATGTGCATCCACTGGTTCAAAAGTAAAAGCCTGGTACCCGATCTCGATCCGTTTCTAAAAGGTTTGAAAGCGAATTTCGTCATCATAAGATTCTCACGCACGTTACTTCTTTCCCATCTGGTGAACATTTTATGCAGGCTGCTGAACTTTTCTGGAATATTCGTTAGCACATAGGCATTACGTTGGAAGAGGACATGATAACCTTGTTTAAGGATCATATTGGTCATGGCCCGGTCTTCACCTATGTCTGTAGGCTGACCCATAAACGTCTGGTTGATCCACTCGGGCAGGCAATTCATCACAGCTTTGCTACGATAAGCTGCAAGCGCACCGGGAGTACATAAAACAGATCCCAATACACTTTGTGCAGAGCGAATGAACTCAAAACTAAAGACAAAGCTCACATTCAACATACGGGGAATAATGGCTCTTTCATTGTTGAGTACGCGAACGTTTCCGGCCACCGCACCGCACTGCTCATTTGTCACAAATGGGGATACAAGGTTGCGCAAAGTGTCCTTTTCTACTATTGAGTCACTGTCTACAGTTACGAAAACTTCTCCCGTTGCCAGGTTGAATCCGCGGTAAAGCGCATGTCTTTTTCCCTGGTTGTGTGGCTGCTGATAGATCGACACACGATCTCCCAATTGCTCCTTGGCCTTCTTCATCCAGTCCCAGGTATCATCCTTACTACCATCATCAATGGCGATCAACTGCAGTTTTTCCTCCGGGTAAAGACTGTTGGTAAGGCTCAGTAGGGTAGAGTAGACCTGCTTACCTTCGTTATAGGCAGGTACGATCACAGTACAGCTTGGCAGTTCTTCATCACTAACCGATGTAACCGGTTTATAGCGGAAGAACAGCTGAGCGATATAAGCTAAAAATCCCAGACGGAACATAAGCAGGAAGCTTGTAAGAACCAGCAGGACCATTCCTCCAAACGTATTGCTCCTGCTCAGGTTCATCTCCTCAAACTGATGTTGCAGGAGGTAAACCGAAACAGCTCCTCCAATCAAGAGCAGGAAAGTGGAGACCAGGGTGAAGATGTGTCTTTTTGTAAAGACTGCTTTACGGTAGTTTGCTGAAGCCTCATCATTTACGGCTTCAGTAGATGCATTATTGGGTTGTTGGGTTTTATTGATACTAAATTCTTCAGCCGAAGCTAAAGTTGGTAACTCAAAATCTTTTGTCATCATTTCTTTCTGAAATTTTATGTTCTGTCATGTACCTATCAGTGTTTACAGGGGGCACCAATAGCACGGGACGTCAGCAGCGGCAGTACCAATTATTGTACCCAAAAGAATAGGGCTGTAAATCAGCCTTTTTGGAGGGGCAGATCTTTGTCAGGTTGTGGCATAGAGGGATATTTTGTGGATTTTTTCTACAGTCGGCATAGAGAAAAACGCTATTTGCGGAAAAAAAGCTGATCGAAGTGCAGGAAATTGACCATTGCAGAAGAAACTTTTCAGAATAAAGCGCGGACTATAGTTAAGACTTAACCAAGGAGGCAGGTAATTTGCCTAATATTTCTTAAATTAATGGGAGATAAAATTTTAGCTCCTTCTAATCTGGAAGGTAAATAGAAGTTAAATCTAAAACCAATCATAATGAAAAATTCAATTTTTAGCAGACTTGGAATGATCCTTTGCACGGTCTTTATGACCGCCTTTGTTTCCTGTGAAGAACAGGAACAGGAGATCGACCTTGCCGAAAATGAAATGCAAAAACAGGAGGTATTCGAACAGATCATCAACGATGAAGAGCTCTTTGTTGAATTCATGGCCGAGGTTCGTGACAATCACCAGATGATGCGAAACATGTACACCCGCGAGCAGGTAGAGGCTATGATGATGGCCGACCCGGAGATCATAGATGTGGTGCTGACAGACATCTATGCTGTGATGGAACAGGACACTATGCTTATGCAGAATCCCGAAAGACGTAAACGCATGATGAAGAACATGACCGTGATGATGCAGCGGGACACCGCCATGTACCGGGAAATGCAACGAAGAATGCAGGAAAGTGAAATGCAGAATCCCGATTAAAAGTAAAGTCTTTAGAAGGTGAGTCCTATTGTGGGAGATGCTGAAACAAGTTCAGCATGACGTAGGGAGGCAGTGAGTGTCCATATTCACAAATTCTAATTTGAATTACATGGTGGAGAGTTCGTCACCCTGAATTTATTTCAGGGTCTGCTCCTCGGCACGGATTACAAATCCGCGCCATCGGACCTGAAATTATTTTTAGAAACAGCCCCAGCGGGGCGA
>CAYLZB010000021.1:0-26146 GCA_964388165.1 uncultured Flavobacteriaceae bacterium | reverse complement strand
GGCGCGGGTGGTATCTTTTTCATTTCGTGTCGCGCGATAGCTGGGGCACATAGTTCCTCCTGCCTCTGCCGGTTTTCGACAATCTCCGCTACCATTGCAGTTTTCGGCACCTCGAAGGATTCCCAAAGAATCTGAAAAGTCCATCAGAGTATTGATCTGGGGTTCTTTTCGGCCGGGTTCGTATCGAAGGCTTTCATCCATTGGCGGTGCATCAATGATCTTCCCCGGATTGAAAATGTTCTGCGGATCGAAGATCTTTTTTACCCTTTTTAGAAGGTCATAATTCTCTTCCCCGATCATGAACCTAATAAATTCGGCCCTTACCCTTCCGTCGCCATGCTCTCCACTCATGGAACCACCATATTTCTTGACCAGTGCTGCCACATCTTCTGTGATCTTCCTGAAAAGTGCTACATCGGACTCTTTTTTTAAATTCAGAATAGGTCGTAAATGCAATTCTCCGGCACCTGCATGGGCATAATAAACAGCATCCTGCCCGTAATTCTTCATGAGTTCAGAGAATTCGGAAATATATGCAGCAAGATCTTCCACGGCTACGGCAGTATCCTCTATACAGGCCACAGCTTTGCGATCCCCCACAATATTTCCCAGTAAACCGAGTCCGGCTTTTCGCAACTCCAGTGCAAGTTCAATGGTATCGTTCCGCAATACGGGAAGCGCATATGCAAGTCTAGAATCGGTAAGTGTTTTGAGCAGCTCTGCAGTGCGATCTGTGAGTTCTTCTTCAGAAGATGATCTTATTTCCAGCATCAAAATTGCCGCAGGATCTCCTTCTATAAAGAATCTGTTCTCCCTGTACTTAAGGCTGTTCCTGGTACAATCCAGGATCACCTTATCCATCATCTCACAGGTGAAGAGGGAATGCTGCATCGCCGGAACTACAGCCTGCAAACACTTCTCAACCGAATCGAAATGAGCTGCGATCATTACCGCATTTTCTGCAGGTAGATCATCCAGCTGCAGGGTGATCTCGGTAGTAAACGCAAGGGTGCCTTCACTACCGCACAATAATTTGCAGATATTGATCTTCTCCTCTTTTCCACCTAAAACTTCAGCAGTAATGAGTTCATCTACTGCGTAACCGGTGTTGCGACGATGTATCTCAGGTTTTGGAAATTCTTTGTTTATCTTTTCCCGAACCTCTTCAGGCTTAAGCTCCTCATACAGCTTCCGGTAGATCTCCCCTTCATGGGAATCAAGCTTCATTTTATTGAGGAATTCTTCCGAAGTAATTTCAGAAAAAACAGCTTCAGAACCATCACTCAGCAGCACTTTCATCTCCACCACCTTATCACGGGTCACTCCGTACTTTATAGAGGTCGTACCGCTAGAGTTATTACCAACCATACCTCCTATCATACAGCGATTAGAGGTCGAGGTATTAGGACCGAAGAATAGGCCGTGAGGCTTGAGATAGCGGTTAAGATCATCTCTTATCACTCCGGGCTGCACCTTCACCCTCTTTTTTGACATATCAAGATCTAGGATACCGGTGAAATATTTAGAGACATCTACCACGATCCCGTCGCCCACACACTGTCCTGCCAGGGACGTACCTGCAGTTCGAGGTATGAGAGATGTCTTATTTTGCGCAGCAAATAAGATAAGTGTCTTTAGATCCTCCACCGATTTTGGGTAAGCAACTGCCAGTGGAAGGGTGCGGTAAACCGATGCATCTGTAGCAAAGATCCTGCGCCATAAGTCATCAAAGAATAGTTCGCCAGTAAGACCTGTCTGGAGATTTTTCAATTTATTTTTCATAATTATGTAAAAACCAGCCTATTCCACAGGTAGTTAACAACTTTTAAATAAAATTAACAATTTATTGGCGAAAGGCCGCAAGTTAGCCCACTTAGATAGTCTAATTTTGCCGAAACAAATAAAAAGAAAAGATATGAAAAAATTGATCTTTATAGGCTTATGTATTTTTGGATTTTCTCTTACTTCACAGGCTCAGACCATTGCTGATAATGCACTGGGACTTAGGCTTGGAGGAAGCGATGGGGTAGGAACAGAGATCTCCTATCAAAGAGGCCTTTCTGAAAATAACAGGCTGGAACTGGATCTGGGGTGGAGAAATGGAAAAAACTACGATGCATTTAAACTAACAGGCCTTTACCACTGGGTTTGGAATATTGACGGAGGCTTTAACTGGTATGCCGGTTTTGGTGCAGGGATAGGTTCTGTCGATGGAAATGATGATCGTTGGGATGATGATGATAACGGGCTTTTTGTTAATGCAGCCGGAAACGTGGGTATCGAATATGATTTTGACTTCCCGCTATTGCTATCATTGGACTTTCGTCCAGAATTTGGTGTGATCAACTATTATGGGGATGATCTTGATTTTGATATTGCCCTTGGAATACGTTACCAGTTTTAGAACCTTATAAACTTGAAATTTAAAGAGGATGCCGATTGGCATCCTCTTTTTTTTATAATAGCTTTAATACTGAGGTGTCAAAAACTTAATTTTTGCCAGCCTTTAATTTTTGTACAGAATCAAGGGCGTTTTGGTAAAGATCCTCATATAAGGGAACTACAGAGTAGATATCGAAAATAAAGGATTGTTTGCGCGCGTTTTCCTTGAACTGCTTCAGCGTTTCCTCATTTTCCAGAATAGTTATTGCGTTTGCCGCCATTTCCTCTACTTCTCCCACATCACTTAAAAATCCGGAAAATCCGTGTTTATTGACTTCGGGAAGACCGCCGCTATTAGTGGAGATCACCGGAACGCCATTTACCATAGCCTCAAGTGCAGCAAGACCAAAACTCTCTTTTTCTGAAGGCAACAAGAAAAGGTCTGAATAGCTGAGCACCTTATCAATTTCATGTGATTCTCCTAAGAACAATACTTTTTCTTCCAGTCCCAGGTCGTGAACAAGTTCTTCGGCCATTTCCCTTTCCGGCCCCTGGCCTACCATAATGAGCTTTGATTTCAGCTTTTTTTGAACCTCATAGAAGATCATGACCACATCTCTCACACGCTTTACCTTCCGCAGGTTACTCACGTGAGTTATGATCTTCTCATCACTTGCAGCCAGCATTGTTCTCTGGCAATTACTTACAGACTGGGTGTATTTGGTCGTATCAATAAAATTAGGAACTACATTGATCTCACGCTTCACATCAAATAGCCGTAAAGTATCTGCCTTTAAACTTTGGGAAACAGAGGTGACCACATCACTATTGTTGATGCTGAAGGTCACGGCAGGTTTATAAAAAGGATGATTTCCCACCAAGGTGATATCTGTACCGTGAAGGGTGGTCACCATTGGCAGGTAGATGCCTTCTTCCTCAAGCATCTTCTTGGCCATATAGCCAGCATAGGCATGAGGAATGGCATAATGCACATGAAGCACTTCTATCTTATGTAGCTTCACCATATCCACTAGCTTACTGCTCAAAGCCAGCTCATAGGGCTGATAGTGAAAAAGTGGATACTCGGGCACATTCACCTCATGAAAATGTATGTTGTGAGAAAGCTGCTCCAGTCTTACCGGCTGTTTATAGGTAATAAAATGTATTTCGTGGCCTCTCCTTGAAAGGGCCATTCCTAACTCTGTAGCAACCACGCCACTTCCACCAAAGGTGGGATAACAAACAATGGCAATTTTCATGTATTAGCGATCTATAGCTTCGTAAATAAGTTCCTGAATGTCTGACCGAATGCTCTCCCTCGTAAGTTCATTGTTCTGTGCCGAGGGATGTATACGGTTTGCTAAAAATACGTAAACTATTTCTTCATCGGGGTCTGCCCAGGTAAAAGTTCCTGTAAAACCACTATGACCAAAACTTGTCATCGAAACGCAACCACAGGTAGGACCCACATTTGAAAGCTGCGGTTTATCGAAGCCCACTCCCCTTCTAACATCACTTTCGCAATAGTAACAGGTATTGAACTTGTCAACGGTCTTCTGGTCCAGGTATCGTTTACCACCATATTCGCCACCATTCAGGTACATTTGCATGATCTTAGCTACGTCGTTGGCGTTAGAAAAAAGACCTGCCTGGCCTCCTATACCACCAAGTAGTGCTGCGCCTTCATCATGTACAAAACCATGAAGCAATTGACCTCTCCAGTTCCTGTCATTCTCGGTTGGAACGATCCTCTCTTTTGGAAGCTTTTTAAGAGGTAAATAAGTGGTGCTATGAGCTCCTAAAGATTGAAAGAAATGATCTTGTGCCAAATATTCCAATGAAGTACCGTAGATGTCTTCAAGGTAGAATTTGAGCAGATAATACGGCAGATCACTATACTTATAGGTTTTACGTTTTTCAAGTTCACTGTCCCTTATTATTTTTAGAACCGTGTCTCTAATGTCATTCCTTGCGTAGAAGTTTTCGGCGACTTTTACATTATAACCGGGATCTTCACTGGTACGAATATATTTTACATCGGGTCTTTTTGTTTTAGGATCAATGGTCATTTGGTGAAAGGGGATCCAGCTCTTAAATCGGGCGTAATGGGATAACATATCCAGCACTGTAATGTTCTCCTTGTTGCTTCCGCGGAAGTAAGGCAACATCTCACCTAAAGTAGTTTCCAGGTCCAACTCATCCTTGTCGACCAATTCCATCAAAAGCGGAAGAGTGCCTAATATTTTCGTTAGGGAAGCGAGATCATAAACATCTGAAGCCTGTACAGGTCTTTCCTTATCATAGGTGTGATAGCCTACATTTCTTTCATAGATCACTTTTCCTTTTCGTGCGACCAACACCTGCAGGCCGGGGGTCATTTTCTTATCAATTGCTTTATTGATAAGCTCATCTATTCTTCGAAGTTTATAGGAGTTCATCCCCACTTGTTCGGGGAGACCGTATGACAATCTTTCGAGGTTCCTGGTCTTAAATCCGGTGCCAACGGGAAAATTATTTCCCGCACTTACAGGCAATTTACCTTTGGCTTCCAAAGCCCCAAAGATCACCTGCGCTGCCTTTTGCTGAGCCAGTTCAGTATTTTGATAGGCCACCTGTATTGCTTCAAAATTCCCTGTGGTCTCAAGATCAAGTAAAGTATACGGACTGGTAAATATGTTCAGTACCACTCTATTCTTCCGGGCGATCTCATAAAGCCAGGTTTGCTGCTTCTCATTCAACCTGAAACCACTCCAGGGAGAAGCAGAAGATTGATGATAGCCTATGATCACCTGGTTATAAGCATCGAGTTTATCCAGGAGCTCATTCAGGTTTTCTGCAGAAATTGAATCCACCTTCGCATACTTATTAAGCTGCTCAAAAAAAGCATCTCCGGAATCCTCTCCAAAATGTATATAAGCGATCTTATTAGTTTCAAGGTCCCTCAGGGGAATTGAGGATCGGTCATTTTTGATCACGGTCATAGCATTTTCATACAGCTTGTGGGCAAGCACTTCATTTTGAATACTACTAAGATCCTCGAGGAGATAAGCCGGTTCTACAGGCTTGTATTTATTAAGGCCTACCTTGTACTTCGCATATAATATCTTTCTTACCGAATGCTTCAGGCGTTCTTCGGTAATTAATCCCTGGTTGTATGCTTCAATGATCATTTTTGAAGCAACAGGTACATCCTGAGAGTAGAGCAAAATATCATTTCCCGCCAAAAAAGCGGCGAGTTCTATTTCTCCGGGTTCATCAAAATCGGATACTCCTTTCATGTTAAGAGCATCTGTAATAATAAGGCCGTGGAAATCCATCTCTTCCTTAAGGATCCCGGTGACAATTCGATGAGAAAGTGTTGAAGGAAAATCCTGCCGCTCTTCAAGGCTGGGAACATTTAAATGTGCGACCATTACACTACTAAGATCTTCCTCGATCAATTTCCTGTAAGGAAACAGTTCTTCCCTAAAGATCCTTTCCCTCGAAAAATCGATGGTAGGAAGCGTTTTGTGAGAATCTCTTTCGGTATCCCCATGTCCGGGAAAGTGCTTGGCGCTGCTTAGCACCCCTTCCCGCTGCATTCCTTTCATGAATGCAGTTGCCTTGCGGGTCACATTGTTTTTGTTCTCACCAAAGGAACGGTTTCCAATGATCGGGTTTTCAGGATTGGTATTGATATCCACTACCGGAGCAAAGTTGATATGTACACCAAGTCTTTTGGACTGGCGGGCAATATTTGCACCTACTTCTGTAATTAAATTGTCGTCCTGTATGGCGCCAAGGGTCATGTTCCATGGAAAAGCGTAGGTAGAGTCCAGTCGCATTGCAAGGCCCCATTCAGCATCCATTCCTACCATTAATGGAATTTTGGATAGTTCCTGTAGCTCATTCTGCAATAAGGCCTGTCTCCGGGGTCCACCTTTGGAAAAAATGAGTCCGCCAATGTATTCCTGTTTCACCAGTTCCCTTACCTTATCAATCTTGGCTGGAGGGTCTGAAGAAACTACATCGACCATAAATAACTGCCCAACTTTTTCTTTTAGAGACAGCGAATTGTATATACTGTCTACCCATCGCCGCTGTTCCTGAACATCTTCGGAAATTAGAGGTCTGCTTTGGGAATAAGAAAATTGGGTAATAGAAAATAAGGCCAGTAACAGGCCTGAGAATATCTTGTTTTTAATTATCATTAATTAAGGAAACGCTTATGCCAGCTTTCAGATGCAGGTACTTCCCAATCTGAAAGATATTCGGCTTTATTGTTCACGAGGTTGTTAAACACAATGGTTTTGGGAGAAACGGCTTTGTCTTTCGCCATTTTCCTGAAGTCGGTCAAGGTTTTATAGGCTACGAACTCTCCCTGTTTATAGGAGACATTCATTTTATCAAGCAGATCAACATTATAATCTTTTTCAAGCTGCTGAATGAATCTTACTGAATCATCAATTGAACATCCTGTGGCTGCATTGATCTTTTGGTCCAATGCAAGAATAATAAAACGCTTATATCGTATTTCAAAAGATGCTTTCAGGTTCGCACCATGGGCAGTCCATTGCTCAATAAATGATTGAAGTTTTTCTTGAATTTCCTTCTGCTCTTCCTCTGTAAAAGAGCGATTTGACTGATAGATCCAAACACGGGAACTCTCAGGTAAAGTTTCAAATGGGACAAACATTATTCGGGATAAATTTAGTGCTACAAAAATAAAAGAAATGAAGCCTGGATTCCAATTTCAGAAGGTTAAAGTTGTGCTAGTTTTCTGTTTTAAGGATTCCATTGCCCAATTGTTTATACTGCACAAGGTAAGCTGACAAAAATCATAATTCTTAGAAGGATCCTCCCTTAATTTTGTTCTATGGAAAACAAAGAAAAAGAACTTCTAAAACTGGCGAAGGAACTTGGCTATTATTCCCGTAGTAAAAATTTGTACGACCTGCTGGACTGGCTGCGGGAAGAGAAACAGATCCATGTTGAAGTAGGAAGTATTTGGGATGAGTTCACCAACACTGTGGAATCCTACTGTTTTACCATAACTGCCCCTATTTTCACCTATTTCTTTGAACCTGTATACGTCTCCGGCGGGAGATCACATCAAGAAATGCTTATCCAGGGTCTGTATAAAGCTCTTTACATCCTCCATAGTTATAAAAAGCAAAAGCATATCAGGGTGTCAGATGACCAGGTAGTTATTGCGTATTTAAAAGGTTACGGGGATAAACATAAAGCTACAGCACCACCTAAATATCCCACGAACATTGAAAACTATGCCTACCTGCAAGGAAGACAGGGAGATTATATTGAAGAAGGGCTAACAGAAGATGACATCGTGATTCTGGTTCGAAACATCAAACCCGATGAAGAAAGCCTAAGGCTGGAAAACAGGTCCTAAAAACAAAGGGGCTGAAAAATGCCATTTTCCAGCCCCTTTACCTTTAAATTCTTTTTACTACAGGTCTTCGGCAGTAGCGATCATTTCTGCAATGTCCATCACTGCAATGTTGTCTTCCCTGTTTTTTGCCTTCACACCATCGGTCATCATCGTGTTACAAAATGGACATCCGGCTGCGATAACTTCAGGTCTCACGTCAATCGCCTGCTCGGTACGGGCAACGTTCACATCTTCCTTACCGGGTTCAGGTTCTTTGAACATTTGGCCACCACCGGCACCACAACACATGGCATCCTTTTTACACCTCTTCATCTCTACCAGTTCTACCTCCAGCTTTCTCAACAGGTCACGCGGTGCTTCATAGATCCCATTACCGCGGCCCAAATAACACGGGTCGTGAAAAGTGATCCTTTTTCCTTTGAATTTTCCGCCTTCAACAGTTAGCCTGCCTTCCTCCAGTAAAGATTTCAAAAAGGTTGTATGGTGCATCACTTCATAGTTTCCGCCTAATCCAGGATACTCATTTTTAATGATATTGAAGCAGTGCGGACAGGTAGTAACGATCTTCTTTATTTCATAGCCATTAAGGACTTCAATGTTACCGGCAGCCTGCATCTGATAAAGAAATTCATTTCCGGCTCTTTTTGCAGGATCTCCCGTACAGCTTTCTTCGGTTCCTAAAACAGCAAAATCCACATTTGCTTTATTCAGAAGCCTCACAAAAGCCTTGGTAATCTTTTTAGCCCTATCATCAAAGCTTCCGGAGCAACCCACCCAAAAAAGAACTTCAGGTTGTTTCCCTTCTGCCATATATTCTGCCATTGTAGGCACCTTTAAACTTTCTGCCATTATGATCTATGTTGCAGCCTCAAAAAGGCCGGTTTTATTATTAATTTTCGTTTGCCCAGTTAAGGCGGTCCATTTGGTTGTAAGGCCAGGGAGCACCGTTGTTTTCAATATTACCCATTGCATTGTTAAGATCGGCCGGGCCGGCGCTTTGTTCCATCATGAGATATCTTCTCATTTCCACGATGATGGACATCGGGTCAATTCCCACAGGACAGGCTTCAATACACATCTGGCAGGTAGTACATGCCCATATCTCTTCTCTCAGGATATAATCATCCAAAAGCTGCTTGCCGTCATCTACGAATTTTCCATTTTTATTGATGTTCTCACCCACATCTTCCAGCCTGTCCCGGGTATCCATCATGATCTTTCTTGGAGAAAGTAATTTCCCGGTATTATTTGCAGGACATTGGTCTGTACAACGCCCACACTCTGTACAGGTATAGGCATTGAGCAACTGGACACGGTTGAGATCAAAAACATCTGACGCACCAAACTTTTCGGGTTCTCCTTCCTCCTCACCTTCAGTTTCTGCCGGCGCAGCAAAAGGATCTGCATTTGGATCCATCATCAACTGCACTTCTTTAGTCACAGCTTCAATATTATCAAATTCTGCTTTAGGCCTGATCTTGGAATAATATACATTCGGGAACGCCAACAGTATATGCAGGTGCTTTGAATAGTATAAGTAATTAAGGAAAAACAGGATTCCGAGAATATGCAGCCACCAGGCAGTTCTTTCTATGATAATTAGTGTTGGATTTGAAAGACCATCCAAAAGCGGAAGTAAGAAGCTACTCACAGGGAAAGCACCGGCTATTTCACCACTTGCCATTGCATAATGAGGCGCAAGGTTTAACTGCAATTGATAATCGGCCGCATTCATGATCAGGAAAAGCGACATTAGGACCATCTCGAAATACAAAATATAGTTGGCGTCGTTCTTTGGCCATTTCGTGAGCTCTCTGGCTCTGAACCTGTAGATATAGATTATATTACGTCTAATCCAGAAGATAATTACCCCCACCAGAACAAGGAGCGCAAGGATCTCAAAAGCCGCAATAAGGAAGCTGTAAGGAGCACCTGCAAATGCAAAGATCCTGTGGGTACCAAAGATACCGTCGATAATGATCTCCAGCACTTCAATATTGATGATGATGAAACCAAGATAGACTATAATGTGAACGATCCCGGAAACAGGTCGGCGCACCATCTTGTACTGTCCAAGGGCGATCTTTGCCATTTTGCCCCAGCGTTCCCCCGGATTATCGCTGCGATCGGCTTCCCGCCCCAGCTTAATGTTACGGATCATTCGCCGAATGTTGCGAATAAAAATACCTATCCCAACTGCCAGAGCGAGGATAAAGGCGATTTGTGCAAAGATTTGCATGATTGGTTGGTTATTTTAATGAATCTTTCGGGGGCGAATAAGGTCCCGGGTTTTTCCCAAAGATAGAAAAATGTACGTAACGTTTCGGGTTCAATTTGACGTCCTGTATTAGCGCGTCTAATTGATTTGTTGCCCTTTCAAGATTATTATACACGGTAGGATCGTTGATCAGCTTTCCTGCGGTTCCCTCACCCGAATTTAATTTTTGGGTGAAAGTTTCAAAATTAGCTACTGCTTCCTCCAGGTTATCTGTGACTTTTCTAAGTTCAAACTCCGCCAGGCTATCTGAGAAATTGTTCAGGTTGGTGGACATCTCATCAAGATTGGTAAAGGTGCGGTTCAACTTAGGCCTGTTCTCACTTAGAATTCCCTCTACAGTATTTGCAGAGCTACTAAGAGAGGCAACTGTGGCATTCAAATTGGCTATACTGCTCTTGAGGTTCTTCCGTGTTTGGGGATTCATTACTTCATTAAAGGAATTGATCAAAGAATCTGTACTTACTATGACTTTTTCAATTTTCTCCTGTAGCGGAGTAAGTCTCTCATTAACCAATTCGAGAAGACCTTCCTCTATTGTACCGGGAAGGGTATCTCCGGACTTTGCTATATTCCCCTGTTCATACTTAGGAATAATGGCAATTGATTTCCCTCCAATTAATCCACCACCGTAGATTTGGGCAATACTATTTTCAGAAAAAGGGAATTCATTATCAACAGAAAAAGTAACTACCAGCTTGCCTGAAGTATCGAGAAACCCGATCTTAGTTACACTCCCAACTTTTAGTCCATTAATAGTCACAGGTGAAGAAGGTGTAAGACCTTCCACATCATTATAGATGGCATACAAAGTCCTGCTGGAATCAAACCAGTTTTTCCCTTTTAAAAAGCTGTACCCAAAAATGAACAGAAGAATGGCAACAATGGCCAGAAGAGCGGTTTTTACCTCTTTAGTATATTTCACAAAAATTGTCCTATTTAATTAAGGACAAATATAAAATTTATATAGAAAAGAAGGTCTATTTCATTTTTGTTTTTAACGCGTCATTAACGCTGATCTTCTCATTTCCGCGGAATGCGACTATATAACTATCGGGATATCCCTTGCGTTTTGCTTCTTCATGAAGATCCTGGATCTGTCCATAACTAGAAGTGGCTCCATAATAGTACTTGAATAGCTTTCCTTCTTTATTTCTAAAAACCTGGTTCAATCCCCTGAAGTTTCTGGAAGTGGGTTCCAGTTTTTTCCCTGTAGCTGCCAGCTGGACCCTAAAAGTGATTCCGTCATAATCATCCAAAGATGGTTCTGCCGATTCTTCTACAAGGTCTACAGCAGGCTTTGCGTCAAGATTTTGAAGCATCTCAAGATTTAGAGAGTTCTTGTAATCCTTGACGGCACGTACAATAGATTCAGATATGGCAGATTGTCCCGCGGCACTGTTAAGGTAAGCTCCTTCAGATTTGTTACTTAAAAATCCGGCTTCTACCAGTACACTGGGCATATAGGTTTCCCGTAATACAAGGAATCCTGCCTGCTTTACTCCCCTGTCCACTCTTTTGTTGATGTTGGTGAAGTTCTTCTGAATAAGATCTGCCAGAAAAATACTCTGTTCGAGGTATTCCTCCTGCATCAAGGTTAGACCGATGTAAGACTCCGGAGAATTAGGGTTAAAGCCGTCATAGGTCATTTCATAATCCTCCTCCAGAAAGATCACCTGGTTCTCCCTCATGGCCACCTCCAGGTTATCCTGGTTACGGTGAAGCCCCAGTACAAAGGTCTCTGTGCCCTGCGCCTGAGATTTATGACCGTTCATATGAATGGAAACGAAAAGATCTGCTTCGGCTTTATTAGCAACCTGGGCTCTACCTGCCAGGGTTACAAAAACATCACTCTTGCGGGTGTATATTACTTTCACATCGGGTAGCTTCTCGAGTTCAGCTCCCACTTTTAGTGCAATATTGAGCGCAATATTTTTTTCAGAATAACCATTCCAGGAATTTCCCGGGTCCTGCCCTCCATGACCGGCATCGATCACCACTACAAACTTGGAACCTTTAGGATCTCCTGTAGCAGCAGTAGTTGTAATTGAAGTTATAAGACTACAAAGTATAAAAAGGGCAAATATTTTCGTTCTCATATGGAAATAACGGTTCATTGGGGCGGTTATTATTTTTCCTTAAGTCAAAAGGTACCTTAAAAAATATATGTAATTTTGAGACTTCAAAAAACAAGCCACACTCTACAAAAATAGTATAACTAGCATTGCGAACAAAGATACTTTACATACTTTCCTGCTGTATTTTTTTGCTTTCTTTAGCCTCAAAATCAACAGCTCAGGAAATAAGGACAAATGAAGGTATCCGCATTCCAGCAGAACGAGAACCTGTTCAACCTATACAGGATTCTTTAAGGATCGAAGCCCCGGTTCCTGTCATCACACTTACTACCCAGGACACCGTAAGACCCAAAAAGGAACCCTTGACCGACAGAGTTATATATACAGCGCAGGATTATATGCGCCTTAGTCCGCGGGAAAACAGGCTGTATCTTTATGACAATGCCGAAATTACTTATGGTGATATCAATATTACTGCCGGGCGAATCGTTCTTGACAATGAACGTAATGAGGTCTATGCTTACGGAATAGTAGATTCGGCGGGAGTTTACACTCAAAAACCGGTATTTACACAGGCTAATAGTGTGGTGCGGCCAGATTCCATTAGATTCAATTTTGAGACTGAAAAGGCATTGGTCTTTAATTCCAGAACCGATCAGGGTGAGTTCAAGGTACTGGGTCAGATCACCAAAAGGGAAAATGACTCGGTATATTACATGAAAAACGTGAGGTTCACCACCTCTCCCAATGAAGAAAATCCCGATTATTATTTTTACGCCCGAAGGATCAAATTCGTTCCGGATAAAAAGATAGTTTCGGGACTTGTCAACATGTATATTGCTGATGTTCCAACTCCCCTAGGACTTCCTTTTGGTTACTTCCCAATGACAGATGAGCAGACCTCCGGATTCATTATTCCGTCCTTTGGAGACGACAACAATAGAGGGTTCTATCTTCAAAACGGGGGATACTATTTCGCCATCAGTGACTATGTTGACCTCACGGTACTGGGTGATTATTACACAAACGGAAGCTATGGATTGAGAATGGAGTCCTCTTATGCCCTTCGCTATAGGTTTAGAGGGAATCTAAGTTTCAGATTTGAAAAACTGATCAATAGTGAGCCCGGTTTTCCCGATTTTTCTGAATCTACCATCTATAACCTGCGATGGAATCACTCTCAGGATTCTAAGGCTAATCCTACCTCGAGATTTTCAGCAGCAGTAAACCTGGGTAGTAGTGACTATTATCAGGCTTCTACAAACCAGATGAATACAGGGAACCGGCTGACAAACACCTTAAGTTCCTCGGTTTCTTATTCCAAAACCTTTAATATTCAGCCCCAGGTGAACCTGAGTATTGCAGCTACACACAGCCAGAATACCAATACAGAGCGCATCAACATGACTCTTCCCACGGTGCAGGCCAGCATGGCAAGGGTTTATCCATTCGAGCCTAAGGTAGGTGCCAAAAAAGGCATTATTGAGAACATAAACTTCCAGTACAATTTTAGAGGGGAAAACAGATTTGAAACCACCGATTCTCTGTTCTTTAAACCTGAAATGTTTAAAGATGCCGTTTTAGGAGCACAACACACAGTTCCACTTACGACGAATTTTAAGCTTTTCAATTATTTAAGTGTAAGCGCCGGAACCAACTATACCGAATCCTGGGTGTTCAGGACCTTTGAGCGCTCATATGACGAGGAAGCGCGGCTGGAAGTGGTCGATACTGTTGATGGATTCGATTCCTTTCGCACCTATAACTTCAACACCAGTATAGGAACTACTATCTACGGAACCAAGAACTTCAGCGGGGATGGAAAATATCAGGCAATTCGACATGTACTGAGACCCTCTATTAGCTACAATATCAACCCGGGATTTGAATATTATTACGATTCCTATGTCATTCCCGAGAGTGAAGGCAGGGAAGAACGTGTCGTTGAATACTCCCGATTTCAGGGAGGTTTATACGGCCCTCCGGGTAAAGTTTTCTCCAGTTCTATTGGCCTCTCCTTAAGCAACACTTTTGAAGCCAAAGTGAAAGATTCTGCAGATGCCGATCCGCGGAAGGTCACACTCCTGAACAACTTCAATATCAGTACCTCATACAATCTTGCGGGAGATTCTTTAAAGCTCTCCCCTATTAGTGTTCGCGGAAATATTCCGATTATTCAGAATAAACTGGACATTAATTTCGGAACCAACCTGGATATCTACGCCCTCAACAACGAAAACCGCCGGATAGACAAACTGAACATCCAGAATGGCGGAAGTCTCTTCAGGCTTACAAACGCGAACATGAGCTTTGGATACTCCTTCTCCAGCGACCAATTTTCCGGAGGAAAAGAAAACGTCAACAGACTAGAAAATCAGACCTTCAGAAACGGCGGGCGGCCTGATGATCTTTTTGGAAAGGACATGGATATTGACGGTACGTTCTACGATGAGAAAGAGACGAATCCTGCCGAAGATGAGGAAAGCGAAAACAGCTGGTACAACTTTGATATTCCCTGGGATCTTCGATTAGCTTATGCCCTGAATTACACCAACAATGCGCGGCAGAATCAAATTTCTTCTCATTCCTTAATGTTCTCGGGGGATGTAGAACTTTCTCCAAAATGGACTGTAGGTGCATCTTCGGGTTATGACTTTGTCAATACAGGATTTACTCATACACAGCTTCGCTTCGCGCGCGACCTGGAAAGCTGGCGAATGACCTTTAGCTGGACTCCATTTGGATTATATAAGCAGTGGAATTTCTTTATTGGCATCAAATCTTCTTTATTGCAGGATATAAAATATGAGAAGAGAAGAGAAAGAGACAGAAGACTTTAATCTAAATACATTAGCCATGAAAAAGATCATCCAGACAAAAGATGCACCGGCACCAATCGGAGCATACAATCAGGCGGTTTTGAGCGGAAATACGCTGTACATTTCAGGTCAGATCGCTATCAATCCGGTGAATGGGGAACTGGAACAGGAAACCATAGAGGAAGAGACCGAGCAGGTCATGCGCAATCTTAAAGCAATACTCATTGCAGCTGAAATGAGCTTTGAAAACGTAGTAAAGAGTTCGATCTTCATTAGTGATATGAATAACTTTTCCAGGATCAATAAAGTCTATTCAAAGTATTTTGAAGAAGCAACAGCACCGGCCCGGGAAACTGTAGAGGTGGCGAATTTACCGAAGTTTGTGAACGTGGAAATCAGCATGATCGCGGTAAAGTAAAAAATAAGAGGTTCCAAAAATGACATTTTTGGAACCTCTTATTTTAGAATTCATCCGCTCCCGGAAATTTGATATAATCCGGTGCCAGACTTTTCTTTTGCTCCACCTGTCCTTCTTCCTCGTCTTCCTGCCTTATGGCAGCAGTAGAAACTTCCTTATCCACTATTTTTCGCAGTAGCTCCTTGAAGGTGTCAAAATCTACCTGGTAAGACAATCCTACTCCCTGAGTAAAACCGAGCTCTTCTCCCAGGTACTGAATGTTATTTTCCCTGTTAAAGATCTTTGCGCGCAGATTTCCTTCTTCATTCAGAAGGAATTCGATCTCCAGGTTTCCTACAATCACAGTCTCAGTGACACCACCTACCGGCACTCCAACCTGACCGTTGATCAAAACCCGTTCGCTGATCTGGGTAGAAAGAGTGACACCAAATCTATCGGCCATAGACTGCTCGGGTGTTCGGACTCCCTGTTCGTAATTTAAACCAACCTGAAAGGTTCCGGAGTCATCAGACAAAAGGTTATTGAAGAATCCCGATGCACTCTCAAAAAGGTTTCCTGCCCACAGGCTTCCCGGGCTTCCGGCAAGGACGTTTTCGGTATAGAATTGTCCCAGGGTAATAAGCGAAAAGGCCTGGATCTCTGTGTTTGTACTGGTCTCGATCTTGTACTCAAGCTCGGAACGCACAGCCGAGGCCACATTGGGGTATTCGAGGTCAAAAGATATGTCGGGCTGCAAAAGAACCCCTTCAAGATTGATGACCACATCTACGGGGATCCTTCGGCTAATGCCGGGGTTATCGAGAATTACAGCGGGATTGGCATGGGCTTCATATACAGCGCTAATATTAAGATCGGCAAGTGCGGGGTTCCCATTCCAGTTGATACTTCCCCCCGGCCGTACTTCGAATCGCTTCTGCAGGGCACCATAGTTGAAAATATATTCTCCTGTATTGGCAATAAAATCCCCCCACATATTGAATTTTCCAAGGGTATTGATCTCGATCAACAGGGTTCCTGCTCCTCTTCCCCGCAGAATACTTCCGTCGATGTCCAGCTCCACAAGAGCATCATTGGTGACATCGAGATCAAAATTGAGCTCCAATCCCTTTACTTCCTGAAATTCTAACTCTTCTCCGGCCAATCTCGCAGCCTTTTCTTCAGGGCTCAAAAAGTGGATAAAGGAGTTATCTCCAATACTTTCTGAATCATTTATCGGAATTTTAAACACTGTTCCCCTGCGGGTAGCTCCCATCACATCAATGACCAATTCTGAAGTAGGCCCATAAATTGAAGCATTCCCACCAATGAAGCCGGTGCCATAATAAAGAGCTTCTTCCTCAAATTCTGTATCGAGGACCAGGAGCCTGTCTGTAGAGATATTCAATCCTAACACCCAGTCGCTGAAATTAGTATGAGAAATGGTACCATCCAGAACTCCTGTGGTATTGTATTTTGTATCTGTGATCTGGATCTCGTCAAAATTGAATTGCTGCCTTGTAAGGTTCACGACGGCGCCTTCCTCAAAAGCGTAGTCGACTTCCAGATAAGGAATAGATAAACCGGCGCGGTTTAAAAAGAGACGGCCATCTATATCGGGATTTCGGTAACTTCCGGTAACATCGGCCTCTCCGGAGACCAATCCCCGGATATTGTTAAGAACATCCCGCCCCAACGGACTAAATGCCGATAGGTTGAAGTTCTTCAGCTCCACCTCCAGGTCTATCTCGGGCGTTTCTCCGTCAACTACAATTTCCCCAATAGCCGATAAAGATTCGAGGCCGGCATTGCGAAGAGAAGTATTAACATTATAAAGGCTGAGATCGCGGTTACCCATCACGTCCAGGTTGAGAACACCAAGCATTTGGTCATTGATCGTCAAATCCTGTACGGTAAGGGAAGTATTTGGATAATAAGCCCCGTCCTCTTGCAGAAGATTTAAGGACCCATTGACGATACCGCCCATTTCAAGGCTGTTGATCTCTGGAGTGATCTTATATAGATCCACGTTGTCAAACTCCATTTGAAAATCCTTGTAGGTAGAGTCCCTCATTTGTCCCGAAAGCCGGATTTCCTCATTCTCGTGGCTCAACACCAGGGAATCAACACGAATATTGTTAAACCCATTTGAAAAAATGACTCTGTTGGACCTGTTTCCCTCTTCATTAAGGTGCCATACACTTTCCTTGAACTTTATGTCTGAGCGCTGCAAGCCCACCACCGAGTTATTATTTTCATTAATGGTGTGGTACATGTTAAGGTTAAAGACGTCATTACTCTTAGGCCCACCCTTAAATTCCGACCGGATGAAGAGCGTATCGTTGAGCGTAACATTGATAAGATTAAAATCTTTGATGTTGTAGAAGCTGGTTGCTACACTGTCGATCTCAATAAAGGTATTAAAAAGTGGATTCGAGTTATCTACCTGAATATTAACCTTTTCAAACAGGTTATTAAAAGCGTTTATTTCAGGTGAACGAAAAGCAAGCCGGAATTCAGATTCATCAGATTCTACACTTCCGCGGATAAAAGTATTGGGAGCCAGAGTGATCTCGGGATAAAAAACTTCTACGATCTTATTATAGATGTCAAAATCGAAATTCAGATATTGATTTGTGGTGATCTTGTTGGGGCGATAATTGGTATAAAGACTACCAACGGCATTTTCAATCAGAGCGGGAACCTCTGTAATATCAAATACCCCCTCTACTGTACCACTTATGACATCGGGAGAATTCACCTGAATTGTCCTTACCGGGCCATCAAATGAAGAGGTGATCTCCAGATCTCTGAACATATAAGTATCATTCTCGTTCTTATAGGAAGTATTCAGCAGGTAGATCTCTCCTTCGAAGTTGTTGAGATTTGTCCCTTCCATATTCATGATTATATCTCCCCGGAAAATTGACAAACTATCCCTTTTGACAAGATTCATGGCGGCCAGGTCGGCATGAGCAACTGAGGCTTCAAAATCGTAGACATTAGTATCTTCAGAAAAATCGGCCAACCCATTAAATTCCATCTGCAGGTTAGGATCCAAAGAAATTACATTTCCGTTGAACAAAGGAGCTTTTAAAGTACCCCGCACCTTTAGGTTATTATAAGCATAACCGCGGTAGACAAGGCTCGAAATCACTCCCTGCACCTGGGTGTTCAGCGTTTCAGTAGAGAACCCACGACCGTCAAAAGTGATATTAAAGGAGGTGGTTCCCAGATCCTTTACATTTGCCAGGCGACCCACATTGAAGTTTTTCACCTGAAGACGCCCTTTATAGGAAGGGAGCTCTGTTTCACCAAAACCTTCCAACTTAAGATCAACATTTGCTGTCCCTAATTGGGAGAACAGGACAGCTTTAGTGGAAAGAGAGTTTTCAGAAACGTAAATATCTCCTTCCATTTGAACATTTCCAAACTCCCTGAGTTCTGCAGGTAATTTTTCCTGAAGCAAACCGGGTAATAGATTCACCAGGTCATAGTAGTTAGTAGAAAGATCGCTCAGATTACCTTCCAAAGAGAACTCCTCCTCTTCGTTTGACAGGGAATTCTTTATTTGGAGCTCTCCTTCCAACCGGGTACGATCGAGACCTCTCATGTCCAGGTCCGAGAGGTGAAAGTCATTCAGAGTCCCGTCAAGCCTGGTCGAAAACCTGATCTCCTGATCATTTCCAAATTTATCGTAGAAAGGCTGAAGGTCGTTTGTTGATATGATTGATGGCCTGAACACCGCCTGTACCGGAACTTGATCTATAAATCCTGCAAAACCATTCGTAATATCAAATAGCACATCGGCATCGATCCTGGAATATGGAGTCTCTACCTGAAGATCTTTCAAGCCCATTTCTTCGGAAGTATAACTGAAATCTGTACTCAAATGATCTATCTGAATTCCTCTTTTCTCAAAACCGGACAATCTTTCAACATCGACATACACATCAGAGCCGTCCACAAGAAGGTCACTTGCCAGGATATTCAGGTCATCAAGGGAAATTACTTCAGGGTTATTGAGATTGTAGTTGGTGTAACTGTACCTTCCATCAATGACCTCCAACCTGGAGATCTTGAGCAGAAAAGGAGTAGGTTCCTTTTGCTGCTGGCTCTTAAGCTTGTTTAAGAAAATATTCAGGTTATCCCTCTCTTCCCCTTCGTACACCTTCATATCCATGTACAGCTGCTTTGCTGTTGTCGCTCCAAGGGTAGGATTGTTGTTGTAGATGCTTTTTAGACTGGTAGCGGAGGTTCTTACTTTCTCTGAAAAGATTAGGGTGTCCTGATGGTGGTCCAGAATTAATACATCCTGCAGGTTTAATTTACCATTATAGGTAAGTCCAACGCGCCCTATCCTTATATCTACATCTTTGGTTTCCTTAAGGTTATCGGTAATTTTTTTAGCAACAAAAGTCTGGACAGAGGGTATAGAAAATACTATCAACAAAATGATGAAGAACAGCAGCAGTGCGAGCAGCGTTTTACCCAGTATTTTCCAGAATTTTCTGATAGATTTTTTAGTTATAACTTTGCGAACAATAATAACAATTTTCGGGCCTAAATACTAAGGATGGCAACACAAAATATTTACATACTTGGCATTGAATCCTCCTGTGATGACACGGCCGCAGCCGTACTACATAATGGAAAAATCCTTTCCAATGTAATTGCTACCCAGGAGGTACATAAAAAATATGGCGGAGTGGTTCCCGAACTTGCCTCAAGGGCCCATCAACAGAACATTGTTCCGGTGATCCATGAGGCGCTTTCCAGAGCCGGAATTCAAAAAGAAGATCTCTCGGCTATTGCTTTTACCCGCGGTCCCGGTTTGATGGGATCCCTACTGGTTGGAACTTCCTTTGCAAAATCCCTGTCCCTTGGTCTAAATATCCCTTTGCTGGATATAAACCATATGCAGGCTCACATTCTCGCTCATTTTATAGAGGAAGAAGGGTTCAACAAACCCGAATTTCCCTTTCTGGCCCTTACCATTAGTGGTGGCCATACCCAGATCGTGAGGGTCGACGACTACTTTAAAATGGAAGTTATTGGGGAAACCTTAGATGATGCAGTTGGAGAAGCCTTTGATAAAAGTGCGAAGATATTAGGCCTGCCCTACCCCGGCGGACCATTGGTCGATAAATATGCACAAACAGGAAACCCTAAAGCATTTCCATTTCCGAAGCCTAAAGTAGAAGGACTCAATTTCAGTTTTAGCGGATTGAAAACTTCCATCCTATACTTTGTTCAGAAGCAATTGAAGGAAAATCCAAAATTCATTGAAGAGAATATCGAAGATATCTGTGCATCTATTCAGCATACCATCATTGGAATTCTAATGGATAAGCTGAAAAAGGCCGTGAAGCAAACCGGAATAAGACAGATCGCTATTGGTGGCGGCGTTTCGGCTAATAGCGGAATAAGGCGCACATTAAAAGAAGCTGAGGCAAAGCACCAATGGAAGACCTTTGTTCCTAAGTTTGAATACACCACAGACAATGCAGCAATGATCGCTATTGCCGGACATTATAAATATCTATCAGAAGATTTTGCCAATATGGGAATTACCGCAAGAGCCCGATATAAAATATAGATCTATGCAGTTATTCTTCCATCCCTCAGTTTCAGAAAATGACAAAGAAGTCCGGTTTTCAAGAGACGAGAGCAAACATATTGTCAAAGTTCTTCGGAAGCGGGAAGGTGATACACTTCAGCTAACCAACGGAAAAGGATGGATCTTTGAAACAGAGATCACACTGGCCGAAACAAATAATTGCAGCGCCAGGATCTTATCGGCCGAAAAAGAACCTCCTGCCCCCTATCACCTACACCTGGCGGTAGCACCTACGAAAATGAACGATCGATATGAATGGTTTCTTGAAAAAGCAACAGAGATCGGAATCCAGGAGATCACACCTGTCATTTGCGACCACAGTGAACGTAAAGTGGTTAAAAATGAGCGTTTTCAACGTGTGATCCAAAGCGCTTTAAAACAGTCACTTCACACCCGGGTACCGATCCTACATGAGCCGGTAAGCTTTTCTGAATTCCTGAAACAAGATCATCCGGAGACAAAATACATTGCCCACTGCGAGGAAACTATACCACGAAAACTACTTTCTAAGGTATTCAAAAAGGGTGTTTCTGCAACTATTTTAATTGGGCCGGAAGGAGATTTTTCTCCCCGTGAGGTAGAGCAGGCAATTGAAGCCGGGTGGGAACCCGTGAGTCTTGGAAACAGCAGACTTAGAACCGAAACTGCAGCGGTGGTCGCCTGTCATACTGCAGCTCTGGTGAATGAAGAATAATCAGGATTCTTTTTACTATTTTAGGGACATGAAGAAAATACTCGTTGTACTTTTTCTGTTTATTTCTTATCCTCAAATTATTGAGGCTCAAGAGGTGGCTATCCTCAAGTATGGTGGTGGCGGTGACTGGTACAGTAATCCTACTGCCCTTCCTAATCTTATCAAATTCAGCAATCAGAATATCAGGACATCAATAGAGCCAAAACCGGCAACGGTGGAACCCGGAAGTACAGACATTTTTCAATATCCATTTATTCATATGACCGGCCATGGAAATGTTTTCTTCAGCGAAGAAGAAGCTGCAAACCTGAGGACTTATTTGTTGGCCGGAGGCTTTCTTCATATTGATGATAACTACGGCATGAATGAATTCATTCGCCGTGAGTTGAAAAAGGTGTTTCCAGATAAGGAATTGGAGGAACTACCTTCCTCCCATCCTGTTTTCTCGGCCGCCTTTAATTTCCCCAATGGCTTGCCCAAGATCCATGAACATGACGGACTAAGACCCCAGGCTTTTGGCATTTTTGAAAAGGATCGCCTTGTGTGCCTGTTTACCTTTGAGAGTGATCTTGGTGACGGCTGGGAAGACCCGCAAGTCCATAATGATCCCGAAGAGGTAAGACGTAAAGCTTTAGAGATGGGAGCCAATATTATTAAATATGCCTTTTCACATTAATGCAGAAAACTCACAACACCACTAATTTTCAAAAGAAAAAATTCCCACTGGTTCTGGTTCTCGATGGAGTTTCGAGTCCGGCAAATATTGGGAGCCTCTTCCGGCTGGCAGATGCTTTTCATGTGGAGAAGCTCATTTTTTGCGGTACATCAGTAGATATAAACAGCAACAGGCTAAGAAGAACTGCCAGAGCAACAGTCAAAAATGTCATTTTTGAGGAGCATGAAAATTCCGAAGCAGTTTGCAGAGCATTTAAAAGTTCAGGATATAAGATCTTTGCTTTAGAGATCACTTCCAACAGTAAGCCCCTTCAGGATTACAATTTTTCAGAAGTAGAAAAGCTCGCACTGGTTCTTGGAAACGAAAGTACGGGCATTCGGAACGATCTCTTAAAACTGGCAGATAACTTTCTACACATCAATATGTTTGGCGAGAACAGCAGCATGAATGTCACCCATGCCGCAGCAATTGCTCTGTTTGAAATTACTAAAAGCCTGCAGCCAGTTCGCTGAGAAATAATATATTTACTTCGTGAACGAAAAAGAGCTTTCCTACGGAATCCTTCGGGCAATAGCCATTATACTCGGGGTGGCATTTCTTCTTTATTTCCTGTACCTCATACAGTCGGTACTTATTTACATCGCCATTGCCGGAGTAATCTCCCTGGTTGGCCGACCTGTAGTAATATTTCTGAAAAATCATTTAAAGGTCCCTAACAAGGTTGCCGTCGTCATTGTACTACTTCTTGTTGTATGCAGTTTTATTGGCCTTATCACCATCTTCATACCTATTGTGGTCGAACAGAGCAAGAACCTGGGACAGATCGACATGGATGCCTTTACCCGTGACCTCAATGAACTGAATAACCAGATCAATAATTACCTTGGTGTTGAAGAGATCGACATCATTGAAGGGATCAAACAAACAGAATTTGCACGTAATTTTGATCTCACAACAATTCCGCGTTACCTGAATAACTTCTTCGGGATCCTGGGAGCCGGGATCATTGCAGTGTTTTCGGTGATATTCATCGCTTTCTTTTTCCTGAAGGATAGTAAACTGATGTTGAACAGTATCCTTGTCTTCGCCAACAAGGGTCATGAAGACAAATTTCAAAGGGTCTTTAATAAGATCAAGGTCCTGCTTTCAAGATATTTTGTGGGGCTAACAATGCAAATTACGGTTCTGTTCATTTTGTATAGCATTCTTTTATCTCTTTTTGAGATCGATAACCCTATTGCCATAGCGTTTATTTGTGCTTTCCTGAACATCGTACCCTATCTGGGACCTATCATTGCCGGAATTTTAGTCTCGCTTTTCGTGATCTCCAGCAATCTGGGAGCAGATTTTCAAACCATCATTCTTCCGCAGCTCATCTACGTGATGTCGGGGTATTTGATCTGTCAGTTGATCGATAACTTTATTAATCAGCCTCTAATATTTGGAGCGAGCGTGCGTTCTCATCCCCTGGAGATCTTCCTTGTAATCTTAATTGCCGGCCTTACTTCGGGGATCCTGGGAATGGTAGTGGCTGTACCTTTTTACACCGCAGTTAAAGTAATTGCCAAGGAATCTTTAAGTGAATACAAGATCGTAAAACGACTTACCCGGGATCTTTAGATGAACAGGCGGCTTCTAAATAAAGAGGTTCAGGATTTTGTTGAGAAGCATTACAAAGAAGAGGTGTCAAAAATGGCATTTCAGGGGAGTCCTTTTGAAGGAATTTCTACTCAGGAATTACTGGTGCAGCTCGCCGGAAAGAAAAGGGCCGAAAAAAAACTTCCCACCTGGTTCAAAAACTCCGGAATAATCTATCCTCCTAATATAAATCTGGAGCAGACTTCGTCTGAAATCACAGCAGAATACAAATCTTCATTGGTCTCCGGATCAAATATGGCCGATCTTACCGGTGGATTTGGAATTGACTCCTTCTACTTTGCTCAAAAAGTGGAAAAGCTTAGACATTTTGAGCTGAATGAAGAATTGCAGGAAATAGCTCAACACAACTTTGAGATCTTAGGAGCCAAAAATGTCATTTCTGAAGCCCGGGATGGAATTGAATTTCTTGGGAATACTTCTGAAGAATTCGATTGGATCTACCTTGATCCTTCCCGCAGAGATGATTCGGGCGGAAGGGTATTCTTTCTTTCAGATTGTCTACCGAATGTGCCGGAAAATCTGGAGTTACTTCTGAAAAAGTCCGGAAACGTATTGATCAAAACCTCTCCCCTTTTGGACCTGCAGGCCGGTCTAAAAGAGCTTAGAAACGTTCATGAGATCCATATAGTCGCGGTGGAAAATGATGTAAAGGAATTACTGTGGATACTTCGGAAAGAGCCTTCTGAAGGGACAATAATTAAAACAGTGAATTTTCAGAAGAAAGAAAAGCAAGTCTTTGAAGCCTCTTTTGAAGAAAGCCCGGCTGAAGATTACAGTAAACCCCTGAATTTTTTATACGAGCCAAATGCCGCAGTCATGAAAAGCGGATTATTTTCTGTCTTGGGACGAGAATTTGAGCTAAAAAAACTTCATCCCAATACGCAGCTCTTCACTTCAGATAAACTAAAGACCTTTCCCGGAAGACGGTTCAGGATCAAAAAGATTCTTCCGTACAAAAAGAAGCAGCTCAAGAAAGATCTAGATCTTAAAACAGCAAACATCACCACCCGAAACTTTACAGAGACTGTAGAAAACCTTCGGAAGATGCTGAAGATCAAAGAAGGTGGACAGGATTATCTATTTTTCACGACCTTAATGGCCGGTGAAAAAGCAGTACTCATCTGTGAAAAATGCTGACTTGAAGCTTACTCTATCGGAATTTTACTGCCTGAAAATGTCTTTTTTGGCACCTCTTTTTTTTTACCTGTCAGCTTCCGCAGAAAGTTGCGAGGTGCAATGTAGAAAGCGGCAACAAAAACAAACCAGATATTCAGGACAGTGATCCTCGCCACATCCTGCCATGGCTTGAAGTGGGTTACCCGCTCATTTGGATCATACAACACCTTGACAGGCAAATTTATCACTTTCACTCCCTTCCAGGCGGCTTTGACGATCACCTCTATCTCCAGTTCAAATCTTGAGGTGTAGAGGTTGAGTGAATTAACGGCCTTTAGAGGATAAAGCCTGTAACCGCATTGGGTGTCATTAAGATCCACCCCGGTTTCCACCCAAAACCAGAAACTGGAGAAACGATTGCCAATACTGCTCTTCTCGGGAACAGTCGGGTCATCCATTTTTCGGGATCCGATCACTAGCAGATCTGGAGTTGTTGGCAGGTGAGATTCAAGAGCATCCAAAAAGACATGCAGATCATCGGGAAAGTGTTGCCCGTCTGAATCCATTGAAATAGCATATTGATATCCATTATGATACGCCTCTCTAAAGCCCGTTTTTAAGGCATTTCCCTTTCCTTTATTCGTAGGAATATTAATGATCTGGAGGGAAGTATAATTTTCAAGTATCTGTACGGTATTATCGGTCGAACCGTCATTGACCACAATAATATTTGTAGTGTAAGAGTAAACCTCGTCAATAACCCTTTTTAAAGTAGCGTGATTGTTATATGTGGGAATAAGGACACAGCATTGGAGCTCGTCAAATCTGGATTGGTATAAGGGTGAATGGTTCAATAAAAAGGTTTGTTTATAAATTTAGCGAAAACTGCAGAAATGTAGATTAAACCGGGGAGTCAAAAATAGTAAAATTTGACCTTTTTCCTGTAGAAGTTCTTAGAGACTTTGACCTTCTACTCTTCTGAAGAACTGCCAAAGATTTACGGGATCATTCACTCTGCTGCGAATAAAAAGGACTGTGAAGGAG
>CAYLZB010000020.1:0-26233 GCA_964388165.1 uncultured Flavobacteriaceae bacterium | reverse complement strand
TAAGGTTCGATCTCGCAGCACCGCTACGCATTCCGTGGTTACCTGAAGGAGAGCGGTGGGATCCTCGACCAACCGAACCGGTCTTCAATTTCGCTATTGGATATCCTTTCTAATGCTGCATTTTGGAACCAAAACAGAGGTCTCCTGCATCCCCGAGCCCTGGAACTATGTAACCTCTTTCATCAAGTTGCTCATCTATAGTAGCGACCCAAAGGTGTGAATTTTCAGGAAACATTTCTTGAAGGTGTTCAATACCTTCCCTGGCTGCAATAACAGACACCAGGTGGATCTCTTTGGGTTTGCCCATAGCTTCGAGCGCCTGTAGGACATTCACGAAAGAACGTCCAGTTGCGAGCATGGGATCGGCAAGAATAAGGGTCTTTCCTTCAAGGGAAGGAGAGGCGAGATATTCCACAAGGATCTCGAATTCCTCGTTATTGTAAGGGTGATGACGATAAGCAGAAATAAAGGAATTATCGGCAGCGTCAAAATAGTTCAAAAGACCATTGTGAAGGGGAAGGCCCGCTCTTAAGATGGAGCAGATCACCAGTTCCTCGGTATGGAGGGGCAAATTCGCTGTTCCTAAAGGAGTATTAACTTCTACCTCTGCAAAATTGAAATTTTTACTCAACTCATATCCCAGGATCTCTCCCAATCTTTCAATGTTCTTTCTGAACCTTAGCCGGTCGTTTTGGACCTTTACATCCCGCAGCTGGGCAATAAAAGTATTGGCTATAGAATTCTCCTGAAGTAGATGATGGACGTGCATAGTAAGGTTTTCTTATGAAGAAGCCCAAAGTTATTAATTTTTAATCCAATTACTTCGTTTCAAAAAGCTCTTCCCGTCCAAAATTATTTTCTGAAGGTTCATAAGGTTCATTTCGGGGTACAGAATTCTGATTTTTATTGTATATTTAATACCCTTACAATTTTGAAAAACAGATGGTTATGAGCACATCAACAGACACAAAAATGACTGAAAAGGAAAAATTTCTAAGAGATGTCAACAAAGCTTATGCAGAAGGGGATGAAAAGTTCTTTATGGCCCACATTACCGATGATATTTGTTGGACGATTGTGGGGGAGAAGAACATTGCAGGTAAAGCTGAATTTAAGGAGCTGCTGGATCAAATGAAAGAGATGCCTTCGGTTGAGATCGAAGTGGAAAATGTTCTTGTGGCTAACAGCCATGGGATAGTTGAAGGTGTTGTAATCAGCAGGAACAGGCTGGGTCAAAAGAAGCACTTTGGTTTTTGTGACATCTACAAATTTATTCAAGAAGGGAAAGACTTTCGAATATCCACCATAACTTCCTACGTAATAGATATTAGCCGGCATATGCAATACCGGGAACGCTGCTAACTAAAAAAATAGCCACCTCAAAAGGTGGCTAAAATATTATTTTTCATTTTCCTTATCTCTGGTCTTTTCTGAAGGATCCTTGTATTTTTCGGCTTTTTCACCTTTGTAGACCGTGTCGGTCTGCGACTCTATATTATCATTTGAATTTGCCGATTCTTTAGGCCTTCTTTCTTTTTCAACATCCTGTGGCTTGTTAGTAGTAGGATTAAATTTACGGTCGTCTTCCCCCGGAATATCCAGGTCGGCACCGGCATAATCTATGTCTTCTTCCCGATCTTTAAAGTAGTCGCCTTTTTTCTCGTCCTGGCTCTGATTGTTCAAAGTGGATTTGTCTTCGGGAGTGATTTCGGGATTATATTTTTGGTTCTCCTCCCGTTTCATGTCTGAACGATTATTTTTAGGTTGTTCTTCTTTCTTTGTCATAACTTTCATTTTATTTTAAATTACAGATAATCTTATATTTACCCCACGATTACCGGTTAAATTGCAGTTAAAATTTTTAAAGCTGATTTAAAAATTATTGTTTCAAAAATGAAATTGGTTAAATATTTGATATCTTTTATTCGAAGAATATTCTGGTTATGAAATATCTATTTTTCTTTCTTTTCACTCTGATGGGTTTTGCAGGGCAGGCACAGGTTGATAATCCAACTGCTCCGGTTAAAGCCCCGGGCGAACTCATGGCTCCAAAGACCGGGAGTGAATCTTCATCTTATATAAAATCTTCAGGTAATCATAGCCTTAGCTCAAAAAAAGGAATTTTCAGCACCGAAAGTGAACCTATTAAGCTGGGTGAAAAAGAGCCAAAATCCTTCAGCATGAGAACAGATGAGAACGGGCTCATGACCTTTAAAGGCAAAGATTTCACCCCTAAAGCCTTTACTAAAGACAAAGAAGCAAGAGAGGAATTCCGCAGGGATCAGTATTTGGGAGATTTCAAAACTACCGGTGTTTTTGTGGAACTCTATTGCCGCGACCATGAGTACATAGATGGAGACAAGGTGAAGATCACCGTAAATGGGGTGGTGATCAATAAGAATATGTCTTTGGGAGCTACTTACACTCCAATTATGGTAAAGTTGGACAGCGGACTTAATAATATTGAATTTGAGGCCCTTAACCAGGGAACTTCGGGCCCTAATACCGCCGAACTCAGGGTTTATGATGACCAGGGCAGGGAAGTGATTCGTAAAGAATGGAATCTTCTCACCGGTTCCCGCGCTAACCTGGTGGTCGTAAAGCAGTAATATTTTCTAAAGGTTACCCTGAAACAGGTTATAAATATTAAATCCGAACATGATCAGGATTGTTACCAATGCTATTATGGTGGGTATTGGAATGTTGTTTACGTTTAGCCTGATATAGAATGGAGGCTTTTCTCCCTTTTCCTTTCGTTTTTTGTGCCGGAGGTTGAGAAGCGCAATGTTTACCATTCCAAACACTATAAAGATGAAAATATTACTGAGACTGGCTACTGTTTTCAAATTTCCTATTAGTCCAAAGCCCATAGCTATTATACTAATTACCACTATCGCGTAATTGGGAGCATTTCCAATTCCCGAAATAGTTGTGAATTTCTTGAGCCAGGACTTGTCACTGTCCCTGGCAACATCATAGAGCAATCTGGATGTTCCAAGGATATTACTTAAAATAGTTTTACTGGTTGCAAATAATGCAATGATCACCAGACTCGTGGCGCCCCAGGCACCTAGTTTTGCTTCTATAACGGCTGCCAGGGGACCATTGGAGCTCGATAGGTCTTTCCATCCAAGTACACTCACGGAACTAACGGCAATCAAAACATATAGGATAAGTACTATGATCCCGCTCAAGATCACAGCTTTTGGCATATTTACCTTAGGATTTTTAGTCTCTTCTGCCATTTTTACAAGATCTTCAAAACCTATATAACTGAAAAATATTAAAGCTCCTCCGGCAAATAGACCGGTCCATCCCCTGTCATTGTTCTGAAGAAGGGGAGTGGTTCCAATTTCTGGTATGCTCACTACCACAACTGCCGCAAGACCAATAAGAGTGACAACAGTTGCAAAAGAGTTGTAATAGGAACTATACTTGGCTCCAATGATATTAAAAAAAGCCATAAACGAAATAATACCTATTACAATGATCCAGGAAGGAATATTTACGAGGCGACTCAGGTAATCTGCAAAACTTATAGAAATTGCTGCAGCAGCGACTATTCCTGTAAATGCCATAAAAATGGACATAAAAAAGGCTGTTTTGCTACCCAATCCGCGTTTTATATACTCAAAACTTCCGCCCGAATCGGGATACCGGCTAACGAATTCAGCATAGGAGAGTCCGGTGAGGAGAGCTACTGTCGCAGCTATGACAAAGCTCAGCCACAACATGTTCCCGCTTAACCCGGCAGCTTGGCCAATAATCGCATAGATCCCGGCTCCTACAATACCACCGACTCCAAACATTAATACATCCCAAAATCCTAAACTTCTCTTGAGTTCATTTTTTCCCATTGAGGCAAATATTTTTTTATGATACTGCTTAATATAAATTTTCGATCAGGTTTTATTAATAAGTTTAACAGGAACTAAAGAAAAACCTAACAAAACTTAAGAAGCAGGCACAAAAAAGCCCCGTCTTCAGCGGGGCTCGTCCAGTGGTTAACCAATTCTTATTGTTACTCCATATCCTGCATGGTTCTCATCTCAGCAATGCTCTCCCTCATTTCGGTCAAATGACGGCGAAGCACTTCTTCTGTTCTAGCAGAGAATTTGTTTTTTCTCAACTTATTTTCATATTCTTCTACACTATTCTTTTCACCGCGGAGACATGCTTCCAAAAGTGTCTTATCTGTATCTTTTCCAATTGAACTTTTAAGGTTGATCCAGGTTCTGTTCAATTCACCTATTGCTGAACCGGAATCCTTTGGATGTACATTAAGAGAGTGCAGTAGATTGTCAATTTCTGTTGCAAAGTGATTCTTCTTTACAGCCTGCTTTTTAAAGAATTCCTTCATCGCAGCATTTTTAGCACGCTCCCGGGCTGTTTTATAATCTTTTTCGGCGTCATAATTTTTTTCCAGCAGTTCCTGCAAGCCGTGCGTTAACTTTTTATGACTTTCTTCCCGGGCAGATTCTCGTGTTGTTTTCATAAGCCTCTAATTTTGATCCTTATAAATTTACAAATAAGGAAAATGATAATTCGTGCTAATTGTCATTTTTAAATACTAAATAGGGGTTAACTATATCTTTGTTTCCGGATCTCTTCAATAAGATATATTCCTGGATTTTTGTAATTTTAAGGAAAACCCAGTCATGAAGAAAATACTCATCGCCGTTGATTATAATCCGGTTTCTGAAAAAGTTGCTGAGCAGGGATACGAACTGGCTAAAAGCCTCAATGCCGAAGTCTGCCTTATCCACGTCCTGGATGATGTTGGATTTTACGGGGCTCAATATCCTACCTTCATGGGCTATGATGGCTATTCGGGAATGGGTCCGGACCTGGACGTGGCAATGGAAATGAGAAACATTGCTGAAGAATTTCTTGAAAAAGCCAGGACACATCTTGATGACCCGCAGGTGAAAACACATCTCGCGGAAGGCGACACTGCAAAAACCATTATGGCTTATGGGGAGGAATGGGGAGCAAATATTCTGGTAATGGGAACTCACAGCCATTCGGTGCTTGAAAAACTGCTACTGGGAACAGTAGCTGAAAAGATCCTCGAAAAGACTAAAATTCCGGTTTACCTGGTACCGGTTAAAAAGTAATTATGAATTTTCACTATCTTTAGTAGATCCCTTCGGTTCATAGAACCATGACCATTATGACGCGGATGTATTCCGTAGTTATTGTTCCCCTTTTCAAGATTAATTTTTAATTCTTTTACTATGAAAACTAAGGAACAACTTAAGATCGTAATGCTTCTTAGCTTTGTGCTGTTTTACTGCGGAGAGGTCTTCGCTCAGGAGAAAGAGGTTATTGTTGCAAATTCTGTGGTTCATGATGTGAATGACAAGGATTTACAATGGGGACCATGTCCCGAATTTATGCCGGGTGGGTGTGAAATAGCTATTTTAAATGGAGATCCGGCCAAAAGGAATGCAGATATCCTGTTTAAAATTCCTGCCAATGCTGAAATTCCTAATCACGCCCATACTTCTGCCGAAAGAATGGTGTTGATCTCTGGAGAGCTCGATGTTACCTATGAAGGAGAGCCATCCCGAAAGTTGCAACCGGGTTCTTATGCCTATGGTCCTGCAAAGAAACCACACACGGGCAGGTGTGGAGATTCAGGTCCCTGTGTACTCTTCATCGCATTTGAGGAACCCCTGGATGCCTATGTGGTTGAAAAATGATATTTTTAAGGATAATTTTTAAGAAAGTTAATAAATTGAACCTCAAGACTAAATAGAGTCGTGAAAAGACAAAAAGAAGTTATAACTTTGTACCATATACAAGGCTAGAACAATTTTAGTTAAATCTTCTCCACGATATTTTTCCAATCTTCTTTTAGTACTTCAATAAATTTTATTTATATTCATCTGAAATCCAATTAAATCGCTAATGGCAAAGTCACAACAGACGTACAACAAAATTGAAAAAGAAAAAAAACGCTTAAAGAAGCGTGAAGAAAAGAAGAAGAAAAAGGAAGAAAGAAAAGCAAGTGGTGAATCTGTTTCAGAATTTGCTTATGTCGACGAGTTTGGAAACCTGACAGATACTCCGCCGGATCCCTCTCAAAAAATTGAGGTTGATGCTGATAGTATCGAAATAGGTATTCCTAAGAAAGAGGATTCAGATGAAGAAACTGATTTTTCCAAAGAAGGAAAAGTTTCCTTTTTTGACTCTTCAAAAGGATTCGGATTTATTTTAGACTCCACAACTCAGGAAAAATATTTTGTGCACGTTACAGGCCTTATCGATGAGATCGGTGAAGGTGATAAAGTGAGCTTTGAGCTGGAAAAAGGTTTAAAAGGCATGAATGCCGTAAGAGTTAAAAAGATATAGATTATCCCTTTTTTGAGAGATAAAAAAAGAGCGGCAGTTTTTACTGCCGCTCTTTCATTTAAAATAATTTAGAAGGTCAAGATTTCAACCAGCTATGTCTCAATTCCATTTGCTCATCGTTTGGATTCATGATCTCTACAAGCCTTAAGCCGGTTGCCATAGGTTCCACTATTTTGCCGCTTATTTCCATTTCATTTCCATCTCTGGAAATGCCAAAGCTAATTTGATCTCCAACAGTCCACTTTGCTGAATCTCCAATAAGATCATAAACATTCTGCACATTGTAGGATTTTCCATTGATGGACTTAATTATATCTCCTCCTTTAAGACCAAGCTCTTCAAAGAAGGTACTCAGTGGCAAATCATTTCTTAGTACTATCTCTCCAGATCCATTCACGGTTATATAAGGTGTGGCAGGGTCCTGAAGAAAGTATCCTACCGGGATCTCTCCCTCCCGCATTTCAAGACCTACTTTTTGAAAGAATTCATTGTAGGGGATAGGAGTAGTGCCACTCACATACTTTTCCAGGAAATCGCCTATTTCCGGGTATGTCATTTCTTCGATAACAGGAAACAATTCTTCATCTTCAAATGGTTTGTTTTTGCCATACCTGTTCGTGAGCTGTTTCATAAGGTCAAGAATTCCCATTTCTCCATTACTTAATTCTCTGAGCCTAATGTCGAGCGCCATTCCAATAAGTGCTCCTTTTTGATAAACGTTATAATAGCTATTCTTGTAATCATCTTCCAGGATGTTCCGGCTCATTTCGGTGAAAGACATGCTGTCATCAAAATTCCTGGAAACGCTTATCTTCTCCTGAATCCTGTCATAAAAATCCTGTCTTGAAATAAGTTCCTGATTTACCTGAAAAAGGTTTGCAAAATATTCGGTTACTCCTTCATACAACCAAAGATGCTGTGACATTTGTGGATCATTGTAATCAAAGTAATGTACCTCATTAGAGTGCACTCCCAGCGGCGTTAGAATATGAAAGAACTCGTGGGAAACAATATCGGTAAGAGATTCATTTAGCGCCTTAAGGTCCATTTGTTCGGGCATAACAACAACAGTTGACGTGTGGTGCTCTAAAGCTCCAAAATTAGCTGCATCACCTTCACCGGGAGTGGCCGAGAGGTAGAGAAGGATCGCATATTTATCTGTATTGTCTATGTCTCCTAAAAAGTCTTTTTGAGCAGTGATCATTTTCTCCATTGCAGGTTTAAAATCCTTCGAACTGAATTTCCCGGTAGGAGAATAAACATGCAGGAGTACATTCATATCATCCACTTTAAAACTGGCTGTATCTGCCGCTGCATACATGATAGGATTATCGGTCACTTCAAAATACCTGTTCACGCTAAAGACATCCTTCTGGGTTGTTGGATCAATTTCCTGAGATGCAAAAAGCTCTAAAGCACTACCCGCATAAAGATCATTGGGTCTAATGATCTCCAAACGGTAAGGTTCTTCGGTGAGGTCATTGAAGTAACCCACAAAGCCGTGAAGGTTTAAAAGGAAATTTTTATCCTCATTGATATTCGTGCCGGCCATCGAGTAAATGCCGCCTTCCCCGGGTAGATCAAAAGTATCATTCATCCAATAGGTCACTTTATCAAGACGGGTGGCATTGGCAATGCTCCAGCTGTTCTCATCCAAGGCGGTTACTTGTAATTCATTTCCCTTTACATCATAAGCCTTTAGGTCCTCTGCATATTTTCCATAATTGGCGGTAGAGTAGGTGCCGGGAACGATCTTGGGAATAAAGAATATGATACTATCAGTCTTGATCTCTCCGGGATCTACAGTGACCATCACTTTGTCATCAATAACATTCACCAGATCAAGGGTGGTGATTACAGGCTGTCTTTCCGGAACTACAGTTTGCGGAGTTTTACATCCCAAAACAGTGGCAGTCAATGCCAGGGCAAAAATTATTTTCTTCATTTAAAACTATTTTATAATAAGACATCTAATGTATTGAAAAGTTACATCGTAAGGAAGTTTGATTTAATTCTCCAGAATACCATTTCCCTGAATTGAGTTGGCTTCTTCTATGATATTAATCATGAAAAAGCTAAAAAGTTGATTTAATCTGAAAAATTCTGGAGGGAAAATAATAAATTTAAAGGTGTTATTTCAAGACTATAAATCCGGAAAATATGCTTGATCCTCTTCACTTCTCAGCTCCAGATCCCGACTTTTTCGCATTCATTTTCCTTCTCGTTCCACTAAAAAATTTTAAAGATGAAAATTTACGATGACAAACACATTAAGAATGTAGTCTTTGTTGGTGCTCATAACAGCGGTAAGACTACCCTGGCAGAAACCATGTTGTTTGAAGCCGGATTAATTAACAGGCGAGGTACCGTAGAGGCCAGGAATACAGTTTCAGATTATCATGAAATTGAGCATGAAAAAGGAAATTCTGTCTTTGCGACTCCCTTACACACAGAGTGGCGAAATTATAAGATCAATATTATTGATACTCCGGGGCTGGATGATTACATAGGCGAGATCATTTCTTCAATAAGAGTGGCAGATACTATTGTAACGGTTCTCAATGGCCAGTACGGTGTGGAAGTGGGTACAGAGATCATTTGGAACTACATTAGGGATTATCAAAAACCCACTGTTTTTGTCATCAATCAAATTGATCACCCGGGACTAAATTTTGAAACAGCATTCAATTCTGTTAAGGATCTTGTGGGGAACAAAGCAGTTAAGATCCAGTATCCTTTGATGAGGGATGGGAAGCAGTGCATCATTGACGTGCTCAAGATGAAGATGTACAAATTTCCTGCGGAAGGAGGGAAGCCGGAAAAACTTGCTATACCCGATGATCAAAAGGAAATAGCTGTTGCTTTACACAACGAACTGGTAGAGAAGGCGGCCGAAAATGATGAAGAGCTAATGGAATTGTTCTTTGAAAAAGGATCTCTTAATGAAGATGAAATGCGCAAAGGAATAAAGGCGGGTATGCTCAATTATGACCTTTTCCCTGTATTTTGCACGTCTGCCCTTAATGACATGGGAAGCGGAAGGTTAATGGGCTTTATTGATAATGTGGCACCGGCTGCAGTTGACCTCAAAGCTGAGAGAAGTAAGGAAGGCAAGGAGATCGCACCCAACCCAAAAGGATCTCCTGTTTTGTTCGTATTTAAAACCGTTCATCAACCTAACCTGGGACAGGTAACTTTTTTCAAGGTCAAAAGGGGAGAAGTGAAAGTAAACGATAAGTTGGTGAATACCAGGAGTGGAGAAACCGAAGTGTTGAACCAGCTTTTTATAATGGATGGAAAAGAAAGGAACCCAATTTCAAAACTTGCTGTTGGAGATATTGGTGCTACTTTAAAATTAAAACACACAGAAACAAATGATACCCTGGCTGCTCCCGGGGAAGAGATCTCCATAGAGCCTATAGAGTATCCACAGCCAAGAATAAGAAGAGCTGTAACGGCAGTAAATACTAAAGACGAGGAAAAACTGAGTGATGCCCTTAAGAAGATCCATAGCCAGGATCCTACCGTAGAAGTATCCTTTTCGAATGAATCCAGGCAGTTGATCCTGGCTTGCCAGGGAGAACTTCATTTAGCCACGATTGACTGGCTGCTGAAGAATGTTTATGGTGTGGAAGCCGAATTTAAAAATCCAAAGATCGCTTTTAGAGAAACCATTCAAAGAGCTTCAGGTTCAAATTACAGGCATAAGAAACAATCCGGTGGTTCCGGTCAATTTGCAGAAGTGCATTTAAAGATCGAACCCTGGGAGGAAAATATGCAAGAGCCGGAAGGATTTAACATCAGGGGGAAAGAAGAAGTTGATTTACCCTGGGGTGGAAAGCTGGTATTCTATAACTGTATCGTTGGAGGAGTGATAGATCAACGCTATTTGCCTTCAGTAATGAAAGGGATAATCGAAGTAATGGAGAATGGACCCTTGACCGGTTCATATATTCGTGATGTTAGAGTAATGGTCTATGATGGAAAAATGCACTCCGTAGATTCAAATGACATCTCGTTCAAGATCGCAGGTGCTCATGCTTTTAAAAAGGCATTTTTGGATGCCGATCCAAAACTTCTTGAGCCTGCACTTGATCTTACTGTAAGGGTTCCGGAAGAGATGGTAGGAAATGTGATGACAGAGCTTCAGAGTCGGCGTTCGATCATTCAGGGAATAGAGAGTGCAGAGAATTATCAGATCCTGAAGTGTATTGCTCCGGAATCTGCCTTATTCGGATTTTCCACAGAACTTCGTTCCCTTACAAAAGGAAGGGCAACCTTTAGCACCAGTTTTAGTGGATATCAACCTGTTCCCTCCAATATTCAGGATGAATTGACAAATAAAAAGGAGCTGGCAAGTTAAACAGCGTACAATGGAATTTTTTAGAGTTTGAATTAAGGACTTCCGAACCGGAATTTGTTGAAGAGATCAAAGGATTCCCTGAAGATTTTTCTAAAGGGATAAGGAATCTTTTCACCACAGAAAGAGACTGGTCCTAACTCAAAATTGGTCAGTAGCTAATCACATTTTTAGCAGCACCCGTCCCGGTTAAAACCGAGAGGTGCTGTTTTTTTGCCTACTTTTAAAAAAACAATAAAAGAATGAAGTCGGAAGTACTACAGGCGCAATTAGAAGAAATGGAGAGCTACCTAAAGCAAATGGATAAGCTGAACCTGGAGGTATCGAAAGCACCTGTTGGATGGCACCTTGCACATAATCTAAAAGTGATACATTCTATTCTTGGTTCCCTGGACGAATCGGACCCCGGACAGTACAGAAAAAAATTCAGCTGGATGAAAGAACTGGTCTACCTTACCGGAAGAATTCCCAGAGGGAAAGCAAGATCTCCCAAAAAAGTACTTCCTGAAGAAAATATTTCTGAACAAGAGCTACAGGATCAAATTGACATTGCAAGAGCACGCATTGGGATAATTCCAAAGCTTGCCAAAAATGCCTTTTTTGAACACCCGTTTTTCGGGCACATCAAAAGAGATGAAACTGCAAAATTCCTGGTGATCCACACGGGACATCATCTTAAGATCATTAGGGATATCCTTGGAAGAAAGACAAAGTGATCTTCAATAGCTGACAGAAGAATAGGACAAAAAAATAATCTCTCAAAAATGACATTTTTGAGAGATTATAGTTTAAAGATCATTTTGTTTTAATCCTTGAACGGTGGTTGCAGTTCCTCATCCTTAAGATGCTTGGCATAAAAGCCCATCATAGCTTCATAAAGAGCAATACGATTTTCTTCTTTTCCAAAGCCATGGCCTTCATCATACTTGACCATATAAGGCACATCAACACCTTTGGCACGTAGGGCCCTGACGATTTGATCAGATTCGTCTATGTTCACCCGGGGGTCATTAGCTCCCTGTACCACGAACAAAGGCTTCTTGATCTTATCGATATGGAAAACCGGGGAAACTTCTTTCATAATAGCTTTCTCTTCAGGAATATTCTCATCGTACCAAATTTCCCTCAGGATCTTTTCGTAAGGCTTCCAGTAAGGTGGAATGGTTTCCATAAAAGTGAATAAATTAGAAACTCCCACGTAATCCACACCCGCAGCATAAAGATCGGGAGTTTTGGTAAGACCTCTCAGAACGGCATATCCGCCGTGACTACCACCATAAATGGCTGCCTTATCGGGATCTACCCAACCTTGATCGATCACATATTTCAAGCCATCTTCCACGTCATCCATAGCTTTTCGTCCGATCTGCTTGAAACCTGATTCCATAAATTCCCGTCCATATCCTCCCGAGATTCGGAAGTTCACCTGTAGGGTAGCATAGCCACGGCTGGCAAATAATTGCGCTTCAGGATTAAAGCCCCAGGAATCTCGTATGCCTTGTGGACCTCCATGAGGATTGACAATAACAGGAACTTTTTTACCTTCTAAAGCGGCTTTTGGAAGGGTAATATAACCGTGAATAGTTTTTCCATCCCGGCTTTTAAAGCTAATTGGCCGCATTTCGGCCATATCTTCTGCCTTGAGCTGGGGCATCAAATTGTACAGCAATTCAAATTTGTCGGCTTTTACGTCATACGACCAGTATTCGCCGTAAAGTTTATCACTTTGCAGAAATATCAGGTATTTGCTTTCGTCGTCAGTTTTATCGGCAATTGAGTACTGCTTGTTGGGAAATTCTGCTGTAATGCGTTTATGCAGCTTTTTGTAGTAATCGCTTACCGGAACAATTTCCCTTTTTTCTCCCTGGAAAGTGTAATAGTCCAGTTCGTAATTCCGGTTTCTCGAAAGAGAAACTCCCGAAATATCATAATCATCATTTGAGAACAATTTCTTGATCACCTTATCTTCCTTCAGATCATACAGGTATACAGTGTTCTTGTCTGTTTCCAGATTTGAGACCACATATGCATCATGGGGATATTCAGTAGCATAATTCAGGGAAGGGTTGAAGGTGTCTTTCCAGTTGATCTGCTTCACAATTTCGTATTCGTCAGTCCCGATATCTTTATTGTAGTATAGATCCATATTGACACCTTCGCGTAAACGGACAAAACCTCTCAACGTGCCGTCCTTGTCAAAAAGGTAGTTCATGATAGGATTGGCAATATCATCATTGGTGTACAGTTTATTTAGTTCCCCGGTCTCAATATTCACTTTATAGGGCTCAAAAACCTGAGCATTTTCTTTGTTCATGGAAACAATTACATGGTTCTTGTCATCTTTTAAAAGATCGAGGATCTGGGTTTGAACTCCTTCAAAAGGGGTTAGGTCCATCGTATTTGAACCATCAATATCTGCGGCGTATAAATGATAATTTTCGTTTCCTCCTTTGTCCATTACATAGAGGAGCCTGTCTTCATTCGCCCAGCCGTAACCCCTTACCAATTCATCTTTTTCTACGATCGCACGGGTTATCTCGCCGGTTTCCAGATTCTTTACAAAGACATGATTCTTAGCGTTCTCATCCTTTTCCCGGTAGGACATATATTTACCATCGGGTGAGAATTGAAAAGAACTTGCTTTTGGCTTGGCAAAGTAATCTTCAACTTCATACTTGTATTTTCCCTGATCATACGCAGCCAGTTGCTCTAATTCTTTTTCAGAAGAGGGTAATGTAGGATCTCCGGGAACTGTTTTTTCCACTTTCTTAAGGACTAATGGAAGTTCCTGCCCAGATTGTCTAAAGGTTCCTGTAATAGTTTCTCCATTAAGGGTACCTGTAAAAGTAGCACCGATTTGAGAATAGGAGAGGGTTACCTGGCCATTTTCCAGTTCCACCTTGTCTAATGGAAGCCCAAAAGCGCCCTGCAGCGGACTATCCATAGTTCCTGTAAGAGAATCGTTCTCTTTGGAAATGTCGAATTTCAAGGGTAATTCATTGCCCTGAACATTCAATTTGCCTTCCCAGGATCCTTGAAGTTCCTGAGCCTGGATTCCACTTATTCCCGAAAAAACGGAAAATAAGAGAATAGAAGACAGCTTTAGAAATCTGTTTTTCATTCTTTGATTTTTAGTTGTTAGGACTGTTAAGGTAGGTAAATTTCGGAAATCTGCGTAGTTCTTATTAAGGATGCCCGAAGCGGATTTAGGAGATTTTAAATTTTTACGAGCAGGAATAATTACTGCTGCTGATGAGGATCAAAATTTAATTCCGGGAAGTTGGATTTGAGAGCAGATCTAAAACCTGATGGGAAAAGCTCTTCAAAATCTTCAGATCAAGGTTTTCTCTTTAGAGCGGTTACTTTGCTGTAAATATGCCTATAGAAGTCCAATTTAGTCCTAAATGGATCTCATGAAGAGAATATCATAAATATCTATTTGCACTATAATTTATATTATGTAAAATAGAAAATATAAGAATATCCTTTTTACCGCTATCTCCTCTTCATATCCTCTACAGACGCCGCGATCACTTTTTTTAGAACTCTTCTGTCGACATCATCCAGTTTCTTTAAATATAAACATGAGGATGATGTTTTATGTTTCCCCAGATCTTTTAAAAGATCTTCGTAATCTTGAAAACCTGCCAAGATGTAAATTGTAAGATTCTGTTTCCTCGGGGAAAATCCGGTGAGGAACCATTCACCTTCATGGCCGCTTTTGTATTGATAATGATATTTTCCAAAGCCCACCATATTCTCACCCCACATCTTTGCAGGCTCTCCTGTAACTTCAGAACAGATTTGTAAAAGCTCAAAACAATCAGCTTTCCGCTGTTCATTTTCTATCTGATCCAGAAAATCTTCTACACTGGCTTCTGTAGGTTTGGTTTTTAACGTGGCCATAGATCTTATCGATTTATTAATCTCCCGTCGTACACGATAGTCTCCCTTTGAGTAGAAGTTACTGACGTTCGCGCCACCCCGTTTGAAAAGATAGTTATGAGGAAGTCCAGATTCTCTGTATCTCTGTTGCCTTCAAACGAGACCTTCACAGTCCCCTTCTCAGGATTTTCCTGAATTTTTAAATTCTGAGGCACTCCTTTAAACTGAATAGCTCCGCCATCCCGATCATAAGCACCACCTGCATATCTTTCTCCAAAAAAAGGAAGATAAACGTCTACGCTATCATTTTCAAATTTGATGCGGTTTGGATTTCCTAATAAGTTAACTCTGGCATATTGTGTGGGATTGGCCCACTCGTTCTCTATTTCAAACTCCATGTCACTTACATCTTCCACCATAGCTCTGTATTCCGGATCATCTGTCATGTCACGGTTCGCACTACCACAGGAATAAAAGAAAGATCCTGTGATCATTACTACTACCACAATTATTCCCGGCATTCCAAAGGACTTTTTCATGATCTATTGTTTTACTCTAAAGTACTAAAAATCAAACAACTTGTGTTGTTGCCAAACTATAAACCTATAAAAAGGTCCCGAATGATTTCGGGACCTTTTACTGTCTCTATTTCACCTCATGCCTATTTTACCTGTTTCCGCTCATTGTCGGTCACTGTATTTTCCTTAACGGCATTAACATCTTTATTTTTAAGCTGCTCCTTGAATTCATTAATAATTCCACCTTTGAGCAACACCTGGATCTGCCTGTCACTCATGCTGTGTTTAGTTTCGATCTCGACAGTCTTCCCATTACTCTTTTCAATCACAACTTTTATATTGTTCCTGTTCTTCACATCTTCCCTTAAATTTAGGAGACTCACCTGGTCACCCTGTTCGATCTTGTCATAATCGGCGATATCAATGAATTCTAAAGGAAGAATTCCGAAGTTCACAAGATTCTGCCACGCAATTCGGGCGTAGGAATTTGCAATTACAGCGATCTGTCCTAAATATTTAGGGGCCAGGGCTGCGTGTTCCCTACTCGATCCCTGTGCATAGTTATCTTTTGCTACCACTATATGTCCGCCATAGTGATCTTTGGCCTCCAGCGCTCTGTCATAAAAGGAGTCATCAATGACAGAATAGGAGAACTTACTTATCTCGGGCAAATTACTCCTAAAGGGAAGTACCTCTGCTCCTGCCCGCAGAATTTCATCTGTTGAGACATTGTCTCCCATTTTAAGCAAGACCGGTACGTCACAGCTCTCCTTTAAGGGCTCAATGTACGGAAGCGACTTAATGTTGGGACCTTTTTTAAGCTCCACATGAGAACCATCCTCCGGTGGTTTTACCAGCATCATGGTATTGATCAGCTCTTTTTCGGGATACTCATATTTTGGATATTTCATATCGTATAGTTTCTCCAGGTCACGCGGATCTGTGATCTTTCCGGTCAAAGCTGAAGCTGCTGCTGTTTCAGGGCTGCACAGATAGACCTGATCGTCTTCAGTTCCCGACCTGCTGGGGAAATTCCGCGGCATCGTTCTTAAACTGATAGTATCTGAAGCCGGGGCCTGCCCCATTCCAATACATCCCATACAGCCTGACTGGTGGAAGCGTGCTCCTGCAGCGATGAGTTTCTCGAATCCTTTATTGGCGATCAAATTTTGGATCACCTGTCTTGAAGTAGGATTTATATCGAAAGAGACTTCCTCTCTTGTTGCTTTACCATCAACAATAGCTCCTGCTATCCAGAAATCCCGCACTCCCGGGTTAGCCGATGATCCGATCACCACCTGCCCTATCTCCATACCTTCCACCTCTCTTACAGGAACTACATTCCCGGGACTGGTAGGTTTGGCAATAAGAGGAACAAGCTCATCAAGCACAATTTCATCTTCAAGATCGTAGGAACAACCTTCATCGGCTACCAATTCTGTCCAGTCCTCTTCTCTATCCTGACTTTTTAAAAACTTTCTGGTCATTTCGTCACTTGGAAAGACTGTGGTGGTTGCCCCCAATTCTGCACCCATATTGGCGATCACGTGCCGGTCCATCGCACTCAGCTCTTTCAATCCCGGTCCGTAATATTCTATTACCTTCCCTACTCCTCCTTTTACGTCATATCTCCTGAGCATTTCCAGGATCACATCTTTGGCACTCACCCAATCGGGCAATTTTCCTGTAAGCTTCACGCCCATCACCTGCGGCATTTTTACGAAGTATGGCTGACCGGCAATTGCAGCTGCCACATCCAGTCCTCCTGTACCAATGGCGAGCATTCCCAAAGATCCTGCTGCAGGAGTGTGAGAATCTGATCCCACCATGGTTTTTCCCGGTTTTCCAAAACGTTCCATGTGTACCGGGTGACTTACTCCGTTACCCGGCCTGCTGTACCAGATCCCAAACCGTTGAGAAGCTGAAAGCAAAAATGCATGGTCATCTGCATTTTTAAAATCTGTTTGCAATAGATTGTGATCTACATACTGCACAGCGACTTCTGTCTTGGCTCTGTCCAGTCCCATTGCCTCCAGTTCCAGTTGTACAAGCGTTCCCGTAGCATCCTGAAGTAAAGCCTGGTCGATCTTTATTCCTATTTCTTTTCCGGGGGTCATTTCCCCCTTTAAAAGGTGCTCTTTGATCAATTTTTGAGTGACGTTGAGTTTTGACATTTTTGTGAAGATTTAATTCCTTTTAAATTATTAAAATTAGCATGGAATAGCGGGTGGTTTAACAATATCTTATACTTACAGCTCAGGGAATATTATAAACTAAAAAAGGACTACCCGAAAAGCACCTTCCATATACCTTCACCGGAATCCTCTTGTTAAAAAACCCGGAGAATTGAAGTCAAGGCGAAAGTACTCTAGGGAATAGCCCTCTCCTATAATAGAAACCGCCACAAAACACCAGGGCTTGCAGCGGTTGTTCTGTTTAAAATTTAAATGCAGACTAGAGATTTGGATTATTTCCACCTTCCCCGGTGCTGCCCAGTTTTACGATCAGATCCTTTTGTTGCCCTTCAGTAAGATTGAATTTTGGTTTTCCTTTATATGGAAAGAAATACCGGAATTCCCTTACATAGGTCCGCCAGTTCTCTGCAATACCACGATTTTTATTCTCACTTCCGGTATCTGCTCTTTTCAGTTCGTCACCTTCGCGGTCGTAAGGAGTCGCTTCTACCGTATCTCCGGCAAAGATCATCCCGTTGTTGATCTCTGTATAAATAACCGCTGTTTCACCACTTTTGGAAGGGAAATCTGTAAGCTCTATAGAAAAGTGTTTAAAAATGTCATTTTTGCCGTTGATATCCCGCACATTAAAGTCCAGGTTGGTATTATTTACCGGATGACTAAAAATTGGAGCACCGCCTGCATCTTCAGAGATTTCCTTTAAAGGTGCATAGGTCTTTTGCAGTGCATTCTTATGTGTCACCAGGATCCCTTTGATCTTATAGCCTTCTTCGACCAGGTGTTTAATACCTTCCTTAGCTCCCGATGCAGTAGTATCAATTAGGAGCATATCCTGCCTGTTCAAATGTCTTATGGCATATCCCTGGGCACCATCATCCATCTTAATTATAAAGGTATCCGGGATCATCTTGTGGAATTTTCCGGCTTCAGCTTGTTGAATAAATTCAGCCGACTGGCTGCTAATAACTTCTTTCTTATCTACAGACTTCATTTATTTCGTTTTTGGATTCAATTAAAGATACAATTGCACCAAAACTCGTCCAAAGTCATTAAGACTGTTTAACTGATGTTTCACAGTTAATTAACGAGAGACTGTAAGCGTAGAATTTGCCATGCCCGCTAAGAGAAAAGCGGTTAAAAGAGAAGCTGTTGTCTCCACTTAAAAAAGGCATTCCAAAGGCATCTTTTTCAAGCTTAAGCTCATTTCTTTCAATCTGAAAATGATCTGCAACCTGTTCCAGGATCCTTTGCTTTACTTCGGAAGAAGAGGTTTTAAAAATGGCATTTTTGACACCCAATGTGGGAGATCTTTCTGCGGAAGTATGTATATATTCTGAAGTTATTTCTGAAAAAGTGTGATAGATCTCCCCTGAAATATTAACTGTGCCAAAAGCCCTGGCTGAAGTAAGATCTGAAATTCTGCATTCCTGTGCCAGCCAATTGAGCCGGCGGGGTAAATTCAATTCCCGTTGATTAGCCTTATATGCAGCTTCTTTCATGCTCCAAAGAAGCCAGACTACCAGGTTGGGGTTTGGTGATGTGGTGATGATCTCCTGTTCGTCTTTTGAAAAAACCTTTTCCAAAAAGCCGTTGCGTCGCCAGTCACTCTGCCGGTCCGCAAGCTCCAGGTCTACCACATCGTTACCTATCAATGTTCCTTTTGTTTGGTTTTGATGATCTCCACAGCATCATTTACCGTGAGCATGTTGTCCATCGCATCGTTGTCTATGGCGATGTCAAATTCGTCTTCCACATCCAGGACAATGTCGACGAGATTGGCTGAATTGATCTCCAGGTCCTGAATAAAATCTGTGTCCTTTCCAAATTCCTGAAAAGCCAGATCATTCTGTACGTAAGGCTTTACAATTTTTTTGAGGCAGTAAATTATCTCATTTGTTTCCATACACAATTCAAAATTTAAAATTCTTTTTAGATGATCTCACTGTCCTTTTTCCTCTGGCCACTAAGACCGGAATTTACTAAAAATCACAACTGCATTGACATCTCCAAAGCCAAAACTTGCTTTCGCAACTTTATTAACCTCTCTAAAGATGGATTTTTGCGGGATCTTTTTTCTTGTCGCGATCTCTGCGATCTCGGGATGCAGGTCTTCAGAATTTATATTTCCAAAAATGAAATCATTAGAGATCTGTAAAACACTCGCAACACTTTCAACACTTCCGGCAGCACTTAGGCAATGACCGGTGAGACCTTTTAAGCTGTTGATGTAGGGAAAGTCCTTTCCCGATATATCCAATGCTTCACTCCAGTTTCTCACTTCTGTGGCATCCATATTAGTTGCGGTCAAGTGTCCATTGATACTATCAATTTCGTCGCCTCTTACTCCGGCGTCAAAAATGGCATTTTGGATACACCTTTTTACACCTTCAGAATTTGGAGCCGTCATGGAACCTTTATTCCTTTGTCCGCCGCTGTTGATGTGTCCGCCAAGGACTTCAGCATAGATCTTTGCACCTCTTTCCAAAGCCGATTCCAGGTCTTCCAGCACCAATGCCCCTGCCCCACTTCCCGGAACAAATCCCGCAGCCGATTCACTCATAGGTCTTGAACCCGCTTCAGGATTGTCGTTATACTTCGAAGGGAGGATTCGCATGGCGTCAAAACCTCCCCATATGTACGGGCCACTGTCACTGCAACTCCCGGCGAGGATCCTTATAGCTTTACCTGACCTTATTCTTTCAGCTGCCATTAGAATGGCTTCTGTCCCTGTTGTGCAGGCCGAAGAATTAGTGGTCACCTGATTTCCACAGGCGAGTTTACTGTTCAAATAAGCGCTAATGCCGCTGGCCATGGTTTGAATAACACTGGTGCTGCCAAGCCTGCGCGTATTTTTATCATCGATCAAATGTATCGCCTCGCGAAATTTGTCTACTCCAAGGATCCCGGTGCCAAAAATGATCCCGTTATCCCAGTCTGTTTCCACTTCGGGGCCTACAGGTAGGTTGGCATCCTTCCACGCGTCAATACCCGAGATCATTCCATAAACGATCCCGCTGCTGTTTAGCCCCCGAAGCTCGAGATCTGTAAAATACTTCTTGAGAGTTTCCTCAGGGATTTCCGGCTGACCTGCAATTTGGCACCTGAACTTCAGTCTTTCAAGTTCCGGGTGAAATCTTATTCCGCTTTGGCCCTTTTTGAGAGCCTCAGAAAATGCTTCAAGCCCTACTCCATTGGGAGCTGCAACGCCCATTCCGGTAATCACTACTCTTCTATTCATCGGCTTTGATCATTCCTGAAATCTCTCCTTTACACACCAGCTTTCCTTCAGCATTAAACATTTTCACTTTACACTTTAATTTATTGAACCTGAAATATATTTTTTCAGAAACCACCTTCACTTTTTCTCCCGGGAAAACCGGTAAGTAGTAGTCTATTGTTGAATTTGATAAGGCCACTCCTAAATCTTCCTTAGTCTCGTCTTTCAGAAGAAAAATTCCGAGGCAAACCACTCCAATCTGAGCCATACACTCGGTCAGGATGACCCCCGGTGTTACAGGATTGTCCTTAAAGTGACCCCGATAGAAAAAGCTGTCATCGGGAAATGTATAGGTTCCAATAATGCCATTTTGAGATACCTCTTCCAATTCATCCACGAACAGAAACGGTTCAGAATATGGTAAAAGATCTATGATATCCTTATGGTTCAAGGTCTCAGATTCAAACTTTCTATGCTCCAAACTTTTAACTATTAACTCCTAACTCTTAACTAATAACTACTTCAGGTGTTCCCCTCCATTCACAGGGATCACTGTTCCCGTGATCCAGCTCGCTTCATCTTTACTAAGCAGGTAGACGGCGTTGGCAACGTCTGCCGGAGTCGTAAGCCGCTTGAAAGGGTTCCTTTTTAAAGCGTGCTGTCTCAAAGTTTCATAACCCGGGATCAATTCTAAAGATCTTGTTACTGTCACCCCGGCCTGAATACAATTCGCCCGAATACCTTCAGGAGCAAATTCCAGCGCGATACTGCGGGTTATGGCCTCTAAAGCTACCTTGGCTGCCGAAACTGCTGCGTAATCTTTCCAGGCTTTTGTATTACCCTCACTGGTAAAAGAAAGGATTCGTGCATCCTTTGCGAATAGACCGGCATCGTAGATCAATTTTGACCAGTCATAAAGACTAATGGCCATGGCATCTATGGTTTGCTGAAAATCATCATTGCGAAGCGTTGGCTCATCTCCCAGCATGGATTTTAAATTCCCTTTTGAAATACTGTGCAACATGGTTCGCACCTTTCCGGAACTTCCCAGGATCTCCTGCATTTCCTGCCTTATTTCTTCTCTACGGTCTTTCCTGGTAGCATCTCTATTAAAGGAATGCAACTTCACTCCCAATTCCCTTATCTCATCAAAAGCCGATTTGATTTCGGGAAGATCATCTTTCCTGTCGCGGTGAACCACAAGGATGTTCATCCCATGCTCTGCCAGTTTTTTGGCCGAAGCAAAACCAAGACCGCTACTACCGCCAAGCACGAGAGCCCAATAATCTTTTCCTTCAAACTCCTTTACCATTCAAGTAATATTTTTTGGGCCGAAAATCCGGGGCCGAAGCTTAGCATAAGCCCCTGTTCCCCTTTTTCTATGGGCCGGTTTAGAAATCTTTCCAAAACATAAAGTACCGTAGCACTGCTCATATTTCCATAAAGTCGCAGTACTTCCTTTGTATCATCTATATTCTTACCTAATTTACCAAAAAGATCTTCAACCGTCTGCACTATTTTTTTTCCTCCGGGATGGAAGACCAAATGCTCCACCTTATCAATGGATGAATTATGCTTTTCAAGAAAAGGATGAATGATCTGAGGGAAATGATCGGCTATAGTTTGGGGAACAGCGGGATCCAGGACCATTTTTAATCCGAGGTCGGTGAGATCGAAACCCATGAGATGGGTAGCGTCAAAGAAGTGATACATATCTTCCCCGATAATTTTTGGACCTTTTGCATCCTCTTCGGAAGACATCAGCACGCATGCAGCACCGTCCCCAAAGATCGCGGCGCTTACCATGTTTGCCATGGAAAAATCTTCCAGCTGGAAAGTTGCGGTAGGACTCTCAACCGCAATAACAGCAGCCCTTTTCCCCGGATTCGCCTTTAAAAAGTTGTTGGCATAGATCATTCCTGAAATTCCTGCAGCACAACCCATTTCGGTGACGGGCAACCGAAGTACATCCTGCTTCATCTGCAATTCGTTGATGAGATAGGCATCAAGGGATGGGATCATGATGCCGGTACAACTTACCGTAATTAGATAATCAATTGAGTCTGCTTCCCAACCGGACTGCTCCAATGCCTTTTTCAGGACCCCGGAACCTAACTTTTTTACTTCCCGGACGTAGATATTGTTTTTTTCTTCAAAAGAAGTCGCTGTAAAAACTTCGGAAGGTTCCATGATGGAATATCTTTTATCTACGGCAGCTCCTTCAAAGATCTTTATCACTTTTCTTTTAAACCTCTCCTCCTGCCCGTCCAGCCAGGTCTCCACGAAAGGAATAACTTCGGCGGTCTCGCGTGAATATGGGGGAAGCTGTTTTGCTACAGTAGTAATTCTAACACTCATTCTTAATTTTCTATTTGTATAAGATCCATTGATATCTAAAAGCCCATTTTTCGTTGATCTCCTGCCGGCTCACCTGCAGATCCTTCCCAAAAGCTTTAAGCTCATCCTTTTTAAAGCTTCTTAGAATGGAAGTAAGACCGTCTTCCCTGTTGATCTCACTGATTCCAAAAGCTGTGCAAAAAGCCTGAAAAAGGTAGTAAGCCCTTTTACTTCTCTTGAGATCGTTGATCACCACTCCCAGCCCGGCCTTTTCGGTAAATATTTGCATGAGCCGCACGATTTCATCATTTGAAAAATGGTGCAGTGTCAAGGTACATAAAATAATATCTGCTTCGAGGGCTTTGAATTCCTTTGAAAACACATCCATAGCCTTAAAAGAGACTTCGGGGTAATCTAAAAGATTTTCTTCGGCGATCTCCATTGCATTCTCATTAGCATCAATTCCTAAAAGCTGAAGTTCATTACCGGTTTTTCGGCCGTAATTAGCCACCTGCTTTAAAATGCTACCATTGCCGCAGCCAACATCAATGATCTTCACCGGTCTCCTGTAACAGCAACTCTTCAGCAGTTTTTCTACGCCTTCTACAGTAATATTGTTTCCTCCCAGCAGGCGATTTACCTTATCAAGGTCCTTCAGGGTCTTTGCAAGCTCATTCCCCTGCATATCGAGATCATCCATGATCTCTTTTTTATTGGATCTGTTCCGGGTATCTACCATTAGGCAATAGGTTCTCCATGGGTTTGCTTAATGATCTTTGGAAGCAGAAAAGGCATAGTGGAAATAAGCGCCTGGGAAATTTCGGCAAGATTCTCCCTTAGCAGGATCTTTTGAAGCCAGGCAGCCGTGGTAAACCTTCTGCTGAATATCTTCTCCCATCTTTCTTTATATGCCGCTTCCATTTCTTTCCTGCTGTTACTGATTTTTAGGTGGTGCAAAATCTCTTCGGAAGCTATTTTGGCGCTGTGAATGGCTATGGCCATCCCATTACCGCATAGTGGATGAATTAATCCTGCGGCGTCCCCGATCATCAACACGTGATCTTTAACAGCCTCCTTCTTTTGAAAGGATATTTGTGCAATTGTAAGTGGCTGTTCAAATACGGGAGAAGCTTCAGCAAAAAAGTTATCCAAAAAAGGGTTTTTCCGCAGTACTTTTTCATTGAACTTTTCCGGATCCTTATATTTTTTGAAACTTTCGTAAGTAGCCAGATAACACACATTTACATTGTCCGATTCTGTTCTTGAAATTCCGCAGTAGCCTCCCTTGAAGTTGTGTAATGCCACCAGGTCATCGGGAAAATCCTTCAGCTTGTAGTGACTCTTCACTGCCACCCAGGGAGCGGATCGTTTAAAGAACTCGCGGTCGAGATTTTTGTCCAGGAGCGATCTCTTTCCGAAACTACCCAAAACGAAATCTGCCATATATTCACCTTCCGAAGAAGACACCTTGAAATCACCTTCCAAAAATTCAATTTTCAGCACCTTTTCCTGCCGTACCTCTACTCCATTAGCCTTTGCCGTCTTAAAAAAAAGATCATCAAGAGCATATCTACTCACCCCGTAAGCTCCCAGAGGCAAATTTACCTCTATACTTTTTCCTGAAGGGGTGCTGTAAAGTAATCGATCGATAATTTTGGGCTGCAGATCATGAAGAGGTATCTCCAATTCATCCAGATAGGGCTTCACTTCCCGGGAAAGATATTCCCCGCAGACTTTATGATGCGGAAAAGCTTCCTTTTCAAAAAGGGTAATTTTTTGCCCTTTTTGAGCCAGGTGAATTGCCGCGGTCAAACCTGCAAGTCCGCCACCAACAATGATGATGTTCTTTTTTTTCATCTGGATTTCTTCGGAATAAAAAAAACCCGGCAAAAACCGGGTTTTTAAAGTGGGACCGGGATCTAGTTGCCCGCCTGTTGTTCTGCTTCTTTTTTAAGTTCTTCGTTAGCCACAATAGCTAATTCTACCCTTCTGTTCTTAGAACGTCCTTCAACAGTAGAGTTATCATATTTTGGCTGCGACTCACCATACCATTTAGTTTCAATTCTACTTGCCGAGATCCCATGGCTGGTAAGGAAATTAGTCACCGCCTGCGCTCTGTTCTTAGAAAGCGTTAGGTTATAGGCATCACTACCTGTACTGTCTGTATGTCCTTCTACAAGAATATTTGTTTTAGGATATTCCTTGAAGATGTTAGCCAGCTTTAGGAGAGCCTCCCGTGATTGTCCTTCAATGGCATATTTGTCTGTAGCAAAATAAACACCACTTTCTTCATCAAAGGTCACGTTGATACCTTCTCCTACTCTTTCAACTTCTGCACCGGGGATCTCTTCTTCGATCCTTTGGGCCTGTTTGTCCATACGGTCACCAATGTAGGCTCCGGCAGCACCACCTACAACGCCACCAATAATGGCACCAAGGGCGGTATTTCCTTCACCAACGTTGTTACCAACAACTCCACCTATAACGGCACCACCGGTGGCACCTATTACGGTTCCTTTTTGTTTATTGCTTGCATTTCTGGTCGCATCACAACCAATTAGCATGACTGCGGCAAATAAAATGGCAAATAATCTGTTTTGTCTTATTTTCATAGTAGTTCAATTATTTATTAAAGTTCATTCTTATCGTAAAGGGTTTTCCCTCAAAAGTTACCGTTTGTTCCCAGGTCATTTGACTTTCGGAAAGCTGAGTAAGATTGATCCTGTAACCTTTATTGCCCATTTCAGATTTATGATCGGAATTAGTAGGCTTAAACATTAGATCATAATTACTCATCCCTGCCTCTTTAATTGACCAGATAAAGAACTCGGGATTGGAATCACAATTAATTCCGGAAGGAACATAGGATCCGGTATTATTATTCGCAATAAAGTTCCATGTACTGCCTTCAAGACATCTTGCAGGCATATTGTCCAGGAGCGAAACCTGTACATTTTGATTATTTCCGGGATAGGTGATACTGGTCAATTGCCAGTCCCCTTTCATAGTTTCTCTTGCCTCATTCACTACACGACTAGAGCCGCAGGAAACGAGAAAAACCATACTAAATATAAATACAGCGATCTTTTTCATTTTTCTTTTTTTGAATTAATAAAAAATCCAATGCCCCGGTCGCTAAAACCATTATGATGACATTGGATTAATACTGTCTACAATTACCTTCTAAAAAGCCTACTTATCAAAGCTATAACTAATAGAACAAGGAAGATGTAAAAGATGATCTGCGCAATATCGGCAGCACCTTCTGCAATACCTCCAAAGCCAAAGATGGCAGCAATAATTGCAATGATTAAAAAGATAACGATTAATCGTATCATAATTTAAGGTTTTAGTGATTAGTTAC
>CAYLZB010000019.1:0-26376 GCA_964388165.1 uncultured Flavobacteriaceae bacterium | reverse complement strand
AAGATCCTTCAGTGAGAGCGAATATCTACTATAGAATCGCTAATAACATGAAAGATAAAGGACAGTTTGGACAGGCGAGAAACATGTATAGAAAAGCTATTAGTTCAAAGCCTTCTTTAGGTAGAGCTTATCTGCAGATCGCTAACATGATCGCCCAAAGTGCCAATAACTGTGGAAATACTGCTTTTGAAAAGAGAGCCGTATACTGGAAAGCTGCCGAGTACGCTGAAAGAGCTGCGAGAGTAGATCCTTCCATAAGCAGTACTGCCAATGAAACTGCAGCCGCTTATAGAGGACGTGCTCCACAGAGAAGTGATATCTTCCAGAACGACATGCAGGGTAAAACCATCAACATTGGATGTTGGATAGGAGAAAGCGTACGCGTACCTAATTTGTAATATGTATTACACATACAGGATATTTTTTAAGAGCATTGTCACAACACTTGTTGTGACAATGCTTTTTTCATGTGAAGGTAATCTCAAGGGAGTGCAGCAAATGGATATCCCTGAGGATGCTCCACAATCTGTTGGTACCGGCATCAATTTGAAGTATATTGATTCCGGACTGGTAGTGGCTACTTTAAAAAGTGAAACTATGAGAGACTTTTCCAATAAAGAATTTCCTTACCGGGAATTTCCTAATGGGCTCATGGTAGAATTCTTTGATGAGGAGCGAAAAAAAAATACTGTTACTGCAGATTACGGAGTGGTTTATAATGAAACCGGGTTAATTGACCTGCAGGGTAATGTAGTGATAGTAACAAGTGACAGCACCAAACTAATGGCAGATCAGCTTTACTGGGACCAAGGTAGAAACTGGGTCTTTACAGACCGTCCCAATATCATACAGTTCAAGAATGGTGCGCTTAATGAAGGACAGGGTTTTGATAGTAATCAGGAATTCAGTAATTTCCGTTCAAGGTCCAATGTCGGGGTTCAAATATTAGAAGAAGACAAACAATGATGAAATTTTCCAAATTCTTTGAATTTGCCTATCTGGCAGCAGCTGCGTTTTTTCTTTACGAAGCAATTGCCATATGGGATGAACAGCGTAACCAGGCCTATCTTTTCTTGTTCTTTGTAGTTATAGGTGTTTTCATGTTCTTTTTTAGAAGACACTTCAGGCATAAATATGGAAACCGTAAGAAATAGGTTCTATGGCCTTTGAAATTGTAATCATCCTCTGTTCCCTTTTGCTGTCAGCGTTCTTTTCAGGGATGGAGATCGCTTATGTATCGGCCAACAAGATACATGTTGAGATCGAAAAGAAACAGAATGATTTTCTTGCCAGGATCCTAACCCGCCTTACCCGAAAACCTTCCAAGTTCATCGCGACCATGCTGGTGGGGAATAATATTGCCCTGGTGATCTATGGATTTTTTATGGGCGACCTGTTAATGGAACTTCTGGCACCTGAAAATTTCACTAATGAGATCGTGGTGTACCTGCTTACAGATCTTAGCCTCGTTACCCAAACCATAATTTCCACCCTTATTATCCTGCTCACGGCAGAATTTCTTCCGAAGGTCTTCTTTCAGATATATGCGAATTTCCTGCTTAAGTTCTTCGCGGTTCCCGCTTATCTTTTTTACCTGCTCTTTAGTTTTATTTCATCTTTTGTTATCTGGATCTCAGATCTGGTTTTAAAGCGTTTCTTTAAAACCCAGGGGGATGAGGTGCAACTGGCCTTTACAAAAGTTGAGTTGGGAAATTATATTTCTGAACAAATGGAGAAGGTGGAACACGACCAGGAGGTGGATTCGGAGATCCAGATCTTTCAGAATGCTCTTGAATTTTCTGAAGTGAAATCCCGGGAGGTCATGATCCCCCGCACCGAGATCGTAGCTGTTGACATTACCACAGATCCCCGGGAGCTGGCGGAAACCTTTACAGCTACAGGTCTGTCAAAGATCCTGGTGTACAGAGAGAACATTGACGACATCATTGGATATATTCATTCCTTTGAACTTTTCAAAAAGCCGTCTACCATTAAGTCTATTTTGTTGCCGGTGGTCTTCGTTCCCGAAACCATGTTAGTAAAAGATGTGCTAAATATCCTCATTAAAAAAAGAAAGAGTATTGCAGTTGTAATTGATGAATACGGTGGTACGAGTGGAATGATGACGGTAGAGGACATCGTGGAGGAATTATTCGGGGAAATTGAGGATGAGCATGATCCTGTCATCTTGATCGAAGAAAAACTGGAAGAGAATAAGTTCTTGTTCGCGGCAAGGCTGGAGGTGGACTATCTTAATGAAGCCTACAAATTAGATATACCTATCGGGGAGAATTACGAGACCTTAGGAGGCTATATTCTTGATCACACCGAAGAAATCCCGCCTAAGGATGGGGTGGTTGAAATAGACAATTTCACCTTTCATATCAAGGAGGTTTCCAATACCAGGATCGAGCTTGTAGAGGTCATTGTAAATCCTCAGGATTAATTTCCATCATTTCCTTACATTTTGAAGATTTATAGTTTTTTTAATAAAGCTAAAAACGTTATTTTCGCCCCCTATATTTTTAGAATTAACAACTTAGATAATGGCAGTATTAAATTCAATAAGGCAACGTTCGGTCTTCCTGATCGTGATCATTGCTTTGGCACTTTTCTCTTTCGTTTTGGCCGATGTAATTAGGAACGGAGGGATGGTTTCCCAAAAATCACAAAATACAATTGCTACCATCAATGGCGAAGATATCGAGAGAGAGCAGTTCGCCAGGCAGGTAGAGGCTGTCCAGCGCAACATGGGGCCCAATGCGTCTACTGCTCAGGCAGTGAGCCGTGTTTGGGAGATGAACGTAAAACAAGCTTTGCTTCAGGAGCAGTTCGAAGAGCTGGGGATCCGTGTGGAAGAAGCCCAGGTGAAGGAAATGTTGAGAAGAGATCTGGGTAATAACCCCGATTTTACTAATGAAGCAGGAGTATTTGATGAGGCCAGACTTAGAGAGTACGTAGCTACTATAAAATCTACTTCTCCACAAGCTTATCAGCAGTGGCTTGATTATGAAAAAAACCTTGGAGAAGCGGCCAGAGAACAGATCTATCTTAATTTGGTTAGAGCCGGAGTAGGAGCTACATTATTAGAAGGGGAGCAGGCTTACAGGTTTGCTAACGAAAGTGTCGATATGGAATTTGTACAGGTCCCATATACTTCTGTAGATGATGCTGAAGTTGAAGTTTCAAAATCTGAAATTAGAGATTATATCAAAGCTCATCCCGGTAAATTCAAAACTGAAGCTACCCGTGATATCCAATACGTTCTTTATGAAGAAGCCGCTTCTCCTGAAGATGAGGCCGAAGTTAGAACAGAGCTCTTAGGTCTTCTTAATGACAGGGTGGAATTCAACGCCGCCAGTAACACTAATGATACAGTAGCAGGATTTGCCACTACCCGCGATTGGGAAACTCTTGTTAACGAAAGATCAGACGATAAGTTCCAGGACAGGTTCGTCTTTAAAAATCAGTTACCGGCTGCACACGCCGATTCTCTTTTCAATCTTAATGAAGGGGAAGTATACGGTCCATTTAAGTTCAATGGGTCATGGAGGATCTCCAGGGTAGTTGAAACTGCTCAAATCCCCGATTCTGCACAGGCAAGACATATTCTTGTAGCATGGCAGGGTTCTCCTGTAGGAGGACAGGTGACCAGGAGCAAACAAGAGGCGCAGCAGTTAGCCGATAGTCTTGCTACTGTGGTTAGAAATAACAAGGATAAATTTGCCGAAATGGCATCTCAATTCTCAGCCGATGCTTCCAACAAGGAGGATGCAGGTCAATTGGGGTGGTTCACACCGGGAGCCATGGTTCCTGCTTTCAACGATTTTGTTTTCAACAACAATGAAGGAAGTATTGGTGTAGTTGAAACACAATTCGGTTACCACGTAATACATATTCAGGAGCAGACCGAAAAAGAAAAGGCAGTAAAGCTTGCAACTGTTTCACGCGCAGTTGAGCCTTCAGAAAAGACTTCAAATGAACTTTTTACCGAAGTTACAAGGTTTGAACTGGCTGCAAAAGATGCAAACTTTAGCGATCTTGCTAAAGAAGGAGGTAAAGAAGTAAGACCGGTAAAAGAAATTCAACAACTTGAAGAGAACATTCCGGGAATAGGAGCTCAGAGAAGAATTGTTCAGTGGGCTTTTGAAGACGATGTTGAAGTTGGAGATATCAGAAGATTTGAAGTGCCTTCAGGTTATGTTGTTGCTCAGGTAACTGCGGTTAATAAAGGCGGACTTAAGTCTGCTGAAGCTGCTTCCTCAACAGTTATTCCTATACTTCAGAAAGAGAAGAAAGCTGCCATCATAAAAAATCGTATCAATGGCAACACGCTTGAGGCTATTGCACAAAACCAGGGTGTGCAGGTAAACACTGCCAATGCAGTTAACCGTAACAGCCCTACACTTCCCGGAGTGGGTAGTGAGCCAAAAGTGGTTGGCTTTGCTTTTGGTCTGGAGACCGGAAAAGTGAGTCGCCCTATTGCAGGTGAAAAAGGAGTTTTTGTGATTAAAGTGCTACAAAAGAATGATGCGCCTCAAATGGAGTCTTACAGACCATACGCATCAAGAGAAGCTACTGCACGTAGAACAACTGTAAATACCGAAGTCTTTGAAGCTCTTGAAGAAGCTGCAGAGATCGAAGATAACCGCGCAAGGTTCTACTAGAAGATCATTTCAATAAAAAAAATGCCCTCAAAGATCTTTTGAGGGCATTTTTTTTGAGTCTGATTTTAGTTTAATCCAGGATCATTTCGTCATATCTCAGGATCGTGCTGTAGCCTTTTCTTCTAAAGTAATCCATGTCCTGGGAGCTGCCGGTTGCCAAAACAAAATCTCCACCCCAACCACCAAGACTCTTCACTCCCCCTGGAAATTCGGAAAAGAGTCTGGATTTGACCTTCGGTATACCGAGAAGCCGGGAAATTAGATTCTCATGTACTTCGATAAGCAGATTGAATTCCAGGAGATCTGTGCAGGATATCATACTATGAGTAAGTGCAGAGATCTTTTCTATAGTCGTTTTAAGAGAAGCTTTGTCTTGCCGGCGGTAATGTTCTATAGCCTCCCGGCTGTTCTGTTTCTGGTTAAGATGAACAAAGAACAGCTGATCTTTGAACGGAGGGTCAAAAGAGGTCTTTAAAATGCTATTTTCGGAATTCTGTTTTTCAAAGGTGATGGGTGTTCCATGCATTCCAACTGCAACGTCATAACCACTACCGCCAAAAGTACTGTCAAGCAGCCTGTATGGATCAACCTTTAGCCATTTGGCCAGGTTTGCGATTAGAGTAGAGGAGGTGCCAAGACCCCAGCTTCTGGGGAAATCCACCTTTGAAATTACTTCGAAACCACTGCCATCCTTCAGAACTTCTGAATTCATTCCTGCAGCCGAATGGAGTGCCAAAAATAGCATTTTTGACACCTCATTATTTTCCTGTTTCGTTTGCAGTTCGTTGTTGAAGATGTCTGTAATCCGGAATTCATCTTCAAACCAGATCTTTCCTTGATTGTCTATGCTTTTCCACTTTATAATGGGTGCCTGTATCTCCTTTGCTTCCAGGGTCTGCCCAAATTTGGTAGGAAGGGCGAGGGCTGTGGCGCCGTCCAGGACCACATATTCTCCACTGATCAATAGTTTGCCGTGGCTGTGGAACTTCTGCATTAGTTTCTCAGTTTTTCGAGTTGTTCTTCCACTGCGCTGTGGGAGACATTGTGCTTCTTAAAATGTTTTACCAAAACCTCTTTTTCGGCAGGTGTGGCATTGAGCTGGTTGAGGATGTTCATGAGATGCATCTTCATATGTCCTTGCTGAATGCCGGTGGTAATAAGAGATTTTACAGCAGCGAAGTTCTGGGCGAGACCGGTAACGGCCACGATCTTCATTAGGTCTTCGGCTGAAGGTTTTTGCAGGATCTCTAAAGCTATTCTTGAAAGCGGATGTAATCCTGTTAATCCTCCTACGGTTCCCAATGCGAGCGGGATCTCCATCCAAAACCTGAATTCTCCATTCCGCACATCGGCGTGAGAAAGACTTGTGTATTTTCCCTCTTTTGAGGCATAAGCGTGAATGCCCGCTTCCACTGCTCTAAAGTCGTTCCCTGTAGCCAGGACCACAGCGTCAATTCCATTCATGATCCCTTTGTTGTGCGTCACGGCGCGATAGGGTTCGGCTTCAGCTATTTTTAGAGCCCGAACGAACTTCGAAGCAAAGTCTTCTCCGCTCATGCCATGATCTTCAAGTTCTTCCACGGGGCAGGAAACTTCTGCCCGCACAATACAATCGGGAACATAATTGGAGAGGATGCTCATCACGATCTCAATATCCTTTTCTGAGGCATCAAAGGCATCATAAGCCTTGGCTTCCGCTTCAAAAGTTTCAGCAAAGCGTTCGAGGCAGGAATTAATGAAATTCGCACCCATAGAATCTTTTGTCTCAAAGGTGCAGTGCAGTTGATAGTAACCACTCAATAGTTCGGTCTTGTCCCTTAGCTCCACATTCACTACTCCGCCGCCTCGTTTTTCCATATTCCTGGTAAGAGGAGCAACGGCTTCTAAAAGTCTTGGCTTTGTAGTATTAAAGAATTCCTGAAGTTTGTGGGCATCTCCCCGGTAGATGAAGTGCACCTGACCTATTTTCTGAGTGCCCAGAACTTCAGCTTTAAATCCGCCCCGCTTGCCCCAAAATTTTGCCGCCTTACTCGCTGCGGCAATAACCGAACTTTCCTCTATAGCCATGGGTATGGCGTATAAATGGTCATTTATCAGGAAATTAGGAGCCAGTCCAAAAGGGAGATAGTAATTGGAAAGTGTATTCTCAGTGAATTCCTCGTGTAGTTGTTGCAGGCTGGAGTCGGGATTCCAGTACTGCCTCAGTATATTTTTTGCTTCTTTATTGCCGGCCAGATAGGTCTTGCTAAGCCATTCAATTTTCTCCTCTTTTGAAAGCCTGGAAAAGCCGGTAATTGGGTCAACCATTGTATAGAATTTGAAAGCCTAAAGATACAATTACTGGATAAAATAAGGCAGGGAAGGGAAATTTGTGAGGAGGTTTGGGAAGTTTTGTGCAGAATGAGATAACGGCTCCAGGTTTCTTTAACATCTTCTTATGATTTAACAGGAGAAAGCCTGTTTTTTAGCCGAATTTTTATTAAACTTGGCATGCAAATTTTTTACTCGATAATATGAAGTTGACTCACGGGCTTATAGCCCTTTTTCTTTCAGCTACCTCGGTACTCACTGCACAGAAAAAAGAAATTACACTTGAAGATATTTGGGGAGGTACTTTTCGCCAGGAAAGAATGGAATCCCTGCGGTCCCTGAAAAATGGAAAGGAATATGTAGTTCTTAATTTCGACCGTGCTGCCGGCACCTCCTCAATAGATGCATATTCTTACGAAACCGGGAACAAAACCCGCACAATCCTAAACAGTGCGGATCTCAATGAAATTCCATATTTCTCGGGATATGAATTCAGTGAAAATGAGAACAAGCTCATTCTTGGAACAGAAGTAGAATCGATCTACCGCCACTCGACCCGCGGTATCTACTATGTCTATGATCTCAAGACAAATCAACTTCATAAAATTTCTGATGAAAAGATCAAGGAGCCAACACTTTCCCCCAATGGAGAGAAAGTGGCTTATGTCTACCAAAATGACATTTTTGTAAAGGATCTTTCTTCCGGCGAGGTTACACAGGTAACTACAGACGGGGAGTGGAACAAGATCATCAATGGAGTAGCCGATTGGGTGTATGAGGAAGAATTTTCTTTTGTACGGGCTTTCCGCTGGAATAAAACAGGCGAAAAGATCGCTTTTTTAAAGTTTGATGAAACTGAAGTTCCTGAATTTTCCATGGATGTCTATGGGCAGGATCTATATCCATCCAAAACCACTTTTAAATATCCAAAAGCCGGAGAAAAGAATTCTGAGGTTAGCCTTCACATCTATGATCTTGAGGAGGAAAAGGTTTCGGATGTTGATCTTGGAGACTATGAAGATTTTTACATTCCGCGGATCAAGTGGACCAATGATGCAAATGTTCTGAGTGCACAGGTATTGAATCGACATCAGAATGTGCTGGATTTAATTTTTGTAAATGCTGAAACCAATCAGGCTAAAATTGTCCTTACTGAAACAGATGAAGCTTATGTTGATGTGACCGACAATTTGACCTTTTTGGAAGATAATAGTTTTATCTGGACAAGTGAAAAGGACGGCTGGAACCATATCTACCTTTACGATAAAACCGGAAAGCTGAAGAACCAGGTTACCAGGGGGAACTGGGAAGTAACTAACTACTATGGGCTTGATCCCCAAACCAAAACTGTTTTCTACCAAAGTACAGAGAATGGTAGCATTAATCGTGATGTGTTCTCGGTAAAGACAAATGGGAAGAACAAAAAACAACTTACCGAAAAAGTAGGGCAGAACAGTGCAGATTTTAGTGCAGATTATACCTACTTCATCAATAGTTACAATAGCGCAACCACACCTTACGAGTTTACGCTTCATCTTGCAAAAAATGGAAAGCTGGTAAGGGAGATCGTGAAAAACGAAGAGCTGCTGGAGAAAATTGCTGAGTACCGGATAGTACCTAAAGAATTTTCTACGCTCCCAGTAAATGGTGAAGACCTAAATATGTGGATGATAAAACCACCCAAGTTCGATGCTACCAAAGAATATCCTCTTTTTGTAGCTCAGTATTCAGGACCGGGATCACAAGAAGTTGGTAACCACTGGAACAGCACAAATGATTATTGGTACCAGATGTTGGCCGGGAAAGGTTACATAGTGGTAGGAATTGATCCGCGAGGTACAGGCTTTAAAGGTGCTGCCTTTAAAAAGGTAACGCAAAAGGAACTTGGAAAATTTGAGGTGGAAGATATTATTGAAGCAGCAAAGATCCTTGGCCGGAGAGAATATATTGATGAGGATAACATGGGAATTTGGGGCTGGAGCTATGGAGGCTTTATGTCTTCAAATGCAATCCTGAAAGGAAATGAGGTGTACAAGATGGCTATCGCAGTTGCTCCTGTGACCAGCTGGAGGTTCTATGATAGTATCTATACCGAGAGGTATATGACAACTCCGCAGGAGAATCCTTCAGGTTACGATGAGAATTCTCCCATCAACCATGTTGAGAAGTTAAAAGGAGATTACCTGCTTGTTCACGGAACGGGAGATGACAATGTGCACGTTCAAAATACCATGAGAATGATAGAGGCTCTGGTACAGGCAAATAAGCAATTCGATTGGGCGATCTATCCCGACAAGAATCACGGAATTTACGGAGGTAATACCCGTCTTCATTTATATACACTCATGACGAATTTCATTGAAGAAAATTTAAAAGTTAATCCTAATATTAAATCATCCCTATAATGGCACAGGCAACAACAGCACCGCAAAACCGTGAATTATTCGGTCACCCGGTAGGTCTTTATGTTTTATTTTTTACTGAAATGTGGGAGCGCTTTTCCTACTATGGAATGCGCGCAATTCTGGTACTTTATCTTGTTAGTGCCACACAGGGCGGTAATGCCGGGCTTGGCTGGACCAATGCCGAAGCTTTAGCGCTATACGGCTGGTACACGATGCTGGTTTACGTGGCTTCCATTCCGGGAGGGATCATTGCCGATAAACTTCTGGGTCAGAAAAAAGCTGTTCTTTGGGGTGGGATCATCCTGGTAGCGGGACACGGTATTCTGGCAGTAGAGGAAATGTGGGCCTTCTATACCGGTCTTGGGTTGATCATCGCCGGAGTTGGAATGCTAAAGCCTAACATCTCTACCATGGTTGGAGGCCTTTACAAAGAAGGTGACATTCGCCGCGATAAAGGATTTACAATCTTTTATATCGGGATTAACCTGGGGGCTTTCCTTTCGAGTTTGATCGTAGGATACGTAGGTGAGAATATTGGATGGCACTGGGGCTTCGGTCTTGCAGGTATAGCCATGGCATTTGGTCTTCTTGTGTATCTATGGGGGCAAAAATACCTTAGAGAAGTTGGGAACCTGCTTTCAAAAGCTGAAAGAGATTCAGGTGCTTCCTTTGGTGGAATGTTCAAGGATCTATTTAAATCTCCGTTACAGTTAACGATCACTGCGCTCCTAATGGCCTTTTCCATTTACTGGCTTCTCGCAGAAGATATCGCATATGGATTCCTGTTTATCTTCCTTACCCTTGTTACGGCCATGATGCTTATGGTTTACAAAGATCTTACTACCCAGGTTATGAAGGACCGTTACGTGGTAATGCTCCTTTCCTTTATTCTGGTGATCGTGTTCTGGGGAGCTTTTGAACAGGCCGGTGGATTAATGAACATCTATGCCCTTGAGAAAACAGACAGGTCTTTGCCATTTAGTTTACCGCTTATTGGTAGTGAAGTGCCGGCCTCCTGGTTCCAGTCATTGAATGCCCTGTTCATTATCATTTTCGGGGTTATTGTAGCGAATTTTTGGGCTAAGCGAAAACTCAAAAGCAAAGAAGCATCTTCCATCTTCAAAATGGCGATTGGTGTGATCATTATGGGACTGGGTTTTGTGTTCATGGTATTTGCCTCAATGGAATTCCAAAACGACGGAGCTTCAGCAATGTACTGGTTGGTGCTTGCATATCTTTTCCACACTATTGGGGAATTGAGTTCCTCACCGGTGGCTCTTTCTTTCATCACCAAGCTTGCACCTGTAAAATATGCCTCTCTTATGATGGGAGTTTATTTCGCGGCTACAGGACTTGGAAACAAAGTAGCAGGGATCGTGGGAGAATTTTCTTCGGAAGCAGGGGACGGCACCATCTTCCTTGGTATCACCATCTTCACTGTGGCCTTCGCGGTACTTGTACTGCTTATGCTTAAACCATTGAAACGTCTTACTCATGGAGTTGAAGACGAAGAGAGAGAACTTCCTCAACAGGAGAATTTCGAACTTGGGGATGAAGACCTTGTAGAAAAAGAAGAAAATAAAAGAAGAAAATAATGGCAGCAACCGTTCCGGCGGCAGAGAATGATTTCTTTAAATCAAAAGTCCTGGGCCATCCCGCCGGCCTGTTTGTTCTTTTCTTTACAGAGATGTGGGAGCGATTCTCGTTCTATGGAATGAGAGTACTTCTTATCAACTTCCTTACAATGGCTATTGTGGGGGTTGATAATCCCGGCTGGGGCTGGAGTGCAGAGAACGCCGGAGCCCTTTTTGGAACCTATGCAGGGTTACTGTATCTAACTCCCATTGCAGGTGGTATTATTGCCGACAAGATCACTGGCTATCGATGGGCCGTGGTCATTGGAGCCGCTATCATGACCCTCGGTCATGCTTCCATGGCTTTGGAGACTGAATTCTCACTTTATTTCGGACTTGGGTTACTGGTGATAGGAACGGGTTTCTTTAAACCAAATATCACTTCCATAATCTCTGAAATGTATGACGGCAAACCGGACAAGAAGGATGGTGCTTATACCATTTTCTACATGGGTGTGAACGCCGGAGCTTTCTTTGGAATGATGCTCTGCGGCTACCTGGCCGAAAGAGTAGGATGGAGCTGGGGCTTTGGTCTCGCGGGAATCTTCATGTTCCTTGGAACCCTTCAATTCTGGTTGGCAAAACCTCTTTTTGGAAACATAGGAGGAGTACCCGATAAAGCAAAGCTTGCTGAAGAAAAAGCTAAAGAAGAAGCATCGGGTGTAAAAGATCACTCTCATAATCCCTTTACACTTTTTGATAAGATCCTTGTAGTTGCAACTTCGGTAATAGGATTGTTGTATTTGATCAACGACCCTGTTTCCCGAATCGCGCATCTCAATTTACTTCCGGCAGTAATGCCTTTCGACTTTAGAGGGGAACCTTTTTCAGGGCCATTGGCCTTAGCTCTTATAGGTCTGGCGTTATTCTTAATTCTTGTCATTACAAGAATCTCCAGGTACACCAAAATTGTGCGGGATAGATTGATCGCTGTGATCATCTTTGCCTTTTTTACAGTTTTCTTCTGGATGTCTTTCGAACAGGGGGCAACCTCCCTTATCATTTTTGCCCGCGACTCTGTAGACAGGATGCTGGTGGGAACCGGGGCGACCATCTTTAACGTGTTCAATACCTTGCTTACGGTGGTGCCGCTTATGATCATCACATGGGTGCTTTACCTCTTATGGAAACAAACCTATAAAAGGGTGCTTGGTTCCAACATTGTGCTGGTAGTTTGCTTCGGGATCATCTGGGCTATAGTAATATGGATGTTGGTAAGAGAATTTCAGGGGGACGCTACAGAGATAACAGTATCATGGTTTAGTATCCTCAACTCGTTCTTTATAATTGTATTTGCATCTTTCTTCTCAAAATGGTGGGAGAGCAAGTACAATCCTTCCGCAGCATGGAAATATAGTTTTGGCTTGATCCTTCTTGGAGTAGGTTTTGGTCTGCTGGCTTTTGGATCCAGTGGTATTGCCGAAGGAGCCAAAGTGAGTATGGTATGGCTCATTTTAGCATATTTGTTCCATACTCTTGGGGAATTATGTCTTTCTCCTCTTGGTCTTTCTTATGTTAGTAAGTTAGTTCCTGCGAGGATGATCGCTTTTATGTTTGGAATGTGGTACCTCGCTATTGCAATTGGAAACAAGCTTGCAGGTTCTTTTGGAGGAATGATAGATGAGATCAGTGAGCAATACAGTCTCTCAACTTTTTTCTTAATATTTACATTGATACCCATAGCGGCCGGAGTACTGGTAGCCCTTTTAAATCCTCTGCTTAAGAAATTAATGCATGGAGTAAAATAGTTAACTTTCAAAAATGTAATTTTACGCCCTCCTTTGAGGGCGTAATTTTTTTATATTAGGAACGACTATTGCAAGGAGAAAGAAAGACATGAAGAAACTCGTACTTGGTTTATTATTTCTAATGTTTGCGGCTCCCACTGTGGTATCTCAGGAGATCAAGTGGATGAGCATGAATGAGGCACTTGAAGCACAAAAGAAGAAGCCGAAAAAGATCTTTTTGGATGCCTATACTACCTGGTGTGGCCCCTGTAAATTACTTGATAAGAATACTTTTTCAAACCAGGATGTGATTCAGTACATCAACAAAAATTACTATCCGGTCAAGTTCAATGCCGAAGGCACCGAAGAAGTGACCTACAGGGGAATGACCTTCAAAAACCCTAATTACGATCCTAACAGAAGAGGCCGCAACAGTCAGCATGACTTTGCACGGGCCATGAAGATCACAGGATATCCAAGCCTCGTATTTTTCGACGAAAAAGGAAATCTCATTGGGCCCATTCCCGGTTACAGGACTCCGCATCAGCTTGAATTATTTCTGAAGATGTTCGTGGGGGAGGATTACAAGGAGATCAATTCCCCTGAAGCTTTTAAAGCTTATTCCGAAACCTTTGAGAATGAGTTCACGGTTTCTAATTAAGACCGGATTATCTAAAGATTTTATGAAACCTCATAGATTTAAAAGCCTGTGAGGTCTTTTTATTTTATATAATATACCCCATCTTCCCCTGTATAGTGAAAGGGAAGGCCATTTTCTCTAGCAGTTTTTCGCCACCTTTTGACAGCTGAAGGATAGTTACTGCCATCTGCAATTATAGCTGAAGGTTTCACTTGCTTTAGGACCCGCTCCAGATTTATTCTTGGAGACCCTGTAAGAAGTAATTGTGAATTGGTTGGGAGGTGAGAAGGTATAATTCCGGCACTGTCAATGAGTATCAAAAAATGCCCTTTTTGAGAGTAAATATTATTTATTGGTTGCTCTTCCAGCCCGGTTACATTTTCCCCGACTTTGAAGTTCCTCATCATTTTCAAGTCCTTAGCCGGGACAGAGAGGTTGTGGTACAGCTTAAGCTTATTGAACTGGAGTTGCCCGATAATGCTGTTTCGGCTTTTGTGAAAAACTATCAGTTGATTTTCCTGTTCTGTTCTCTTGAAGATATATACCATTTGCAGGACTGCCACAGAGAGCAGTACCGCTGTAATATTTCTGTAACTATAATTCCTTGCCAACAGGAAGACCAAAAACAGCAACAGATACCAGGCCCAGACCTCAGGAAGGGAAAATGGGATATCCTTAAGAATAAATTGTTCTTTTTCGGCAATGAATTTAACCGTTCCATTTAGCAATTCAATTGAGCTTTCATAGGCTCTGGCTATGAAGTGGGGCAGTAGGTCCAAAACTGCCAAAAAGAGCAACAGGATCCCTCCAATGAGGATGACACCAAGAAAAGGAAGGATGAGCAGGTTGGTAAGAAAGAACAAACCCGGAAATTGATGAAAGTAATATAGGCTTAGAGGCAGGATCCCTGCCTGGGCGGCAAGAGTGACAGTTAGGAGATCCCAGAAATATTTAATGATCCTGTTTGAGGGAAAGTAGAGGCCCGATAACAACGGCTGAAGCAGTACTATGGAAAGCACTGCCAGATAGCTTAATTGAAATCCAACTTCAAAGATCCACTGCGGATTAATAAGCAGCAGGAGTAGCAGCGAGAGGAAAATAGAATTTAACGTGCTGGTGCGCCTGTTGATCTCAAGACCAATTGCTATAAAGCTGAACATAGTTACAGCCCTCACCACCGAGGGTGAGAGCCCGGCAAGAAGAGCAAATCCCCAAAGGCAAATGATGATCAAAAGGGTCTTTACAATTTTTCCTTTTTTGAATCTCTTCAGTGGCCCCAGGAGCCAGTGAAGAAACAGCAAGATCACTCCCACGTGCAGGCCGGAAACCGCAAGGATATGAATGGCACCGGCGGCTGCAAAGTTGTTGTAGGTTTCGGTAGAGATATCCTGTTTTTGACCCAGTAACAAAGCCTGGACCACTGCAAGTTCATCCTTTTCAAATCCACTTTCACTTAAAGATGAGGTGATCTTTCTTCTGAGGTTAGCGGCTTTAGCTTGAATATTATTATGCTCAGAGGGCAGTGTGTAGAATACGGATTTTCCAAGATCTACCTGCCGCATAATTCCTTTGCGGACCAGGAATTCCTTATAGTTGAACTGGTGAGGGTTTAATGGACCGGCAAGATCAACAGGCTCTCCCGCTATGATCAATTCCTCACCTTCCAAAAAAGGCTTTTTAAGACTATCTTTTGGAACGAGTAGCAAGAGTTTTCCATGAGAGCTCTTTCCGTTTACAGACTTTATTTCAGCTGTAAATTTGTTGTTGTAAAGATCCGGCTTCAGGCTTTCTTTGATGCTGAGCTTCAGGAGGGAAATATCTTCTGAAGAGGTTAGGTTTATATAATGCTGTGGCTGATTTTGAGGAAGATGTATGGTGGAGACAAAAACTCCCAAAACAAAAAAGAGAAGGAAAACACTGCTTCCGAAGATTTTATCAGGGAAGAGCAGATTTCTTGCACGAAAATATGCCAGGAGAAATATCCCGGAAAAGAAAAGGAGAACAAAAAATGACATTTTTGGCGACCATTCGAGGTAAAATCCACTACAGATCCCAAGGAGGAGAACAAGGGTAAGTCTAATGATCGCTGTGTTCAAAGCTCTTTAGCTTCAGAGGTTTATCCGAAGATAAGAATTTATAGAATGCGCCGCGCCATGACGAAATGTTCGCGCCAGTAGTTTTCCTTTAGAGCTGAAATTATTACTCCCCGGGATGTGCTGGAGTGAATAAAATAGATGTTATCTGCATCAAGTTCCACTACAAGACCTACATGATTGATGTTCTTTTTACGCCTGTCGGTAATAAAGAACAGCAGGTCTCCGGTTCTAACATCGGGAAGATCAAGTTTTTCGCCTAACTGCGCCATGTCCCTGGAGGAGCGCGGCAGCTCAATTTCATTCTGCAAAAAACAGGTGTAGATAAGTCCGGAGCAGTCCATACCTTCGGGAGTTGTCCCGCCATATTTATATTTGGTGCCAAGAAACCGGAGGGCGTGATCAATGATGTTAAAGGTCTCCGCTTCAAGATCCTCTATGATCTCATCTGTGAGATCAATAAAATCGGGTAGTTCAGCGTATCCGGTATTTTTTTCTTCAGCTATCTGTGGCGCTGATTCGATCCCTTTCCTGGCGCCACAGGAAGACAGGGATATGATCAAGGTGAGCAGGGCTGTATACTTCAGGATCTTCATGAAGCCGATATCTTTTGGTAGATAAGTTGGGCCGTTTTTTCACTGGCGCCTTTGCCACCCAGTTTTTGCTCCAGCTCATAGTAATCTGAAAATATCTTCTTCCGGTTTTCCTTGTCCAGGATCTTCAAAAGCTCCTTCTTAAGGTTTTGACGGTTAAAGTCACTTTGGATAAGTTCCTTTACGACTTCTCTTTCCATAATAAGGTTCACAAGGGATATATAATCGAGATTGATCACTCTTTTTGCAATTTCATAGGAGATGAAATTACCTTTATAGCAAACAACTTCCGGCACTTTAAGCAAAGCAGTCTCGAGGGTTGCTGTTCCCGAAGTTACCAGAGCTGCAGTAGATATTGCCAGGAGATCATAGGTGCGGTTCATCACCAGGTGAACATTTTTTTTCTTGATGAATTGCCTGTAAAAATCTTCTTCCTGACTTGGTGCCCCCGCGATCACAAATTGATAATCTTTAAAATCTTTTGTCACGCTGAGCATGATCTCAAGCATTTTAGAAATCTCCTGTTTCCGGCTGCCCGGGAGAAGTGCTATGACCGGACGGTCATCGAGATCATATTCCGCTTTTATTTTTTTGATGTCAGCAGTAGGTCTTTCTGCTATTTCATCGATTAGCGGGTGCCCTACAAAATTGACCTTATAATTATGCTTTTGCTCATAGAAATCCTTTTCAAAAGGCAGGATCACATACATCTCATCAATATCCCGCTGAATATCCTTAATGCGGTTCTCCTTCCAGGCCCAGATCTGAGGAGAAATATAGAAGTGAGTTCTGTATCCTTCCTTACGGGCCCATTTAGCAATACGCAGGTTGAATCCGGGATAATCCACAAAGATGATCACATCCGGATTCCATTTCTTGATATCCTCCTTGCAAAAAGAGATATTCTTTAAAATGGTACGAAGGTTCAGGATAACTTCAGCAAAGCCCATAAAAGCCAGGTCACGATAATGTTTTACCTGGGTACCTCCTACCTGCTGCATGAGATCTCCACCCCAAAACCTGAATTGTGCCTGAGAATCTGTTTTTTTAAGAGCCTTCATGAGATTCGCCGCATGTAGATCACCCGAAGCCTCTCCTGCTATTATGTAGTACTTCATATCAGCTTAGCTTTATGATGGCAATGACCAATGCTGCAAGTATCGATGCCAATAATACACCTCGAGCCCTATAGGTCCTTTCCTTTTTCAAGAAATAAAAGAAAGGAATAAAATTCAGGATAGCCCCTGCAGTAATTAGGGTACCGATAAAACCACTTCGCACAGATTCCTTCAATGTATCCAGAATAGATAATTCAGAAAAGATAAGGATGTAGATTAGCATCCCCACGAGATTTGCAGTAATACCTGCAAAAAAGCCGATAAATATCTCTTTTTTAATCATTCAGGTCCCAGGTATTTAGATCTCTCAGGAATTGGTGCGCGGTAAGATCGAACTGTACAGGCACTACAGAAACATACCCCTTCGAAAGGGCAAATTCATCGCTGTCTTCCCCCTCATCTTCATTCACGAATTTTCCCGAGAGCCAGTAATAATCCCGACCCTGTGGATTAGTTCTTTTGTCGAATTCCTCTTCCCATCGCGCGTTAGCCTGCCTGCATACCTTTATCCCCTTGATCTCCGACTCTTTTAACTTCGGAAGATTCACGTTCAGGACCACTCCTTTTGGAAGCCCATGTTTTAAGACCTGTCGTGTGATACGTTTTACAAACTTCTTGCAGGGTTCAAAATCGGCATTCAGGGAATAGTCGAGCAGGGAGAAACCAATCGCGGGAATTCCCTCTATTCCTGCCTCCACCGCGGCACTCATTGTACCCGAGTAGATCACGTTGATCGAAGAATTGGAGCCGTGGTTTATTCCGCTCACACAAAGATCGGGTTTGCGGTGCAGGATCTCCTGGGTGGCGATCTTTACGCAGTCTGCCGGAGTGCCGGAGCAGCTGTATTCTTTATGTTTATAGGTTTCCTTTACCGTGATCTGGTCACAAAAAAGGGTATCGCTAATAGTAATGGCATGTCCCATTCCGCTCTGGGGGCTATCGGGCGCCACCACAATTACATCTCCCAGCTGTTTCATTACATCAATAAGTGCCCTAATTCCGGGAGCGGTTATTCCGTCATCATTGGTTACTAAGATCAGCGGTTTTTCCTGAGACATTTATGAAAATTTTATGGCTGCTAAATTAAATTAATTTCCTGAGGAAAGACTTATATTCGTAATTTAACAAAAACCCGGAAGACTATAGAAGTTGGCATAGTTTTTACTGTAGTAGAGGTGTACAAATGATGAAAATACAAACTATAATGAAAAGGAATTATAAACTACTGGTGCTGGTATTGCTCTTTGCTGCCGCTTCCTGCAGCTTTACCACCAAGACATTCAACGACCCCAATAAAGATAAAACCTTAATTGAGTTGATCTCCTATGTTCTCAAAAATGGACATTACGATGCTAAAGAGGTGAACGATTCCTTTTCTTCTGAAGTATATAAGGATTATCTGGAGGGGCTTGATCCCTTGAAGAGATATTTCTATGCAAGTGATATAGAGGAATTTAAAAAATATGAAACTCTGCTGGATGATCAGATCAAGAACAGTGAGATCAGTTTCTTTGACCTCACCCATACGAGATTGATGCAACGTATGAATGAAGCTGAAGGTATGTATAGGGAAATACTGGATGAACCCTTTGACTTCAATAAAAATGAGGAGCTTGATACCGATTACAGCAAACGTGGTTATGTGACCTCTAAAGAAGAAATGAAAGAGAGATGGAGAAAACAGCTTAAATTTTCGGCCATTTCCAATTTCTACGACAAGAAAAAAGAGCAGGAGAGAGAACTGGCAAACAATCCTGACTATGCAGCCAAAACAGATGCTGAACTTGAAGTGGAAGCCCGTGAACTAACAAGGAACTCTTTAGAAGAATATTTCGACTTTAGTGATGATCTTGAAAGAAAAGACTGGTTTTCGGTTTATGTAAATGCCATTGTTGAGGAGTTTGATCCACATACTTTCTACTTTGCCCCGCAGGACAAGGATCGTTTTGATATGGCAATGAGTGGAAAGCTTGAAGGAATTGGAGCTCGCTTGCAAAAGAAGAACGATAACGTGAAAATTGTGGAAGTGATCTCTGGAGGACCTGCATGGAGAGGAGAAGAAGTAGAAGTAGGTGATGAGATCCTTAAAGTAAAACAAGAAGACGAAAAAGAAGCGGTAAGCGTTGTGGGAATGCGTCTTGATGATGCAGTAAACCTTATCAAAGGCCCTAAAGGTTCTAAAGTCACCCTTACCCTTAAAAAAGTGGATGGAACTATTCAGGAAGTAGAGATCGTACGTGATGTGGTCGAGATCGAAGAAACTTATGCAAAGGCTGCCAAGGTGGAGAAAAACGGTAGAACCTATGGAGTGATCAACCTGCCGAAGTTCTATTTTGATATGGAAGACTATACTGAAAGAAATGCTGCTTCAGATGTTAAGAAGGAGATCATAAGGCTAAAGAAAGAAGGTATGGACGGATTGGTTCTAGACCTTCGAAATAATGGTGGAGGATCCCTCAAAACTGTTGTTGACATTGCAGGTCTATTCATCAAGGAAGGACCTATAGTGCAGGTGAAATCCAAACTTGAAGGTCAGGAAGTGCTAAAAGATAATGACCCGTCCATACTTTGGGATGGACCGCTTGTGATCCTTGTAAATGAACTTTCTGCCTCGGCTTCTGAAATTCTTGCAGCTGCGATGCAGGATTATAAGAGGGCTGTGATCATTGGTAGCAAACAGACCTATGGAAAAGGAACAGTTCAAAACGTACTTGACCTTAACCGTTGGGTAAGGAATAGTGACCTGGGAGACCTTGGTGCATTAAAGATCACTACACAAAAGTTCTACAGGGTGAATGGTGGTTCCACACAACTTGAAGGGGTTAAGAGTGATGTAGTGGTGCCAGATCGTTATTCTTTCATTGACATTGGAGAAAAGGACCAGAAAAACCCACTGCCATGGGATCAAATCCAGGCAGCATCTTTCACGGAATGGGATGGATATATAGATTTTGAAGAAACTCTTGCTAATAGCCAAAAGAGAATGGCTAAGAACGAGCATATCGATCTTATAAAAGAAAATGCAGAATGGATAAGGGATCAACGTAATAACACCACTTTCCCGCTCAACTATGCTGCATACAGCAGGGAAATGGAGCTTAACGAGGAGCAGGCGAAAAAGTTTGATAAGATCTCAGAATATCAATCGAACCTTAGCTTTGAATCCCTTCCCTATGAAAAAGAACTATTCAGTGTGGATACTGTTCTTGCTGAAAAGCGCCAGAGATGGCATAAGAGTTTGAGCAGCGACATTTACATGGAAGAGGCCTTACATGTACTGGAAGATATGAAGATGAACAATATCAAGAAATCTAGTGTGGCCGACATTAAAAAATAAGGAAAAGAAAAATAGACTATTTAAAAAGGGCTTTTTTAAGCCCTTTTTTTTGGCTTGTATCCAGGCTTCAGGAACAACTACTGAAGATAGATTATAACAGGTTAGAGAAGTAAAGACTAGGTTCTGAGAGGGCAACTTTAGCTCGTGGAACGAGAGGTCTTCAGATTTCATTAATTCGGTCTATAACTCCTGTAACAAACTCGAATAAACTCTGGAGGTAGGGGATGGTCCTCTTTTATGCAACGATGAGAGCCATGAACTTAACGAGAGCATGAACCAGGATCCCGATACTTGATTCGGAGTACTATTACCTAAATGTTACCAAAAAGACATCCTGTCCGAATCCAGCTTTACGAAAATGAACAGGAGAATGGTGAAACCCCATAAACCTGAACCTCCATAGCTAAAGAAAGGCAAGGGGATCCCAACGGTCGGGAAAATACCAATGACCATCCCGATATTCACGAAAAAGTGAACAAAAAGAATTCCCGCTACACTATAGCCGTAGACACGGTTAAATTGCGACTTCTGCCGCTCGGCCATATGAATGATGCGGAGCATCAAAAAGATAAAAAGAAACACTACTACAGCGCTTCCCACGAAGCCCCATTCCTCACCCACTGTGCTAAAGATGTAATCTGTATGCTGTTCGGGAACAAAATTACCCTTGGTTTGGGTTCCTTCGGTCCAGCCTTTTCCAAACCAGCTTCCGCTTCCAATGGCTATCTCACTCTGGTTGGTGTTATAGCCAATTCCGCGATTGTCAACTTCCTTCCCTAAGACGATATTGAATCTATCGCGGTGACGTTGTTCAAAAACATTCTCAAAAATATAATCTACCGAAAAGGAGAGGGCTACTGCAAGTATTAGAATGCTGAGGTAGGCAATGGCGCCCGGCCTTTTCTTCTTCCGGAAGAAATATAAAAAGATGACCAGTACAGTTGATCCTATAGAAACCCAAACCGGGCTCCAGACCAGGGTGAGTACAAAGACCAGGATGCCTACTGTTGCCGCTATAAGATAAACTCCCGATAATCCTTCCCTGTAAAGAGGAAAGAAAAAGGCCGCATAGACCATAGCGCTACCTGCATCGGGTTGTGGTAGAATGATAAGGGCAGGGAGCGCAATGATGATAAATGCTCTAAACTGGTCGGCCAGATTGCGCATGTTCGTCTGAATGTCGCTGATATATTTAGAGAGGGCCAGAGCTGTGGCAACCTTTGCGAATTCGGCCGGCTGAATGGAGAAACTTCCGAAGGCGTACCAGGAAGTAGCTCCGTTAATAGTTTTTCCAAAAAAGAAAAGCCCCAGAATGGAGAGTAAGGAGATAATATAGATGATACTGGCAAATCGCTCATAGAACTTAGCCTCGAGGGAAAGTAATATGACAATAAGAAAGACGCTTAAAAGGATCCATATTAATTGTTTCCCATAGATCTGTCCAAAATCGAATATTGATGCTGCGGTATCGTCGAGGGATGCCGAATAGATGTTCACCCAACCTATAGTTACCAGTAAGAAATAAATAAGTAGGGTTATCCAGTCAAACTGGGAAATCGTTTTGGGCATGATTACCTGTTAATTCTTAATGGGCTTCTTCTCTGTCCAGCCATATTTTTTGTTATCATTGATCATAAACGGCTTACCGCTATATGGCTTTTGATACTCTTCTTCCAGGCTGTTCGAGAGGATCCAGTTCTCCATATCTTTCCTGGTGATCTCTCCCTTGATATATTTTTCGATCATTAGACCGGCAATCCGCCCGGCATACCTACCACCCCAATATCCGTTCTCCACAAATACGGCAATGGCTATTTTAGGGTCATCAACAGGGGCAAAGGCGATAAAGATCGAATGATCTGTAAGCTGCATTCTCTGTCCATTGACTTTCGTGAAGTTCTCGGCAGTACCTGTCTTTCCGGCGATCTCAATTCCCGGCACCTGTAAAGCTGAAGCAGTTCCGGCCTTATATACCTGGTGCATGCCTTCTACTACAGGTTCAAAGTGTTTTGGATCTACTGTAGTAAACTTTTTCTCTGTAAATTCTTCTTCCTTGATAGGGCTACCCTCGATCTCTTTCAAGATGTGAGGGGTATAGAACCAGCCTCGGTTAGCAATTGCAGCTGTCATATTAGCCAATTGTATTGGAGTCATAAGTACTTCTCCCTGGCCGATCGCGTTGGAAAGTGTAGCTGTAGAAAACCACTTGTATGTAGGATAATCATAAACGGAATTATACAACTTGGAGGTGGGCACCTTACCGGGTCGACCTGTAGAAAGATCAGATCCTAAATAATCTCCCAGTCCGAAGCTTTTTAAGTGTGAAGCCCAGGTATCGACTCCTTCCTGTGGAGTAGGGTATTTCTCAACTATTCTTCTATATACATTGGCAAAGTAAGCGTTACAGGATTGGGCGATGCCCGGCACCATGTCCAGCGGACTGGCGTGCGGGTGACAACCCATTTTTCGGCCTCTCCCATAGAAGTAACCTCCATGGCAGGCGAACCTGTCGTGGGTAGTAACTACGCCTTCCTGCAGCCCTATAAGAGCATTTATAGTCTTAAAGGGAGATCCCGGTGGATATTCTGCCAGTAGACCCCGGTCATAAAGAGGATTGTTTATGGAATCAAGCCACAGCTTAGTGAAATTTTCAGATCTCTTTCTACCAACCAGGTCTGCAGGATCATAGCTGGGAGCTGTGATCATAGCCAGGATTTCTCCGGTCCCGGGTTCAATAGCAACTATACCCCCACGTTTATTTTCCATTAGGAGCTCGCCATATTTTTGCAGCTCGGCATCAATAGTAATTGTGAGATCTTTTCCCTTTTTTGGGAGGGTATCATAGATACCGCCTTTATAGGCGCCGATATCACGGTTAAACCTATCCTTTTGAATGTACTTTACCCCTTTAACTCCCCGCAGCAGCTCCTCATAATAGCCCTCAACTCCCTGGCGACCTATAAGATCCCCCGAAAGGTAGTAGGGGTTCTCATTTACAATACGCTGGTTGACTTCAGTGATGTATCCAAGCACATTTGCCCCATGTTCTGTGTAATAATCTCTCAGGGAACGCTTCTGGATATAAAAACCTTCGTATTTCCGCATTTTTTCAGCCAGATAGGCATATTCACTTTTGGTAAGCTGCGGTATCACAACCGAAGGTAACCTGGGGGAATAGATCTTCGCTTTATCCAGCCTTTCTACCAGCTGTTTAGGAGTTATACTAAGGATCTTGCAAAGCTCTGTGGTGTCAAAAGGTTTCAGGTTCCTTGGGATCACCATTACATCATAAGACGGCTGATTAGAAACCAGAAGCTCACCATTCCTGTCAAAGATAAACCCTCGCTGAGGGTAATCATACACAACTTTAATAGCATTGTTCTCAGAAAGCCCTACAAAAGAGTCATCCATGATTTGCAGGTAAAAAAGCCTGGCAAGGAAAATAATCCCTGAAGTGATGACAATTATGTAAAGTAAAATTTTCCTCATCTGGATCGTCTGTTAAATAAAGCAAGCGTCAAAAAGACCAGAATTATTGTAAATAATGCTGAAAAAAATGTTTTCTTAAGTAGTAGCAAGAAGTGTGCAAAATTGAAAAATTCCAGCAAAAAGAGGACGAAATGATGAACCAGCACCAGGATAAAGACGTAACTTATTCTTGATCCCGGTTGAGTGCTTGAAAACTTTATAGTTTGGTAATCATAACTTACACCAAAGGAAAAGCGCAATATGGCCGGGCGAATATAAGCAGCTACTAAACAGGCTGCTGCATTGATCCCCCCACTATCCTCGAAAATGTCAACTCCCCACCCAAGAAGAAAACTCAGGAAAATAAAAAGCGTTTGATTTCCATTGAATGGATACAGAATAATAAAAAGTACATAGAGGTATGGGTTTATATAACCCAGGAAATTGATGTTGTTCAACAACAGTACCTGTACCAAAAGCAGCACTACAAAACGAAGGGTGTTTGAAACGATCACACTATTCATCCTTTGAAAGGTTTTGAAGTTCTCTTATTTCGTCTTGCTGTGTATTTTCAATGATGTAAACATATCCTATATTGGTCATGTCATTGAATAAGCTAATATCGATGTTGTAATAGCTTTCGCTTTGATCGAGTGAAAAATTCTTTACAGCTCCAATAGGAATTCCTTTAGGAAAAATAAGAGAACGTCCCCCGGTAATAATGGTGTCACCTTCGGCTATTGGGGCAATAGAAGGAACATCAATTAGCTGTACTACATTAGGGTCATCTCCGTTCCATATAAGGGTTCCGAAGTGATTGGATCTTTTTAGCTGGGCATTGATCCTGGAATTGGAATTTAAAATGGAAATTACTGTGGAATAATTTGGGGAAACATTTTCTACAATACCTACGATCCCTCTACTGGTCACAACGCCCATATCTCTTTCAATTCCATCCCGGGCACCGCTTTTAAGGGTGAGATAATTATCAACTTTGGCGTAGTTGTTATTTATTACTTCTGAAGCTCTAAAAATATAATCGGCATCAAAACTGCTGGTATCTTTATAAGACTTCACCTCCAGGGAATCCTCATAACTGGCAAGGCGGGTGCGCAGTCTTTCATTTTCCTCCAGGAGGCGTAAATTGTACTGCTCCAAATAGAAATAGCTGTTGATGTCACTCGTCCAACTGTAAATTCCCCCACTCAGGAAGTTAGCCGAACTAATGAATTTACTCTTTTGATAAGAATGAGACTGAATGGTCAAGAATAGGGAAAAGGAAAGCAGCAATAAGAATAGTATATTGTTCTTATTGCGAATAAGAAAATTTATTATTTGCTGCATAAATTACTCCTACTTTATCAAGATCCCCTTGTAACGGTGAAGGGTTTTCAGGCAAATTCCTGTTCCGCGTACAACTGCACGTAAAGGATCTTCGGCGATGTAGACAGGAAGATCGGTCTTTTGTGAAAGTCTCTTGTCAAGTCCGCGTAACATGGAACCACCACCGGCAAGATAGATCCCGGTGTTGTAGATGTCGGCTGCAAGTTCCGGCGGAGTTTGTGAAAGAGTTTCCATCACAGCATCCTCTATTCTAAGGATTGACTTGTCGAGGGCTTTTGCGATCTCACGATAGGAAATATTTACCTGCTTGGGTTTTCCCGTTAGCAGATCCCGACCCTGTACATTCATTTCATCTGGTGGTACCTCAAGATCTTCGGTAGCGGCACCTATTTGTATTTTTATCTTTTCAGCAGTACGTTCTCCAACATAAAGGTTGTGTTGCGTACGCATGTAGTAAACAATATCATTAGTAAAGACGTCCCCGGCAATTTTGACCGACTTGTCACAAACAATACCTCCAAGAGCAATAACCGCGATCTCTGTAGTTCCACCACCTATATCCACGATCATGTTTCCTTTAGGTTGCATGATATCCACTCCAATTCCTATAGCTGCCGCCATTGGCTCGTGGATAAGATAGACCTCTTTCCCATTCACTCTTTCGGCACTTTCCTTAACAGCACGCATTTCTACTTCGGTAATACCAGAAGGGATACATATGACCATCCTTAATGCAGGGGTGAACATTTTTTTCTTAAGTGCGGGTATTTCCTTGATGAACATGGTGAGCATCTTTTCAGATGCATCAAAATCAGCTATTACGCCGTCTTTTAAAGGTCTTATCGTTTTAATATTCTCATGGGTCTTCCCCTGCATCATCGCAGCTTCTTTCCCTACAGCTATGATCTTTCCGGTAGTGCGGTGACGGGCCACGATAGATGGACTGTCAACCACAACCTTATCATTATGTATTATGAGCGTATTTGCAGTTCCTAAATCTATAGCTATTTCTTCAGTGAGAAAATCGAAAAATCCCATGT